>NZ_JASDCV010000021.1:0-117452 GCF_030407755.1 Rhodococcus sp. APC 3903
ATTCGACGGTGGCGGAGTTCGTGGATCGCTCGTCGGAGTCGACGGTGCGGGTGCGTAGTCCTCAGCTCGATGCGTTGCGCAGTGTGTTGCTCTCGCAGGGGTTGACGGTGCGTGAGGACGGTTCCGGTGTTGCGCCGGCGTTGGTGGTCGTGGATTCGACCACTGACGTGATCGGTGGTTTGGCTGGTTCGCAGGGAATCGTGTTGTACGAGTTGGCGTCTCAGCAGGGGTCGCTCGAGGATGCGTTCATGAAGTTGACCGGAGACGATGTCCAGTACCACGCGTCCGGTATCGAAGCAGTCCCCGAAACTCAGAACGCATACACACAGCAGGCTATGGGAGGTGCACTGTAATGGCTGTTCTCAGTGCTGAACGTATCAAGATCACCACGACCAAATCACCGTTGTGGTGCACGATCATCATCATCGTGCTCGGGTTGGGACTCGCTACGGTTTTCGGACTGAGCGCCAAGTCGTCGCTCAGTAGCCCCAATGGTGCAATGATGCCGACAGTGTCGGGGGCGCTCAGTGGAGTGACCGGCTTCGGTGTGTTGGTTCTGATGATCATGGCGGCTCTCGCGATCACCAGCGAATATCGCTTCGGGACAATCCGAACAACATTCCAGGCAGTTCCGAACCGCGCTTCGGTGCTCATCGCCAAAGCGGGCCTCATCGGTGGTTTCGGAGCGGTCTTGACTCTCGTATTGTCGTTCGGCGCTTTCGCTCTCACGAAGGCCACATCAGGTGACGCCGGAAGATTCTTGACTCTGTCTGGCGACGATAACTGGCGGGTCGTCTACGGAACACCGATCTACGCGTTCTTCTGCGTAGTTCTAGCCGTAGGAGTGGGCGCGTTGCTCCGGCAGTCTGCAGGTGCGATCGCATTACTGCTGTTGTGGCCCTTGCTGATCGAGAATCTTTTCAACCTGTTCGGAAGTACCGGCGAGAAGATCATGCCGTTCCTGCCGTTCATGAACGCCAACAACTTTCTCGGTTCCGGCGGTAGCGTCGACTTCCACTGGGGACCCTGGGGCAGCCTGGTCTACTTCGCCCTCTTCGTGCTCGTCGTATTCGGCCTCAGCATCGTCGTCGTGAACAGGCGGGATGCATAGGCGAACGGATCAGGCGGGCTGATTCTGCTTACGCCAACGGGCGTTCAGGAAACCCAATGCCGCGATCACGAGGAACAACACGGTGGTCGAGATCAACTGTGCACGGGCATCGGCGTCGAAGAGCATGAGGACGACGAAGATGCCAAGCATCGCGAGAGTCGCGTAGCTCAGATACGGGAACAGCCACATACGAACTGTCAGCTTGCCCGACGCTTCGAGTTGTTTACGCAGTCGCAGATGCGAGACGACGATGAAGATCCAGATGACGAGCAGCGCGGCGCCGACTGCGTTGAGCAGGATGCCGAGCAGGTCGTCGGGGAGCAGCCAGTTGAGCAGGACGCTGACGAAGCCGAAGAACACCGACAGCAGAACGGCATTGGTCGGAACTCCGGTGCTCGACAGTTTCGCCATGAAAGCGGGTCCGTCGCCGCGGCGCGAAAGTGAGAACGCCATCCGGGAGGTGCCGTAGATGTTGGCGTTGAAGGCGGAAAGCAACGCCACCACTACGACGAGTTCCATGAACCCGGCAACACCCGGAATGTTCGCCTTGTTCAAGACGGCCACAAACGGGCCGCTCTCGAGTTCGGGGTCGTTCCAGGGCAGCACCAGAACCATGATGGAGATGGCACCGATGTAGAAGACACTGATGCGCCACACGACGCTTCGCACAGCGACGGCGATGGAGCGTTCCGGATTCTCGGATTCGGCTGCCGCGATGGTGACGATCTCGATCCCACCGAAGGCGAACGCCACGACGAGCAGTCCTGCGGCAATGCCGGACAACCCATTGGGCATGAAGCCGCCCTGCCCGAACAGATTGCTGGTACCGACCGGATCGGTATCGGGGAGGATGCCGAACACCAGCAGGACGCCGATGACGAGGAAGGCGATGATGACGGTGACTTTGATTGCGGCGAACCAGAACTCGAACTCACCGAAGTTGCTGACCTTGGCCAGGTTCACCACGGCGAAGAACACCACGAATACCAGGGCGACAACCCATTGCGGGATCGACGGCACCCAGTCGTTCACGATCGCCGAGGCTCCGGTGATCTCGGCACCCAGCACCATGATCAGCATGAACCAGTAGAGCCAGCCCATCACGAAGCCGGCCCACTCGCCGATCCCCAGGCGGGCGTAGTGAGAGAAGGAACCGCTGGCCGGGATCGCAGCTCCCATCTCACCGAGCATGCGCATCACGAACACCACGACGGCGCCCGCAAGGATGTAGGAGATCAGGACGGCCGGGCCGGCCTTGGCGATACCGACGCCGGTTCCGAGGAACAGGCCGGCGCCGATGGCCGAGCCCAGGCCCATCATCGTCAGATGGCGGACCTTGAGACCGTGGCCGAGAGCAGTGGTTGTTCCGTCGGAGACGTCGGTGCCAGTCATCAGTCGTTGGCGTGCAAAGCAGCGTTCAGTTCGACGCCGGTGCCCTTCCACGGCACGACCTCGACGGCACCCGAGACCGAGTTACGACGGAAGAGAAGGTTCGACTTGCCGCTGAGTTCCTTGGCCTTGACGACGGTGCCGTCCGGGCCGGTGACCTTGGTGCCCGCGGTGACATAGAGGCCCGCTTCGAGGACGCAGTCGTCGCCGAGCGAAATGCCGAGGCCGGCGTTTGCGCCGAGGAGGCAGCGCTTGCCGAGGGAGATGGTTTCCTTGCCGCCGCCGGAGAGGGTGCCCATGATCGAGGCGCCGCCGCCAACATCGGATCCGTCGTCGACGACGACGCCCGCGGAGATGCGGCCTTCGACCATCGAGTTACCGAGGGTGCCGGCGTTGAAGTTGACGAAGCCTTCGTGCATGACGGTCGTTCCGCTGGCGAGGTGCGCACCGAGTCGGACACGGTCCGCGTCACCGATACGCACTCCGGACGGCACGACGTAGTCGACCATGCGGGGGAACTTGTCGACACTGAACACGGTCACGACGCCGCGGATGCGCAGACGCGAGCGAACTTGCTCGAAGCCTTCGACGGCGCACGGGCCGAAGTTGGTCCACACGACGTTGCTGAGCAGGCCGAACTGGCCGTCGAGGTTGACGCCGTGGGGTGCGACGAGACGGTGCGAGAGGAGGTGGAGGCGCAGGTAGACGTCGTGTGCGTCGACCGGTGCCTTGGAGAGATCGGCGATGGTGGTGCGGACGACGACCTGCGAGACCTCGCGAGCGTCGTCAGTGCCTGCCAGCAGTGCAAGATCGGAAGGAATGTCTGTTCCCTCGACGTTCTCGGTACCGGTCTTGTCGAATGTTCCCAGCTCCGGTGCCGGGAACCAGGTGTCGAGGACGGTTCCGTCCGCGGTCACGTTGGCGATACCTACTGCTGTTGCTCCCTGTGCGCTCACGGGACTAGAGATTACTGGGTGGTGGGTGCACCGGCCTAGGCTGGTGCGTGTGAGCATCCTCGATCTTGCTTCGGACCCCATCGACTTGACGGCCGCCCTGGTCGACATCCCCAGCGTCTCGCACGACGAATCCGTCATCGCGCAGGCCGTCGAGGATGCGCTGCGTGAGCAGACTTCGGGCTTCGAGATCATCCGCAACGGCAACGCCGTGTTGGCGCGGACCTCGCGTGGTTTGCCCAGTCGCGTCATGCTCGCCGGACATCTGGATACGGTGCCCATCGCGGACAATGTCCCTTCGCGGCGTGACGGCGACATCCTGCACGGCTGCGGGACCGTGGACATGAAGTCGGGCGATGCGGTCTTTCTGCACCTGGCGGCCACCATCGAGAACCTGGCCCACGATCTGACCCTGGTTTTCTACGACTGCGAAGAGATCGCCGCAACCTTCAACGGCCTGGGACGGATCGAACGCGAGATCCCGGAATGGCTCGCGGCCGACGTCGCAATTCTCGGTGAGCCGACGGCCGGTTTCATCGAGGCCGGGTGCCAGGGCACGATGCGGGTTCGGTTGACGGCTTCGGGAACTCGCGCACATTCGGCCAGGTCCTGGCTGGGGGACAACGCCATTCACAAGTTCGGCGGTGCGTTGGAGCGGTTGTCGAGTTACCAGCCGCGCTCGGTCGACATCGACGGTTGCGGCTACCGCGAAGGTTTGTCGGCGGTGCGGATTTCTGGCGGGGTCGCCGGAAACGTCGTCCCGGACGAAGCCGAGATGGACGTCAACTTCCGATTCGCGCCCGATCGCAGTGAGGTACAAGCCGAGGCGCATGTGCGCGAAGTGTTCGACGGTCTGGGCCTCGGATTCGAGGTCACCGACTCCTCGCCCGGCGCGCTGCCTGGCTTGGCGAACCCGTCCGCTGCCGCCCTGATCGAGGCGGCCGGTGGTCAGTTCCGTGCGAAGTACGGGTGGACCGACGTGTCCAGGTTCTCGGCGCTCGGCATTCCTGCCGTGAACTACGGACCGGGTGATCCGAACCTCGCACACAAGCGCGACGAGCACGTTCCGGTGCAGCAGATCACCGACGTCGCGGCCGTGCTGAGGAAGTATCTGTCGGCCTGACCGTTAGCCTTGCCGCATGGCACCAGAGAAGAATTCGGCTTCGAAGAAGCAGAGCTCGTCGATCAAGCACCGCGGGCCCGTTCAGCTTCGACGCAAGCGCAAAGACGAGAAGACCACGACCGATCAGCGCTTGCTCGACAAGCGCGGACCCACGGACTGGGTACACACCGATCCGTGGCGTGTGCTGCGTATCCAGAGCGAATTCATCGAAGGTTTCGGCGCACTCGCCGAGGTCCCGCGTGCGGTGACGGTGTTCGGTTCGGCACGCACCACGGTCGATCATCCCGAGTACCAATCCGGCCGTGAGCTGGGAACGGCTTTGGCCGAAGCCGGATACGCCGTCATCACCGGCGGTGGACCGGGAGTCATGGAAGCTGCCAACCGCGGTTGCAGCGAGGCGGGCGGATACTCGATCGGTCTCGGCATCGAGCTGCCGTTCGAGCAGGGACTCAACGAGTGGGTGGATCTCGGAATCAACTTCCGGTACTTCTTCGCACGCAAGACGATGTTCGTGAAGTACTCCCAGGCATTCATCTGCCTGCCGGGTGGCTTCGGAACACTCGACGAGCTGTTCGAAGCACTGACCCTGGTGCAGACCCACAAGGTCACGCGCTTCCCGATCGTCCTGTTCGGTACCGAGTACTGGTCCGGACTCGTCGACTGGATTCGCGGCACCCTCGAGCGTGACGGCAAGATTTCCGAGGGCGACGTGAACTTGCTGCACGTCACCGACAGTGTGGAAGAAGCAGTACGAATCGTCCTCAACGCCGACAAGGGCGTCGACGAGGCCGCAGATCTGGGGAAAGAAGAAGAATGGTGACCGATTCCGACAAGAAGTACTCGATCTGCGTCTACTGCGCGTCGGGTCCGGTGGACGAATCGTTCCTGGCATTGGCTGCCGAGGTGGGAACCGCGATCGGTCGACGCGGATGGCAGTTGGTCTCGGGCGGTGGCAACGTCTCGATGATGGGCGCTGTCGCCGAGTCCGCTCGCGCGGCGGGCGCCTGGACCGTCGGCGTCATTCCGAAGGCCCTGGTGCACAAGGAAGTAGCCGACGTCGATGCCGACGAGCTGATCGTCACGGACACCATGCGCGAGCGCAAGAAGCTGATGGAAGATCACGCCGACGCGTTCATCACGCTGCCGGGCGGAATCGGGACGCTGGAAGAGCTGTTCGAGACGTGGACCGCCGGCTACCTCGGAATGCACGAGAAGCCAGTGGTGATGCTCGATCCCGTCGGGCACTTCACCGGCCTGCTCGAGTGGTTGAACAAGCTCGACGGGACCGGCTTCGTCGGGCGTCAGGCTTTGGACACTCTGTTGGTGCGGACGGACGTCGAGGCTGCGCTCGACGCGTGCGTCAGATCCTGATCAGACGCCTGCGTGAAACCCTGACCTGGGGCATGGCGGGCTTTATTACCGTGAAGTAAGGTGGCCGCAGACTGGGCGGCCGAATGGGCGCCGGATACGTGTTAGGGGAGCCATGAGTTCGGAAGCCCGTTCGACCGTCGGCCTGCTGGATCTGGCGGCAAAACTGCCGTCGATGATCACCGAGGTGCCGATCCTGGCGCGGGGGGCCGCCGGGCTCACCCGCAAGCCTTCGGCCAAGGAATCGATCGGGTTGATCTTCCAGAAGGCCGCGCACGCGCACCCGTCGCGCCCGTTCATCCGGTTCGAGGGCCACGCGACCAGTTACGCGGAGGCCAACGAACTGGTGAACCGCTACGCCGACGTCCTCCGCGGACGAGGAGTCGATCGCGGAGACGTCGTCGGAGTGCTGGCAAAGAACACCCCCGAAGCCCTGCTGATCGCGTTGGCCGCCGTCAAACTCGGCGCGGCTGCGGGCATGTTGAACTACAACCAGCGCGACGACGTTCTGGCACACAGCCTTACGCTGCTCGACGCGCGCGTCCTGGTGGTCGCCGACGAGTGCGAAGAGGCCCTCGAATCCTTGCCGGCGGGGTTTACCGGACCGAAGCAGCTTCTCGTCAGTGAACTCGCGGATCTGGCGAAGACGGCTGATGCCGCCAACCCGGCGGTCACCGCCGAGGTGCTCGCGAAGGAGAAGGCGTTCTACATCTTCACCTCGGGTACCACGGGAATGCCCAAGGCCAGCTTGATGACTCACTTCCGTTGGCTGAAGTCGATGTCGGGCCTCGGGTTGATGGGCGTGCGCTTGCGCGGCTCGGACACTCTGTACTGCTGCCTGCCGCTCTACCACAACAACGCGTTGACGGTCTCGTTGTCCTCGGTGCTCGCGTCCGGCGCGACAATCGCGATCGGACGTCAGTTCTCCGCCTCGCGGTTCTGGGACGACATCGCACTCAACAAGGCGACCGCGTTCACCTACATCGGCGAACTGTGCCGCTATCTGCTCAACCAGCCGGTCAAGCCGACCGACAGCGACAATGCTGTTCGGCTGATGGTGGGTAACGGTCTGCGCCCGGAGATCTGGGCCGAATTCACCCAGCGCTTCGGCATTCCCCGCGTCGCCGAGTTCTACGGTGCCAGCGAATGCAACATCGCGTTCGTCAACGCACTCAACGTCGACAAGACGGCCGGCATCTGTCCGTTGCCGCACGCCGTCGTGGAGTTCGACGAGGACACCGGAAAAGCGTTGCGTGGAGCTGATGGTCGCCTTCGCAAGGTGTCCACGGGTCAGGTCGGGCTCCTGCTGTCCAAGGTCACGGACCGAGCGCCTTTCGACGGTTACACCGACGAAGCCGCGAGCAACAGCAAGCTGGTGCGCGGCGGATTCAAGGACGACGACACCTGGTTCGATACCGGAGACCTGGTGCGCAAGCAGGGATGGGGCCACGTCGCCTTCGTCGACCGTCTCGGCGACACCTTCCGTTGGAAGGGCGAGAACGTTGCCACCACGGAGGTCGAGGGCGCACTGAGTTCGCACCCGGCCGTCGAGGAAGCGGTTGTCTACGGCGTCGAGATTCCGGGCACCGACGGTCGCGCGGGCATGGCGGCGGTGAAGCTACGGGACGGGCAGAGCTTCGAGGGAAGCGAAGTTGCAGCTCACCTCTACGGCAAGCTTCCCAACTACGCGGTCCCGCTGTTCATCCGCATCGTCGACTCACTCGAACACACCAGCACTTTCAAGTCGCGCAAGGTGGAATTGCGCAACGAGGGTTACGACGTCGGCGCCGACACTCTGCACGTTCTCGAAGGCCGCGAGGGTGGTTATGTGGACTCGTACGACGAATACGTCGGAAAGGTCGCGGCGGGCTCGGTACCCAAGGGCTAGACCGAGTTCCGTCATGCCAGTATGAGTGGCATGTCTTCACTCTCCGGTTCTACCGCGCAGCCAGGTCCGGCGCCCACGCTGTGTGGGCGTCCGGTCGCGGTCGACCGTGCATTGGTGATGGCGATCGTCAACCGCACTCCCGATTCCTTCTACGACCAGGGCGCGACGTTCTCGGATTCGGCAGCGATGGCTGCCGTCGACAGGGCCGTCGACGAGGGCGCCGATCTGGTGGACATCGGGGGAGTGAAAGCCGGGCCAGGTGACCTCGTCGACGCCGACGAGGAGGTCAGGCGAGTCGTTCCGTTCGTCGCCGCGATCAGGGCCAAGTACCCCGAGCTGATCATCAGCGTCGACACCTGGCGGAGCGGCGTCGCGCGTTTGGCACGGGGCGAGGGCGCCGACCTGATCAACGACACGTGGGCGGGTGCGGATCCCGACCTCGTCCTGGTTGCCGCCGAGACTGGTGCCGGGATCGTCTGCTCGCACACGGGTGGCGCGGTTCCGCGCACCCGTCCGCACCGTGTCCGCTACGACGACGTCGTCGCAGATGTGGTCACCGAGGTCGTGTCGGCGGCAGAACGCGCCCTGGCACTCGGAGTGCCGCGTGACGCGATTCTGATCGATCCCACTCACGATTTCGGTAAGAACACCTTCCACGGGCTCGAGTTGTTGCGAAAAGTGGACGTTCTTGTAAACACCGGGTGGCCAGTGCTGATGGCGCTGAGCAATAAGGACTTCATCGGGGAGACTCTTGGTGTGGAGCTTTCCGAGAGGTTGGAGGGAACATTGGCAGCGACAGCAATGGCCGCGGCTGGCGGCGCCCGGGTGTTCCGTGTTCACGAGGTGGCGTCCACCCGTCGAGTAGTCGACATGGTGGCCGCGATCCAAGGACGCCGTGCCCCGGTACGTACGGTTCGAGGTCTGGCATGAGCATCACCGGTGCGGGCCCGACCCGCGTATGGGCAGAAGCCAACAGTTGGGACCATCCGAGTTGGACGGTCGCCGAACTCGAACGGGCGAAGGGTGGCCGAACCGTCTCGGTGGTGTTGCCCGCGCTCAACGAAGAGGACACCGTTGCTGCGGTGGTCGACACCATTCATCCGTTGCTCGGTGGTTTGGTCGACGAGCTGATCGTTCTCGATTCCGGTTCGACCGACCGTACCGCCGAGCGTGCTCGCGCGGCGGGGGCGACGGTGATCAGTCGTGAGAGCGCAGTCCCGTCCATCCCGCCGACCGCGGGCAAGGGTGAGGTGCTGTGGCGTTCGGTCGCCGCAACGACCGGCGATCTGATCGCATTCGTCGACTCCGATCTCATCAATCCCGATCCGGCGTTCGTGCCCAAACTGCTGGGGCCGCTGCTCACGGTGGACGGCATCCATCTGGTGAAGGGCTACTACCGCCGTCCGCTGCGCGTGAGCGGCACGGAGGACGCCAACGGCGGCGGACGAGTCACGGAATTGGTTGCGCGGCCCATGTTGGCTGCGCTGCGGCCCGAACTCACGTCGGTACTGCAACCATTGGGCGGTGAATACGCGGGCACCCGTGAGCTGCTGTCGGCTGTTCCGTTTGCGCCCGGCTACGGCGTCGAGATCGGCCTTCTGCTCGACACGTACGACACGTTGGGGCTGGCGGCGATCGGTCAGGTCAATCTCGGTGTGCGCAAGCATCGCAACCGGCCGCTCGCCGACCTCGGCGTGATGAGCCGGCAGATCATCGGAACGATGCTCCGGCGGTGCGGGATCGAGGATTCGGGTGCCGGGTTGACCCAATTCCTGGTCGACGGCGATTCTTTCGTGCCCGAGACCACTGAGGTTTCGCTACTCGATCGACCCCCGATGAATTCGATAGTGCGCACCGCGGGGGTCTGACCGCTCACACTCGGGTATGGGAGTATCGGTTCATGATGACGATCCTCCTGTACCTGATTGTCATGGCACTGGTCGGCGCGATGATCTTCCTCGCCGCCAGCGCTGTGTTCGGGCGCTCGGAAGAGCTGCCGCCGCTGCCTCCTGGCACGACGGCGACCGTACTCCCGGCAGAGGACGTCACCGGGGCGGATGTCGACGCTCTTCGTTTTCAGCAGGTGTTGCGTGGATACAAGGCGAGTGAAGTGGATTGGGCCCTGCATCGCCTCGGGTTGGAAATCGATTCTCTGCGTGCGCAACTGGGCCGTGACGAGAAGTCCGAGGTTCTGGTGAAGGCGGATGCTCCGGCCAAGGCCGAAGCAACGCAGGAGGCGCCTGAGACCGAATCCGAAGCGAAGGATTCCCAGGGCTGATGGCAGACGGACTGGTTCGGTGCGGCTGGGTGGTCGAGACGCCCGGTGACTCGCTGTACCGCGACTATCACGACGAGGAGTGGGGGCGTCCGCTGCACGGGCGCGACGAACTGTTCGAGCGGCTCGCCCTCGAAGCATTCCAATCGGGGCTTTCTTGGATCACGATTCTGCGCAAACGCGAGGCGTTCCGCGAAGCCTTCGACGGGTTCGATCCGGACAAGGTCGCAGCGTACGGAGTTGCGGATGTGGAGAGATTGCTCTCCGATGCCGCGATCGTCCGCAATCGCGCGAAGATCGAGGCGACGATTTCCAACGCCCGAGTGCTCGTGAATTCACCCGATCTGGACCTCGATTCGTTACTCTGGTCGTTCTCGCCGCCTCGACGCACCAGACGACTGACATCAATTGCAGAGGTTCCGGCGGTCACTCCCGAGTCGACTGCCATGGCTAAGGAACTCAAGCGACGCGGGTTCAAGTTTGTGGGTCCTACCACGGCTTATGCGCTCATGCAGGCTACCGGAATGGTCGACGATCACGTGGCTGATTGCTGGGTTCCGGCGCAGGTGTGACGGTCGACTGAACACCCCTAAATGTGACTCAGATTCCCGGTTCCTGCATCCATAGGGAACAATGGAGGGTACGAGCCTCGCTGATTGTTGGCGGGGCGCACCGTTAGTCGAGGCGCAGAGCAATGCAGCGCAGATCTGGAGGGAGCAGAGGATGGCGGCCATGAAGCCCCGGACCGGGGACGGTCCCCTCGAAGCAACCAAAGAGGGACGAGGAATCGTCATGCGGGTTCCACTCGAGGGTGGCGGACGCCTCGTCGTCGAGCTGACCCCGGATGAAGCTGCAGCGCTCGGTGTGGAACTCACGAACGTCACCAGCTAGTCGGGTCCAGGTTGTAGCAGTACGAACAACAGCACGTGATTGCACGCAGGCTCCGTATCCGTTTCGGTACGGGGCCTGAAGTGTGCGCACCGCCGGTAGCCGAAAGGACGGATCAATGCTTGCCGCCGTGGTCGATCTACTGTCCTGCCCGCAGTGCGCTGCTGAGTTGGAATTGGTGGACGGCGCCGCCGAGTGCGATCGCGGACATCGATTCGACGTGGCTCGCCAGGGTTACGTGAGCCTGATCAGTGGCGGTGCCACGAAGTTCACCGGCGACAGTGCCGAGATGATCGCCGCGCGTGCACGACTTCTCGGCGCCGGCCACTTCGGCCCGCTGATGGATGCCGTTTCCCGGGCCTGCGCGACGACGGCAGGGGCGGATCTTGCGCGGATCGTCGAAATCGGTGCAGGCACAGGACAATACCTCGCACACGTCGTGGATTCGCTGCCTGATTCTCGGGCAATAGCCTTGGACGTGTCCAAGTTCGCGGCACGGCGAGCGGCGAAGATCCACGAAAGGATCGGCTCGATCGTCGCGGACGTCTGGCAACCACTTCCGATTCGAGACGGAGTGCTCTCCCACGTGCTCTGTGTGTTCGCTCCACGCAACGGTCCGCAGTCCCATCGAGTTCTCGCCGATGACGGCGTTCTGGTGGTCCTGACGCCCACCGACAGGCATCTGCGCGAGCTGATCGACATTCTCGAGATGGTCAAGGTCGACGATCGCAAGGTGGAACGTCTCGAATCGTCGATGGCCGGCTTGTTCGAGCGCGTGAGCAGCGACGAGGTCGAGTTCACGATGTCACTCTCACACCAGGACGTCCTCGACTTGGTGGGGATGGGACCGTCGGCGAGGCACCTGACGCCCGCCGATCTGGCTGCCGCCGTGGCGAAGCTGCCGCAGCCGAGCACCGTCACCGCGTCGGCGACGGTCTCGACCTATCGCAAGATCTGACGCGGATCAGCGTCTCGTGACGGCGTCCGCGTAGACCTCGAGCGTCTGCTTGGCGATTTCGGCCCAGGAGAACTCGTCGATAGCACGGATTCTGCCCGCACGACCCATCGCGTCGGCGCCTTCTCGGTCGGCGACAACGGCATTGACGGTGGCAGCGAGTGATTCCTCGAATGCGTTCGGCTCGTAGGCGTTGTAGTGCACGAGTCGACCGGTGACGCCGTCGGCGACCACCTCGGGGATACCGCCGACATCGGAAGCGACCACGGCGGTCTCACACGCCATGGCTTCGAGATTGACGATTCCGAGGGGCTCGTACACCGAAGGGCAGACGAATACCGTTGCTGCCGAGAGTATTTCCCTGATCTGCTCGGTCGGGAGCATCTCGCGCACCCAGTAGACATTGCCCCGATGTCTGGCGAGTTCGGCCACTGCCTTCTCCGTTTCGGCGGCGATCTCCGGCGTATCGGGAGCGCCGGCGCACAGCACGAGCTGAATCTCCGGGTCGAAGTGGTGTGCTGCCGCGACGAGGTGCCCGACGCCCTTCTGCCTCGTGATCCGTCCGACAAAGGCCACGATGGGTTTTGCGGGGTCGACCCCGATCGACGCGAGTGCGGACGGCGCTCCCGGCGCAGATCCCCCGGGATGCCATACCTCGGTGTCGATTCCGTTGCGCACTACGTGAACGCGACTCGGATCGACGGCGGGGTACGCGTCGAGGACGTCGAGTCGCATACCTGAACTGACGGCGATGATCGCGTCTGCGTGCTCGACGGCGTTGCGTTCGGACCACGACGAGATCCGATAGCCGCCGCCTAGCTGTTCGGCCTTCCACGGGCGTCTGGGCTCGAGTGAGTGCGCGGTGAGGATGTGCGGCACGTCGTAGAGAGCCGACGCGAGATGCCCGGCCAGTCCGGTGTACCAGGTGTGGGAGTGGACGATGTCGACACCGGCCGCGGCGTCCGCCATCCGCAACTCGGTGGAGAGCGTCGTCAAGGCTGGGTTGGATCCGGCGAGAGCGGGGTCGGGAGAGTGGACGATCGCGCCTTCGCGCGGGGCGCCCATGCAGTGCACGTCGACCTCGCACAACCGCTTCATCTGAGCGACGAGCTCGGTTACGTGTACTCCTGCACCGCCGTAGATCTCCGGCGGGTATTCCTTGGTCATCATTGCGACTCGCACGCGCTAAACCTAACCGCCCGTGGTCGATCCGGCTACCGATCGCGTTATCCCCGACCGTTCGGAGGGGGACACGATCGGACCTCTCGGACTGCTTCGCTAGCGGGAGTTCACCAGTGCGGATAGGTTAGCGGTGTGAGAAGCCAGCCGCATGTGCTTGGAATCGTGCTCGCCGGGGGCGAGGGCAAACGCTTGTATCCGCTGACCGCGGACAGAGCGAAGCCCGCAGTGCCCTTCGGAGGTGCATATCGACTTATCGACTTCGTGTTGAGCAACCTTGTCAACGCGGGATATCTGCGTATTTGTGTGTTGACGCAATACAAGTCACATTCACTCGACCGTCACATTTCGCAGACGTGGCGATTGTCCGGGTTCGCGGGTGAGTACATCACTCCGGTCCCGGCCCAGCAGCGGCTCGGGCCGCGCTGGTACACCGGCAGTGCCGACGCAATCCTGCAGTCGCTCAATCTCGTTTACGACGAGGACCCCGAGTACATCGTGGTTTTCGGTGCCGACCACGTGTACCGGATGGATCCGGAACAGATGGTGCAGCACCACATCGAATCCGGGGCAGGCGTGACGGTCGCGGGTATTCGTGTACCGCGAAGTGAGGCTTTCGCTTTCGGCTGCATCGACAGTGACGAGTCCGGACGCATCACGCAGTTCCTGGAAAAGCCCGCCCATCCTCCCGGGACACCGGACGACCCAAATTCCACGTTCGCGTCCATGGGTAACTATGTGTTCACCACCAAGGTGCTCGTGGACGCCATCCGCGCTGATTCCGAGAACTCCGATTCCGACCACGACATGGGCGGAGACATCATTCCCGCCTTGGTCGCGGCGGGTGAGGCGTCGGTCTACGACTTCAAGGACAACGTCGTTCCCGGCGCCACCGATCGAGACCGCGGTTACTGGCGTGACGTCGGTACCCTCGACGCCTTCTACGACGCTCATATGGACCTCGTGTCGGTGCACCCGATCTTCAATCTCTACAACCGTCGCTGGCCCATCCGCGGCGCCACCGAGAATCTCGCGCCCGCCAAGTTCGTGAAGGGCGGACTCGCTCAGGAATCAGTGGTCGGTGCGGGGTCGATCCTGTCCGCGGCGACCGTGCGCAATTCGGTACTCAGTTCCAACGTGATGATCGAGGACGGTGCGACCGTCGAGGGCAGCGTGCTGATGCCGGGTGTGCGCATCGGCAAGGGCGCCGTCGTGCGGCGCGCGATCCTCGACAAGAACGTCGTGGTCGGTGACGGCGAAATCATCGGCGTCGATCTCGAACGTGACCGCGAACGATTTGCCGTCAGTCAGGGTGGCGTCGTCGCCATCGGTAAGGGCGTCTGGATCTAGAGCTTGCTCGCGCAGAGGAGGCCGTCGCCGAGGGGGAGGAGGACTCGAATGAGTCGCTCGTCCTCGGTCACGGCCTTTGCTGCTTCTCGGACCGCAACCGTTGTCGCGTCGCGAGCGGAGCTGTCGGCAACGCGGCCGTCGGCCAGGGCGTTGTGCAGAACGATGACACCGCCGGAGCGCAGCAGGCGGACACCTTCGCGGACGTAGTGGGGGTGGTCGATCGCGGCGCAGTCGACGAACACCAGGTCGTAGCCGCCGTCTGCGAGCCGGGGAAGTACGTCGAGAGCCCGTCCGTTGATCAGGCGAGTGCGTGCCGGAGCGATTCCGCTTTCGCGGAAGGTCAGCTTGGCCGCCCGCTGGTGTTCGGGTTCACTGTCGATCGTGGTCAGGACGCCGTCGTCGCGCATTCCGTGCAGAAGCCACAGGCTGCTCACGCCGGCTCCGGTACCCACCTCGACGGCCGTCTTCGCGTCGAGCATCCTCGCGAACATCGCGAGCGTCGCACCGACGGCGGGCGTCACCGGATGGGCTCCGAGATCCAGCGCTCGATCTCGCGCCGCGGTCAAAATCTCGTCCTCGGAAACTACGTCCTCGACGTGGCGGAGTATCTGTTCGGCGTGGGTCACGCTCATGAGGTTATCGGGCGGTTCGGATTGTCGCTGCAAGGCGCGCAGTCACCAGGATTCTCAGGAATCCCTCAGGCTCCTCATATGGCGTGCACACCGCGATGAGAAAAGGTGTATACATCGCCGGATCGAAGATCGCACGGCGGTATCGATTTTTACCAAGTTGGTCTTTCGCAGCTCGGTGATCGGGAACAAATCACAGCAACGGCTGGTTCTCCCGAATATCGCGCATTACGTGATTCGGACAACGCGGTGATCGAACTACGCGATCCCGAGCAGGAGGATCAACTTATTTACCAGGTCAACGACGAGCCTCGCCCTCGAGAGTCGGAAGTTTTGACGACGGAATCGGCTGTGGATTCCGAATTGATCGGCACTGCTGTGTTCGATGCAACTGGTGAGAAGTCCTCCATGCCGTCTTGGGATGAACTCGTGCGTCAGCACGGTGACCGGGTGTACCGCCTGGCCTACCGGTTGTCAGGCGATGCCCAGGACGCCGAGGACTTGACGCAGGACACCTTCATTCGGGTGTTCCGCTCGCTCTCCGATTATCAGCCCGGAACTTTCGAGGGCTGGCTGCACCGCATCACCACAAACCTGTTCCTCGACATGGTTCGCCGACGCAACCGCATCCGTATGGAAGCGCTGCCCGAGGACTACGACCGCGTTCCCTCACCCGGTCCGGACCCCGAGCAGATCTACCACGACGCGCGCCTCGACGCAGGTCTGCAGGCCGCACTCGACTCACTCGCACCTGAATTTCGCGCCGCTGTTGTGCTCTGTGACATCGAAGGTCTGTCGTACGAGGAAATCGGTGCCACACTGGGAGTGAAGCTCGGAACGGTTCGTAGCCGTATCCATCGTGGGCGACAGGCGATTCGTGATCATCTGGCAGCGCAGCGCGCAGCCGAATCCGAACTCGTCGGTTTCTGACGGTCGGATTCGAGCTACAGAGCGGGACGTGGTCAATCACCTGGAGGGACGAATGACGGAGGCGCGGGCACATCGCCAGTTCGGTTCGACCGAACATCTGGCCAGCGAGGCAATCGCTGCCTACGTCGACGGAGAACTCCGAATGCAGGCCTACTTGCGGGCCTCGCATCACATCTCGATCTGCGCCGAGTGCGCTGCGGCCGTCGATGCTCAGCAGCAGGCACGTGGTGCGCTGCGTCGAAGCGGCGAGATGACGATGCCGTTGTCCCTGGTGGGACTTCTCAGTCAGATTCCCTCGTGCAACAGTCCGACCACCGGACCCAATTCGGAAAACACCGACGGTTCCGTCGGCAATCAGCCCGCAGGCTTTTCCACCATCAGCAAGCGGTTGTCCCGTCGCTGGCGCAAATGACACCGCGCGCTGGCGCAAATGACGCCGCGCGCCAGCTTCCCGGCACGGATCAGTGATACTGGACAACGTGACTGACGGAAAGAGGGGGCACTCCGGAGTGAGCTCGGATTCTTCGGCAAGCGGTTCGGCGGATCGACCGGCAGATGCGCCGGTGCTCGACCCCCGGCCGGTGTACCGACCTCAGATCGATCCGGCCTCGCGCCAGGTGTTCGGTCGACCGAGTGGAGTCGAGGGCTCGTTCACTCCGATTGCCACGCGATCGACCCCGTCTTCCGACGTCGTGATCGGGAATCCGGACCCGGTTCTGGCCGAAGCGTTCGGTCGACCCGCAGACGCCACCGCATCGATCGGTCGCGATCCCGAGGCGTCGGCGAACAACACACCCGACGAAGAACCCCCGCGTGATCCGTGGCGCGATCCTGAATCCGAGGTCTCGCTGGGCAAGCCTGCAGAGTCCGAGGCGCCGGTGCAGTTGCCTCCCGCCCAGAAGCTCGACGTGCGTGAGCTGTTGTTCGGTCGCAAGGTCGCCCCCTCGGCACTGGCCGCGCTTGCGGGCATGGCACTTGTCATCGCTCTTGTCGGTGGCTTGCTCGCCACTGTCATCACCGCCGATCACAGTTCACTCACCAGCTCACGTGTCACGCTCGTTCAATCCGGCGGCGGTGAACAGCCGGAGTCTCAGGTGGCGAAGGTCGCCGACGCAGTGTTGCCTTCCGTGGTGTCGATTCAGGTCGCCGTCGGTGACCAGGGCAGTACGGGTTCCGGTGTGGTCATCGACGGCGCCGGATACATCGTCACCAACAACCACGTGATCTCCTCGGCCGTACCGCCTGCTCAGGACGCGAAGATCCAGGTGATCTTCTCCGACGGAACCAAGACCGACGCCCAGATCGTCGGACGTGACGTCAAGACAGACCTCGCGGTGCTCAAGGTGTCGGCCAACAATCTGACGGTCGCTCAGCTCGGAAAATCCGAGGATGTTCAGGTCGGCGACGACGTCGTCGCCGTCGGCTCACCGCTCGGATTGAGCAAGACCGTCACCCGCGGAATCGTCAGTGCGCTGAACCGGCCTCTGCGTTTGTCGGGTGAAGGCACCGACACCAACGCCGTCATCGACGCCGTCCAGACCGATGCGGCGATCAACCACGGCAACTCAGGTGGTGCACTCGTCGACGACGAAGCCCGCGTCATCGGTATCAACACGGCCATGCTCAGCGAGTCCGGTGGTTCGGTCGGGCTCGGCTTCGCGATCCCGATCGATACGGTCACCGAGGTGGCGCAGACCATCATTCGCGACGGCAAGGTTCATCACCCCGACATCGGCGTGAATGCCCGCACCGCGGTCAACGACGCGACCAGCGGTGCTGCGGTGGCCAACGTCCGCGACGGCAGCCCAGCGCAACGTGCGGGGATCGTCGAGGGTGACGTCATCGTCAAGGTCGGTGACCGACCGGTGACGAGTGCCGACGAACTGGTGGTTGCGGTCAACGCGACGACCGTCGATCAGCCGGTCAACGTCCAGTTGATCCGCGACGGACGGCAGGTCGACATTTCGGTCACGCCTGTGTCCGACTGATCGGACCCTGCGATCTTCCTGTGAGGTTGATCCGGACATGCGCGCACCGAGCGAGCACACAGTAGGCTGACCCTGTGTTTGGCAACATCGGTTGGGGCGAGTTCATGATCCTCCTCGTAGCGGCTCTGGTCATCTTGGGACCTGAGCGGCTTCCTGGTGCGGTCTCCTGGGTCACGAAGTCCCTGAGGCAGGTGCGCGAATATGCTTCGGGCGCTTCCAATCAACTCAAGGAAGAACTGGGCACCGATTTCGAGGATCTGCGTAAACCACTCGCAGATCTGAACAAGCTGCGCGGAATGACGCCGCGCGCCGTGATCACCCAGCACCTCCTCGACGGCGACGACTCTATCTTCACGGGCAACTTCGACAAGAAGCCGCAGAGCGGAGTGCAGGAGCCGAAGACGCTGTCGAAGGACAAGCCACTCACCGCGGGCGAACGCCCTCCTGTGGACTTCGACGCAACCTAGATTCGACATACGAAAGGGCGCCTGTCACCGATCGGTGACAGGCGCCCTTTCGTATGAGGGGGGTTCTACAGGTTGCGAACCGTATTGATACCGAGCGACATTCCGGCGAGCCCGCGCTGACGGACGGCCAACTTGTCGGCGATGTCCTTGAGCGCGATGGCAGCGGGTGAATCGGGAGCGCTGAGGACGATCGGCGTCCCGGCGTCGCCTGCCTCGCGGACGGACGGGTCCAGCGGAATCTGTCCGAGAAGCGGAACCTTGGCGCCGACGGCCTTCGTGAGGCGATCGGAGACGGTCTGCCCGCCGCCTTCGCCGAAGACGTCCATGCGGGTGCCGTCGGGAAGTTCGAGCCACGACATGTTCTCGACGACGCCGGCGACGCGCTGGCGGGTCTGCAGGGCGATGGCGCCCGCTCGCTCGGCGACCTCGGCAGCGGCCTGCTGCGGTGTGGTGACGACCAGGATCTCGGCGCTCGGGATGAGCTGAGCCACCGAGATGGCGATGTCACCGGTGCCGGGCGGCAGATCGAGAAGCAGCACGTCCAGATCGCCCCAGAACACGTCGGCGAGGAACTGCTGGAGCGCGCGGTGAAGCATCGGTCCGCGCCAGACGACAGGAGTGTTGCCCTGGGTGAACTGCGCGATGGAGATCATCTTCACGTCGTGTGCAACCGGCGGCATGATCATGCGCTCGACCTGAGTGGGCTTGGCGTCGGTGCCGAGCATGCGGGGGATCGAGTGACCGTAGATATCCGCGTCGAGTACGCCGACAGACAGCCCGCGCGCGGCCATTGCTGCCGCGAGATTGACTGTCACACTGGACTTTCCGACGCCACCCTTGCCGGAGGCTACGGCGTAGACGCGGGTGAGTGAACCCGGCTGGGCGAACGGGATGACGGGTTCGGCGGAATCGCCGCGAAGCGACTTGCGGAGCTCGGTCCGCTGGGCGTCGTCCATGACGTCGAGTTCGACGCGGATCGCACCGACCCCGGCGACGTCGGCGACGGCCTTGGTGACGCGTTCGGTGATCTCGGTGCGCATCGGGCAACCGGCGGTCGTGAGATAGATGCCGATGTCGACGCTGTTGTCACTGGAGAGGGAGATCCCCTTGACCATCCCCAGCTCGGTGATGGGTTTGCGGATCTCTGGGTCCAGAACTCGCGCGAGCGCGGAGCGAACGTCGGACTCGGTCAGTACAGACATGACTCCATGGTAAGTCCAGGTAGGTCAGTGGATGCGCGGCAGGTCCGATGCGGCGGGCACGATGCCGGTGGAGTACCCGAGCGACCAGGCCAGAACATTGGCAACGTAGGCGGCCGAGTTGTTGTAGCGGTGGATCGCGGAGGCAACCTGGGTTACGTCCTGCATGTTGAGTCCGCCGTCGCACAGGTACTTGCCGGTGGTCAGTGCGGAGTCGAAAAGGTTCTGGGGGTCGGCGATTCCGTCACCGTTGCCGTCGCCGGCGTACTGGTTCCAGGTGGACGGGATGAACTGCATCGGGCCGACTGCGCGGTCGTAGACGGTGTCGCCGTCGAGGGCGCCGCCGTCGGTGTCCATGATGACGGCCTGGCCGGGAAGGCTGCCGTTGAGTGGCAGGCCGATCACGGGCTTGTAGAGGTTGCCGTTCGCGTCGGCGTCCTTGCCGTCGTTGGCGTGGCCGGATTCGACGCGGCCGATACCGGCCAGGAGTGTCCAGTGCATGTTGCAGTTGGGCTTCTCGACGGCGAGGATCCGCTCGGCGTTCTGGTATGCGGCGACGCTCACGCTCGGGATTCCGAGTGCGCCCTCGGCCATGGAGGCTGGGAGCGGGGGAGTCGCCTGCACGGGAGCCAACGGCGCGGGTTCCGGCGCGGGGGCGGGAGCGGGCTCGGCGATTGCTTCGACGGCGGGCAGAATCTGCGCTTGCGGTTCCTGCGTGGCTTGCGCGGCAGTGTCCACCGTTTCGGCGGAGCTGGTGTTGAAGAACGGAACCTTGGGAGCGGCGCCGGCCGTGTTGGCTGCGGTGACGAGTCCGATAGGGATGAGTCCGGTGAGCGCGATGACCGAATTTCGACGGATGTGCGAATCTGTCTTCTTGCTGTGCCGACCCACTGTGTATGCCTCCTGAACCTCCGCGAGGAGGTTTTCCGTTCAACTGACGGAGTCGAGGCTACCTGATTTGTTGCGTTTCCGTTATTCAACCGTGATCTAGAAGGGCAGTTTGGGGCATATGCACTGTTCTTTCGTGATTTTTTGGTTACAGAGCGGGCATGCCGGGCAGGCCCGGGAAGAACGGCGCGAATGCCGGAGCCGGGGCCGGGGCAGGTTCCGGTGCGGGGGCCGGTGCGGGTGACGGAGCGGGCTCAGGCGACGGGGCAGCCGGCGGCGAAGATTCCGCGGGCGCTGCGTCGGTGGTGGCGGGTGCCGTGGCGGCTACTGCCATTCCTGGGACCGTGCACGGCAGAAGGATGCCGTCCTGCAAGGCGTCGAGTGCTGCTGGATCCGGAAGGATCACGCACATGTCGTCGGGCCAGCGCCATCCCTCAGCCATCAGAATCGGCCAGACGAGACCCCGTGAGGTGAGGACGGGGAGCGGGATGATCGGACCGGGAGCCGCGTTCCGGGCGGCGTTGGGTCCCGGAGTGGGGCTGGTCGGCGTTACTCCCGGCGGGATCAGTGCCTGGATCTCGGGTGAGAGCGCGGGCATGTCGGGCAGGCCTGGGAAGAGAGGGGGGGTGGTGGTCGGAGTCGTCGACGCAGATTCCTTGTCGCCTGCCGCCGGGTCGGTAGCTGCAGCAGCGGCGAGAACGGCCGAAGCGGCGGAGTCTGCCGAGGCGGCGGCGTTGATCGCCGAGCTGCCGGTGTTGATGCCGGTGGTGTACGGGAGCTGACCGGAAGGAATGACACCGTTCTTGTATGCCGTCGACCACATGATCACGTTTGCCGCGTAGGCGGCCGAGTTGTTGTACCGCAGAACAGCTTTGGTCTCCTGGGCGACATCGCGCAGGTTGAGTCCGCCGCTGCAGAGGTACTTCGCTGCCGAGAGCGCCGCGTCGAAGACGTTGTTGGGGTCCTTGATTCCGTCCCCGTTGCCGTCGCTGGCATAACCGGCCCAGGTGGCCGGAATGAACTGCATCGGCCCGACAGCGCGGTCGTGGGTCGGGTCTCCGTCGATCGCTCCCTTGTCGGTGTCCCGAATGACTTCGTTGCCTGCCAGCCGTCCGTCGAGGACAGGGCCGAGGATCGGGGTGACCGTCGTACCCACCGACGTCGTCTTGCCGCCGTTGGCGTGACCGGATTCGATGCGTCCGATGCCGGCCAGGAGATGCCAGGGGATGCCGCAACCTGGCGCCTCGGTCATCATCACCAGTTCTGCGGAGCGGTACGCGTTCAGAACGATCTCGGGGATGCCCAGAGAGGTGAGGACGACGGCCGCAGCGTTGGGCGCTGCCGGAGCGCCGGCGACCGTATCGCTGGGTGGGGCCGATCGTTGCGTTCGGACGGTGCGGGGCGTCGGGAGGAAGTCGACAGAGTCCGGCTGCGCAACGGAGGCGGAGCCTGCGAGGGCGATGGGGACCTGCGACCCGCCGGATGGTGCGCTTCCGGCCGTGAGGGCTGCTGGACCTGTTACGACAAGCAGTCCCCCCACCAGTGTGGATGCTGCAATCATTCCGCGTACTCGCACGATTCCCCTTTGCTGGTGCTCCCGCCTCGGAGTACCCACCGTGATAATCCATCCTGCTGTGACTTACGTTACATATCGGTCACGGTGCGTGCAGCAAAACTCAGCGAACGCTCAGCTAGTTGTGACTTTGTTTCGCAGTATTCGAGTCACGGTGCTTCTTCTTCGGGGTCGGTTCGCCGTCGGCGGCAAGGATCGACTTGATCTCCTCGAGCTCCCGCCGCAGGTAGTCGCGGGTGGCGACCTCGCCGACGGCGATGCGCAGCGCTGCGAGTTCGCGAGCGAGGAATTCAGTGTCCGCTTTGGTTTGCTCGGCGCGTGAGCGGTCCTCCTCGAGCGAGACCCGGTCGCGATTCTCCTGACGATTCTGGGCCAGGAGGATCAGCGGCGCCGCGTAGGCGGCCTGGGTGGAGAAGGCGAGGTTGAGCAGGATGAACGGATACGGGTCCCACTGCAGCGCCACCGCGAACACGTTGATCAGGATCCAGACGATCACGATGATCGTCTGGATCGCGAGATAACGCCCGGTACCGAGGAAGCGGGCGATGCGTTCACTGACGCGCCCGACAGCTTCGACGTCGAAATCGAGATTGAACCGGCGGCTTCCGCGAGGCGTTTCCAGTCGTTGCCGTGCGGTCGTGCTCGACGCCCGTTCGCTCATCGGAGTAGTTCCTCGTCGTCGGAGTAATCCTCACGCCAGTCTTCCGGCAGGAGGTGATCGAGCACGTCGTCGACTGTCACGGCCCCGATCAGGTGGTTCTCGTCGTCCACGACCGGCCCGCATACCAAGTTGTAGGTCGCGAAGTATCGGGTGACCGACGCCAGCGAGTCGTCCGGCGCCAACCGGGGCATGTCGGTGTCGAGTATTCCGCCCACCAGGCTGGCGGGAGGCTCGCGGAGAAGCTTCTGCAAGTGGACGCAGCCGAGATACCGCCCGGTCGGAGTCGCCGTCGGCGGACGTACGACGAAGACCATGCTCGACAGCGCCGGGGTCACGTCGTAGTTGCGGGCGCGGGCAAGGGCCTCGGCGACGGTCGTCGAGGCCGTCAGTACCACCGGTTCGGGCGTCATCAGACCACCGGCAGTGTCCGGGGAGTGCTCGAGCAGGCGTCGAACAGGTTCGGAATCCTGCGGGTCCATCAACTGCAACAGTGATTCGGCTTCGGTCTCGGGCAGCTCGCCCAACAGGTCGGCGGCGTCGTCGGGATCCATCGCTTCGAGTAGATCGGCGGCACGTTCGACTTCCAGGTGCATCAGCAGATCGGTCTGGTCGTCCGCCGGCAGTTCCTGCACGACGTCGGCGAGGCGTTCGTCGTCGAGTGCCACGGCCAGTTCGTGGCGGCGCTTCTCCGGCAGTTCGCGCATGGCGTTGGCCACATCGGCGGGTCGCATCCCTTCGTACTGCAGAAGGAGGTGAGCTACGCCCTGGCCGGGGAGCGAGAGATCGCTCTGGGTGAGGCCGGCGACGTGCTGCCAGTCGACGATGTGAATCGCCGCGCGTCGACCGAGGCGTCCGCGATGGCCGCGAACGGCGACCTTCGAGACGACCCAGTCTCGCGTTCGCGTCGATTCGATCCCGAGGTCGACGACTATCGTGTCGACGCCGTGAAGCTCCTCGAGTTCCGGGTCGTCCACGCGCACATGCGAATCGAGTACCTGCGCCAGCGCGAGTACTTCACCCGGCCGCTGGTTGAAGCGCCGCAAACTGACGTTGCCCGTGGTCAGGGTGACCGCACTCGGCTCGATGGCTGTCACGCGGAGCATCGGAACGAAAATGCGTTTGCGCGTGAACATTTCGATCACCAGACCGAGAACCCGCGGTTGCTGGCGTCCGATACGGACCGTGATGACGACGTCGCGCACACGACCGATCGATTCGCCGTCCGGGCCGAGTACAACCAGGCCGGCAAGCCTGGCTGCAAATACCTTGCCTGCTGCTGCCATGATTGCAAGGCTAATTCGTCCAGCGTCAAAATCTGCAACGGCGCCACCGAAAATCGAGAAGGGCAGTCCGCAATGACTTCACGCAACCGTTCCCGTCGATCGGTATTGGCAGTTCCCGGCAGCAGTCGGAAGATGATCGACAAGGCGAAGGGATTGCCCGCCGACGAGATCTTCCTCGACCTCGAAGACGCGGTGGCGCCGTTGGCGAAGCAGGCGGCACGAGAGTCGATCGGCGACGCGTTGGCCGAGGACGGGTGGGGCAAACAGGTCAAGGTCGTCCGAGTCAACGACTGGACCACCGAATGGACGTATGCCGACGTCGTGGAGGTGGTCGGCCGCGCCGGAGCGCATCTGGACGCCATTCTGCTGCCCAAGGTTCCCGACGCGAGTCACGTCCAGGCACTCGATTTGTTGTTGACGCAGGTCGAGAAGGCCAACGGTCTCGAAGTCGGCAAGATCGGAATCGAGCCGCAGATCGAGAACGCGATCGGCTTGACCAACATCGACGCGATCGCCACCGCGAGCCCCCGCGTCGAGGCACTCGTGTTCGGCCCGGCCGACTTCATGGCGAGCTTGAACATGCGAACTCTGGTCGTCGGTGAGCAACCGGACGGCTACGACCGCGGTGACGCGTATCACCACATCTTGATGACCATCTTGATGGCCGCACGTGCACACGGCGTCCAGGCGATCGACGGTCCGTACCTCCAGATTCGCGACGTAGAGGCTTTCACTCGGTCGGCGGCGCGGACGGCAGCGCTCGGCTTCGACGGCAAGTGGGTTCTGCATCCCACGCAGATCGAGGCGGCCAACGAGGTGTTCAGTCCGCGCCAATCCGATTACGACCGTGCAGAACTCATCTTGGACGCGTACGCGTTCCACACCTCGGCCGCCGGAGGAGGGCGGGGCGCCGTCATGCTCGGCGACGAGATGATCGACGAGGCGAGTCGCAAGATGGCACTGGTGATTTCGGCCAAGGGCCGCGCCGCGGGGATGACGCGCACGTCGGAATTCACGCCGCCCGAACACGCCTGACGCTCGCATAGCCGAACGAATCAGGTCTGTAAAGGGCACAATAGGGGTAGATGTACTTGCGTCATCCGCGTGGATGACGTGCCCGAAAAGAGGAGCGCTGCCAGCCATGTCCAATCCGCTCGGTCAATCGTCGAATGGGTCGCGCCGTGGAGCGTTGCCGACACCGCCTTCGGGATGGCCCATCGGGTCGTATCCCACCTACGCCGAGGCGCAGCGCGCAGTCGATTACCTCTCCGATCAAGAATTCCCGGTTCAGGACGTCACAATCGTCGGCGTGAACCTGATGCAGGTCGAGCGCGTTCTCGGCCGGTTGACGTGGGCCAAGGTGATCGGTGGTGGCATCGTCTCCGGTGCCTGGCTCGGTGTCTTCTTCGGCCTGGTGCTCGGAATCGTCACCGGCGGGTTCCTCGCTCCGCTGATCGCGGGCATCGTGGGCGGCATCATCTTCGGTGTCATCTCCACGACCATCCCGTACGCCGCGACGCGTGGGCAGCGGGACTTCGCCTCGACGATGCAGTTGGTCGCCGGACGTTACGACGTACTGTGTGAGCCCAAGACGGCGGAGTCAGCGCGCGACCTGCTCGCCAAGCTCGCCATCTGACATTCTCGCTCGGGCTGCCAACTTGTGTGATCTCGGTTACTTTATGTACACGCGGGCGAGGCAGTACTCCTTCCCGTGACCGTTTGCCGGACAAGGAAATAGGTCCCTTCTCCGGCAAAAGTGCCGATGTGTGGTGCGTCGGCCAGCCGAATCGACTGCGCCGTCTCGCCGCCCGAGGAGGACGGCTGTGCAGAACAAGAGATTGCAGGCGGGGCAGAAGAAGAAATTGAGGGTGGGGCTGCTCGGCGCGGCGACATTGTTGTTGGCGCCCTTGCTCAGTGCGTGTGGATCAGACAATGACGACGGCGTGGTGCTGTCCTTCTACACCGCCGCCGACGGCGCCGAGCAGTATGCGGAGGCCGCCGCCAATT
The DNA here is from genome assembly GCF_030407755.1 of Rhodococcus sp. APC 3903. Taxonomy (NCBI): domain Bacteria; kingdom Bacillati; phylum Actinomycetota; class Actinomycetes; order Mycobacteriales; family Nocardiaceae; genus Rhodococcus; species Rhodococcus sp. APC 3903. The sequence goes on from NZ_JASDCV010000021.1 coordinate 26,105, forward strand.
GCTCGGCGGCGTCGAACGGTGCGTACCGGGTCGAGCAGAAAACTCTGCCCAAGGGTGCCGACGACCAGCGACTTCAGTTGGCCCGGCGTCTGACCGGCAATGACAAGTCACTCGATCTGATGACGCTCGACGTGGTGTGGACTGCCGAATTCGCCGAAGCCGGATGGGCATTGCCGCTTCCTGACGACGTGGCGGCCGAGGTCAGCAACGGGACGCTCGAAGGTCCGCTGGAGTCGGCGAAGTGGCAGGACCAGCTCTATGCGGCGCCATTGAACACCAACACCCAATTGCTCTGGTATCGAAAGGATTTGATGCCGGACGGGCAACCACCCCAAACCTGGGATCAGATGATCGACATCTCCGAAGGCCTGGCCGCGGAGGGGCGCCCCAGCTGGATCGGTGTGCAGGGCAAGCAGTACGAAGGATTGATGGTCTGGTTCAACACCCTTCTCGCCAGTGCCGGCGGATCGGTGGTGGGGCCCGACGGAACAACCGTGACGGTGGCCGACGGTGATGCTGCCCAGCAGGCGCTGACCGTCATGAAGCGCGTCGCTACCGCGAAGGGTGCGGATCCCTCGATCTCGCAGGGGGATGAAGCGTCGTCGCGACTGGGTATGGAGAGCGGCAAATCTGCCTTCCAGGTCAACTGGCCGTTCGTGCTGCCCGGCATCATGGAGAACGCCGAGAAGGGCGATCTGCCGTACATCGACGACAAGGGCAACGTCACCAGTGAGAACACCGGAAACACGGTGCTCACGGTGAACGGAGAACGGAATTTCCTTGCCGCTCCGTATCCCTCGGTGATCGAGGGTAAGCCGGCCGAGGTCACGATCGGCGGCTTCAACGTAGCGGTGGCCAAGACCAGCCAGCATCCGGACCTCGCGTTCGAGGCGCTCACCTGTCTGCGTAACGAGGAGAATCAGCGCAACAACGCGGTAGCCGGTGGCGTTCCGCCGACTCTCGAGAGCCTGTACGACGACCCGGCGTTCCAGGAGGCGTACCCGGCGTGGCGTGAGGTTCGCGACAGCCTGGACACCGCTTCGGTTCGTCCGGTTTCTCCTGCCTATCAGAGTATTTCGACGCTCATCACTGCCACGCTGAACCCTGTAGGAAACATCGATCCGGAATCGACCGTGAACGATCTTGCCGAGCAGGTACGCAAGGCAGTCAATTCCGAGGGGCTGATTCCGTGACGATCGACAGCGAAAATTCGGGAGCTGCAACAACAGTCGCGACGCCCTCGCCGGAGCCGAAGCACTCCGCGAAGTCGAAGATGTCGGACGGAAAGGCGGCCGAGCGTCGCCTCGGTCTCTGGCTGGTGGCCCCGGCCGCGATTCTCATGATCGCGGTGACCGCATATCCGGTGGTCTACGCCGTTTGGCTGAGTTTGCAGCGCTACGACCTGCGCTTCCCGGATCAACGAAAGTTCGTGTGGTTCGACAACTACGTGTCGGTGCTGACCGACGGTTACTGGTGGCAAGCGTTCGCGGTGACGACGTCGATCACTGTCGTCTCGGTCGTCATCGAGTTCGTTCTCGGACTGACCATCGCACTGGTGATGCACCGAACGATCGTGGGTAAGGGGCTCGTCCGCACCGTGGTGCTCATCCCGTACGGCATCGTCACCGTCGCGGCGGCATACAGCTGGTACTACGCGTGGACGCCGGGGACCGGCTACCTCGCCAATCTCCTGCCCGACGGCAGTGCGCCGCTCACCGACCAGATCCCGTCGCTCGCGATCATCGTCCTTGCCGAGGTCTGGAAGACGACGCCGTTCATGGCGCTGCTCCTGCTCGCCGGCTTGGCGCTCGTGCCCGACGACCTTCTCAAGGCGGCTCAGGTGGACGGCGCCGGCGCGTGGACCCGGTTGGTACGCATCATCCTTCCGCTGATGAAGCCCGCCATCCTCGTCGCTCTGCTGTTCCGCACACTCGACGCGTTCCGCATCTTCGACAACATCTACGTGCTGACGAAGGGAGCGAACGACACCGGGTCGGTGTCGATTCTGGGTTACGACAATCTGTTCAAAGCGTTCAACTTGGGCATCGGATCCGCGATCAGCGTGCTGATCTTCGTGTGTGTGGCCGTGATCGCGTTCATCTTCATCAAACTTTTCGGTGCTTCGGCTCCCGGATCCGATACGGAAGGACGCTGACATGACCGTGACTCCCAGACTCAAGATCAGCTGGTCCGTCGTCAACCTTCTGGTCTTGCTGTACGCGCTGGTTCCCGTCCTGTGGATCGCCAGCCTGTCCTTCAAACCGGCCGGAACGATCAAGGACGGCAAGTTCATTCCGGAGAAGTGGACCCTGGACAACTACCGAGGAATCTTCGACACCAGCGCCTTCACCAGTGCTCTGATCAACTCCATCGGTATCGGACTCATCTCGACGGTCATCGCCGTGGTGATCGGGACCATGGCGGCGTACGCCATTGCGCGCCTGGATTTTCCGGGCAAGAAGCTGCTGGTGGGTGTTGCACTGCTGATCGCGATGTTCCCGCAGATTTCATTGGTGAGCCCGTTGTTCGACATCGAACGACGGCTCGGACTCTTCGACACCTGGGCCGGACTCATCTTGCCGTACATCACCTTTGCGTTGCCGTTGGCGATCTATACGCTCTCGGCGTTCTTCAAAGAGATTCCGTGGGAACTCGAGAAGGCGGCTCAGATGGACGGCGCGACGCCGGGTCAGGCGTTCCGGAAGGTGGTGGCTCCACTGGCCGCGCCCGGTATCGTCACTGCGGGCATCTTGGTTTTCATCTTCTGCTGGAACGATCTGTTGTTCGCGATCTCGTTGACGTCGACCGAACGCTCAATCACCGCCCCTGCGGCCATCGCGAACTTCACCGGCGCTTCACAATTCGAGGAGCCCACCGGGTCGATCGCCGCGGCCGCCATGGTCATCACCATTCCGATCATCATCTTTGTTCTGTTCTTCCAACGTCGTATCGTGGCCGGGCTTACTTCCGGCGCAGTGAAGGGATAAGCCTGTGGCCGAGATCGTGCTGGACAAGGTGACCAAGCTGTACCCGGACGGAGCCAAGGCGGTCAGTGATGTCGACATCACCATCGCCGACGGAGAATTCATCATTCTCGTGGGCCCGTCCGGTTGTGGAAAATCCACGACTCTCAACATGATTGCCGGGCTGGAAGACATTTCGACCGGTGAGTTGCGGATTGCGGGTGAACGCGTCAACGAACGCGCCCCCAAGGACCGCGACATCGCGATGGTGTTCCAGTCGTATGCTCTGTATCCACACATGACGGTGCGCCAGAACATCGCGTTCCCGTTGACATTGGCGAAGATGTCCAAGGACGAGATCAACGCCAAGGTCGACGACGCGGCGCGGGTGCTCGACCTCACCCAGCATCTCGATCGCAAACCGGCGAACCTGTCGGGTGGTCAGCGTCAGCGTGTCGCGATGGGACGCGCAATCGTGCGCAGCCCGAAGGCGTTTCTCATGGACGAGCCGCTTTCCAACCTGGACGCCAAACTGCGCGTGCAGATGAGGACGGAGATCGCCCGTCTGCAGCAGCGACTCGGTACGACAACGATTTACGTGACCCACGACCAGACCGAGGCGATGACGCTCGGCGATCGGGTAGTCGTGCTGCGCGGCGGAATCGTGCAACAGATCGGTGCGCCGCAAGAACTCTACGATCGTCCGAACAATCTGTTCGTGGCGGGGTTCATCGGGTCCCCGTCCATGAACTTCTTCCCCGGACAGTTGACGGCGGACGGCGTCAGCACGCCGATCGGCGATGTTCGCCTGCCCGCGGCGGCGCAGTCGAAGATCTCGGGCAGCGGCTCGGGCAAGGACGTCGTGGTCGGTATCAGGCCGGAACATTTCGAGGACGTGGCGCTGGTCGATGCATCGCAGAAGCCGCACGGTGGGACGTTCACAGTCGACGTCGACGTGCTGGAATCGATGGGTTCCGACAAGTACGCGTATTTCCTCGCTGGTGGCCCCGCCGTCAATTCTCGTGAACTCGAGGAACTCGCCGCCGATTCGGGAACGGCCGTCGCTGGTGGCGGTCAACTGGTTGCCAGGCTCTCGTCCGAGTCCACGGTGGCCCAGGGCAGGTCTATCGATCTGTGGTTCGATCCCGCGAAGATCGCAGTGTTCGACGGCGGTACGGGAGCCAATCTGCTGCTGTGACCGTTACCCGGGCAAGGTGACCGAATACGTCGCGCCCCAGGGGAGCGGTACCTGTTCGGGGCCGGGCGCTGCGTCGGCCGGCTCGGGTAGGGGGATCAGGCGGCCGAATTGTTCGTGATGGGTGGAGGCCGGGGCGGCTTGCGCTGTTCCGGCGACCACGGCGATCGGCGCCGCTGCCAGGGCGCCGGCGACGGCAAATCGAGTGGCGATGCGGCGCTTGCTTGCTCGGGTCGAGATCATGCGCACTCCTGCGTGGTTTCGAGGTTCGGTGAATGCTGTGCCATTCACGGTATTGCGGGTTGATTGTGAAATCTCGTGTGCGAAGCTCATTCACAGGGAACTGGGATGGGCGGCACAGGAGGACAGATGAACGAATCCTCGGTACGAACCGAGCACCTGCCCGGCGGCCCGGACCTCGAACGGATCATGCGCGAACACGCCTACCGCGGTGCGTACCTCCAACTGACGGTGCGCGGCGCTCTGGTGCTGTTCATCGCCCTGACACTGATCTTCGTCCCGCCGATGAACGACGCGGGATGGTGTTTCGCGATTCTGGGCGCCTATGCCCTCTGGTCGGCAGCCGTGGCGCTGTGGATCCGCAAAGGCGGCACCGGCCCGGTGACGATGATCTGGCTCGGCTTGTTCGTCGACCTCGCCGTGCTCGCAACTCTGACATTGCTGACCGGTCTCGCAGCCGAGCAGAGTTGGACCGCCGACATCTTGAGCAACGGGCTCTTCGTCATTCCGGTTCTTGCGTGTACGCAACTGCGGACGGACGTGTGTGTCGGCGTCGTTGCCTGCACGATCGGTGTGTTTTTTGCTTCCAGTTGGGCAACGATGACTTCGAATTCCGAGCCGTGGCCGTCGATCCTGCTGAGTACCATGGCCTTGGCCGGGGTGGGTGCGGGCGCAATCGGATTGACTCGGATTCAAAGGTCACGAGTGTTGACCATCGGGCAGCTCGTCGGGCATCGCACGAGCCTTCTGGCCGAACTCATGGGGCTCGAGCAGCGTGAGCGCACAGAACTGTCCGAGCAACTGCACGACGGGGCGCTCCAGTACGTTCTCGCGGCGCGGATGGATCTCGACGAATTGGCAGGCAGTGCGGAACCCGTCGCATTGGCGCGAGCTGGGAAAGCGCTTGGTGAAGCGACAACGCTGCTGAGGTCGTCCGTCTCGGAACTGCATCCCACAGTTCTCGTCCACGTTGGCCTTGCCCGCGCGATCGGGGACCTCGCGCGCTCGGCGCAGGGACGCGGCGGAGTGGTGGTCGACGTCGACACTTCGGGCTGGAACGACGATTTACGCACGTCCGCGGACGAGGTCTTGTTCGGCGCCACCCGAGAGCTTCTGGGCAACGTCGTCAAACATGCCGGCGCGCAGAACGTCCGGATCGAGCTTGCGCGGCTGGACCACCGTGCGGTGCTCGTGGTCTCGGACGACGGTCGGGGGATCAGCGCCGATCGGATTGCCCAACGACGGGCCGCCGGGCACATCGGACTGCTCTCGCACGAACTGCGTGTGGTTGCCGCTGGTGGCTCGTTCTCGGTCGGACCGGGTGAAGGGTCCGGAACGCTCGCGCGAGTCGAGATACCGTTCGAGATCGTCACCGCCCCTGACCACGATCGTTGAGGAGTTGTCGATGTCTGCACTGATCACCGATCGCGAGCTCAACCTGGCGACTCTGGCGCGGCAGTTCCTGCTGCGGCGGGCCGAGGTCAGCGCGTTGGATGCGATCGAGCATCTGGCAGGTCTGCAGGCCCAGGCGCCGAATCCGCCCTACCTGGCACTGTGGGCGCGGCTGAAGAACTTTGCGGCAGAAGACCTCTCCACCCTTGTCGAGAAGCGCCAGGTGGTGCGGCTGGTTGCCATGCGGGGCACGGTCTTTGCCCTCTCGGCCGCCGATGCGGGTCCCTTCCGTGCCACGGTTCAGACGATCATGGAACGCGACCTCCACACCAACAGCACTCAGCGTGCGGCGCTCACCGGGTTGGATCTCGACGCGCTGGCGCAGGCGGGGCGTGACCTGGTAGCGGACGGGCCGCTTACTCAGATGCAGATGAGACCGATACTGGCAGAGCGCTTTCCCGGCCACGCGGCCGAGGGACTGGCGCACGGAGTTCGAGGGCTACTGCCGATGGTGCAGGTCCCACCGCGAGGTTTGTGGGGACGATCCGGAGCGCCGGCACTGACGACCTTGGAGAATTGGCTTGGCGCAGAGGTGAGTTCAACTCCAGATCCCGACGCGATGGTGCTGCGCTATCTGGCTGGCTTCGGGCCCGCAAGCGTGAAGGATGCGCAAGCGTGGTCGGGGCTCACGAGACTCGCCGAAGTCTTCGAGAGGCTACGTCCCGGCCTGATCACCTTTGTCAACGCGAAAGGGACCGAGGTGTTCGACCTGCCGGATGCGCCACGACCGACCTCCGGAACACCGCCGGTCAGAATCCTTGCTCCGTTCGACAACATCCTGCTCTCGCACGCCGACCGCTCGCGAATCATGGACGAGCAGTATCGAACTCGCGTCTTCACCGTCAACGGCATCATCAAGCCCGCCATCCTGGTGCGCGGAAAGGTGGTGGGATTCGCGACGGTGACGCCGGCCAAGGAGACGGTCGAGTTGAGCGCGACTCTGTTTGCGCAGCAACCGAAGACCGCGCTCGCGTCCATCGAGAAAGAAGCGCGTTCGTTGCTGAAGTTCATGCACCCGAAGATCCCGACCCGAGAGGTGCGGTTCGCTGTCGCTACGTAGCAGGCTTGTGCTTTCGCGGTGCTCGATCGCGTAGTTCGGCCACGATCTCGTCATTCCACATGTGCCGCCGCACCAGTCGGTACCGCTCCCGGGCGATCCACAAGTACGCTTCGGCGTCGGTGTGCTCGGGCAACATGTCGGCGCCCCTCAGCATTCGCACGACGGGGAGAAACTCCTCGCCGAACCAGCGCCGGGCGACCGTGTCTCGGCCGAGGAACTCGCCCTTTTCCTGCATGAGCCGAAAACCCCACGCCTCCACGCACTCACTGAGTTCGGCGTACTCCCACGGGTCGGTGACCTGGACAGCTTCGCGTTGCGAGCCCTGCAGCGGAACGCGAGTGAGGAAGAGTCGGCGATGGTCCTTGATGAGCAGATCGGCGCGCTGAGTGATGCCTTCCGGCGAGATGCGCGTGATGATCTCGGTGACGTACGCGTCGATTGTCTTCTGGTGCATCGCACACGCAATCGACACTCGGTGGTGTCCGTCGATCACGAAATGCATGGAGCCGACGCGATACAACTGAACAGGTGGTACCGATTCGCCGCGTCGTTGCGCCACCGCAAGTCGCTCCCAACGAGCGCGCGAGTGAGTGGACGTCGGACGGAAGTACCTGTCGAAATCACCTGTGCGGTCGACACTTCCGACTATCGATTCGATGGTGACGACCTGCAGACCCAGAGACTTCTCACCAACCTTGCCGAGCGCTGCGACAACCTCGTCGAACGGCAGGATCGCGTTGACGTCGTCGGGTTCGCGTCGTAGCCAACTGACCAGACGGGCAACGTCGGCGCGTCGACGCTGACGAGCGAAGTCGTTTTCCGCGTCGGCTGTGGGAAATCCGGTGTCACGAGCCATGTCGGCGCCTCACGATCGTCGGCGGAGTACCTGGGGAAATCTCCATCAGCGTGAAGCCGACGGTATTGAGCACGATAGTCCGGCCTACCTCCAGATCGAGAGGTGTTCGCCCGTGCGGGTGGATGTGTCCGTGAATCATGACCGTCGGATCGAGGGTGTGGATCAAGGGGGTGAAGCATTCGAACCCACGATGTGGCCGATCCTCGGCGTCGCCGACACCGCGGGCGGGGCTGTGGGTGAGCAGCACATCCACGCCCGCCCGGCCGCCGGGAAGCCGCGATTGCCAGGCGTTTCGCCAGGTGAGCGAGCGGGCGCGTCGGCTCTGCTGGCGCTCGGACCACTGATTGGGACCCGTGTTGTATCGGATGGAACCACCGAGGCCCGCGATCCGCAGACCGGCGACGGTCACGATGCGTCCGTCGGCGTTGACTGCGCCGGTCGGGCCGGGCCACTGCGCCGGCATACCTGCCCGCATCCAACCGGATCTCTTGTTCGAATATCCGGACAGATCGACGTCGTGGTTCCCGGGAACGAACACGCACGGCGCATTCAGTTGGTCAGACAGGTACTCCAGATACGCAAACGGCAGATCGCCCGCGCCCAGGATCACGTCGACTCCGAGTGAACGAACTTGACTGCTCCACAGGAATTCGACGGTCTCGTCGCTGACAGCGAGAACGGAGACCATTTCGACGACGCTACCGCCACCGCGAGGTATCTGCGCTGCGAACCTCGCGGGCACGGTGTTTAGATGGACGAGTGTCAGACAGCGTCGTATCTTCCGTCCGGGCCCATCTCGTCAGCAGCATCGAGGGGCCGGACCCCACCGCGGCCTCAGTGACGTTCCTCGGTGTCGAACCGCTGGACGTGCTGCGTTTCGAATCACCCGACGGCCTGGTCCGCTACGTCACACTGGGGTGCTCGCGTCATCCGATGGGCGACCCCAACGAACTGGTCGCAGACCCCACACGCGGTCCTCGCGCCGAGTTGGTGCTCACCCTGCGCGGTGGCACGGGTGTCGCGTCGGGTGTCGCCAGGACGCTCGCGGTGCTGGCTGCGGCGCCGTCCGTCGAAGGGGTCGTGCTGCTCGAGGACGCACTGTTGGACCTGGGCGAGCCGCTGTGGAAGGACACTGCGTTCACGGCGGTGCTTCTCGGTGACAGCGGGATCGCCGACCTGACGCTGCCGGAGCCGTTCGATCCGGTGCGCTTCCTCGGTGTGGTCCCCCTGACCGGTACCGAAGCCGCCTGGGTGCGTCTGCGCGGCGCGGAGGCCCTGCGGGAAGCGTGGACCGAGGCGGGGATCGACATTCGCGATCCGCACCGTTCCGCTGCCTCGCTCTAGCTGCGCCGGCGCTTTGTCCGTCAGATCATTCGGCGTGCACGAGGATGTCCGCCAAGTTCTCGAGACTTACCCGAACGGTCCGTGAAAATGCTTTCGTCACGATCGGGTCGGCCATCTTGCCGAATACGCCGCCGAGTCCGCTTTCGCTGTCGAGTCGGTAGGTGACCCGAGTGCCGTCACCGACTTCTTCGCAGGTCGTGGTCTGCGAGAAGCTGACCGGACTTTCGACGGACGTCGATTTCGACGATCTCGGTGGGTCGTACTCGGTGAATTCGGATGTCCACTCGAGGCGCTTGCCCAGGATTCTCGAGACACCGTGCCAACGGCTTCCCACGCCCATCGGGCCGTCGGTGATCTGTTTGCACTCGACCATCGAATTCTCCCAGTTGGGCCAGTTCTCGGCGACGGCGATGTACTCCCAGACGTCCTTGGGTGGCAACGCGATCTCTACAGACTGCTCGACTGTAGGCATGGTTGTTCCTCCATCTCTCCTGGATCTGAATTTGCTTGTCGCAAAATGAATTTCGGGAACGGAATGAAAATGCGTACCCATATCCATTGTCCGCCTGCGACGGTGGCAAGTACAGGGAGTCAGCGTGCGAGGTTCACAGCCAGTTGTTGCGACGGAAGAGAAAGAACAAGCCGACACACACCGACGCGATGAGGAACAGGATGGACTGATAGCCGTACTTGTAACCGAGTTCCGGCATGTTCTCGAAGTTCATTCCGTAGATACCGGCAACGCCCGTCGGCACGGCGGCGATAGCGACCCAAGCCGAGATCTTGCGCATGTCGGTGTTCTGTTGCACCGCGATCTTCGCGAGTGCGGCATCGACCAGAGAACTCAACACCTCGTCGTATTCCGAGATACGTTCGGCCACGATCGTGTGGTGATCCCTTACGTCACGGAAGTATCGCCGGATCTCCTTCGGGACGAGGCCGCCCGCGGGCTGGGTCAGCTGGAGCAGTGGCAATCCGAGTGGAGTGACCGAGCGTCGTAGTTCGACGATTTCACGTTTGAGCAGGTAGATATGCTCGACGGCAACGGTGTTCCGCGGGTTGAACACCAACTCTTCCATGCTGTCGACGTCCTGCTCGACGAGTTGGATGACGGAGAGATAGCTGTCGACGACGTGGTCGGTGATCGCGTGCAACACCGCGAACGGGCCCATGGCGAGACGCTCGGGATTCTGCTCGAGTGACTTGCGCACGCTTGCCAGTTCGGAGTGATCCCCGTGACGGACGGTCACCACGAAGTCGGGGCCGACGAACACCATGATCTCGCCGGTTTCGACGATCTCGCTCGCCGTCGCGACGGACTCGTGCGGTACGTAGACGACCGTGCGCAGCACCAGGAACATGACGTCGTCGTAGCGTTCGAGTTTCGGGCGCTCGTGTGCATGGACGGCATCCTCGACCATCAACTCGTGGAGTCCGAAAGTTGCTGCGACATCTTGCATCTGGCCTTCGTCGGGTGCATGCATGCCCACCCAGACGAACGCGTTGTCTCGACTACGGACCTCGGCCAACGCGGCGCGGTGCGTGTACTTGCCCGGCAACCGCACGCCGTCAACGTAGACCGCGCAGTCGACGATCGCGCGGGCTGCCGGAACGGGGATCTTGGGCGCATCGGCTTGCGTCGATTTGCCGTTCGACCAATTCGGCAGTGACGGCATGGTTGGCACGCTCGCTCCTTCTCGGTCTGTAGTGCAGGGGAACGGCACTGCAGCGACACGTGATCGAATTGCGCTGCCGCTGCGGCGTAATCGTACGTCAGCTTCCGGCTCGCCCACCGGAGCGCGATGAAGTTGCCGATTGCTGACACACTGGAACAGTGCGAATAGACCTTCACACCCACTCCAACGCATCGGACGGCACCGATACCCCGGCTGCCCTCATGCGCGCCGCAGCCGACGCCGGACTCGACGTCGTCGCCATCACCGATCACGACACGACTTCGGGCTGGGCCGAGGCGGCGCACGCCTTGCCGGCCGGCGTCAGCCTGGTTCGTGGGATGGAGATGTCGTGCGAAGGTCGAGGTGAGCGTGGCTGGCCGGTCGCTGTTCATCTTCTGGCGTACCTGTTCGATCCGACGCATCCCGAATTCGCCAAAGAACGTGAGCGACTGCGCGCCGAACGCGTCGAACGTATCCGGGTGATGACAACCATGATGGCGCGCGACGGTCTGCCCGTCGATCCCGATCAGATCCTGGCTGACGCCGGTCCGTCCGTCGGACGCCCGCACGTCGCAGCGGCCCTGATGCGAGCGGGAGTGGTGTCGAGCATCAGTGAGGCTTTCTCCGACCTGTTGTCCAGTCGAGGGCGATACGACGTCCCCAAGTACGACACTCCGCTCGAGTACGCCGTCGAACTGGTGGCAGCGGCCGGGGGAGTAACTGTCCTTGCGCATGGACGGGCCCGTTCGCGCGGCGGATTGCTTGCGCTCGACCACATCCGTGATCTGGCCGATCTGGGTCTCGGGGGTCTCGAAGTCGATCACCCGGACCATCGCAGCGACGATCGTGACGTCCTGCGCCGCCTGGCCGTCGACCTGGGTTTGGCAGTCACCGGATCCTCGGACTACCACGGCGAGAACAAGACGATCGGACTCGGCGACGAGCTCACGGACGAGGCCGAGTTCGACAAACTCGTCTCGGCTGCCACCGGCGTGGAGGTACTTGGGCGCTGATGCTCGACACCACGCTCTACCTCACCGTGTTCATCACGCTGTTCGTGATCATGGACCCGCCCGGAGTCATCCCGGTGTTCTTGTCACTGGTCGGCCGCAAAAGCCGTGAAGATCGCAACCGAGCGGCATGGCAGGCCCCCGCCGTCTCCCTTGCGGTCATCTCGGTCTTTGCCATCGGCGGTCAGGCGATCCTCAACTACCTCCACATCGGCATTCCGGCATTGCAGGGCGCAGGCGGATTACTCCTGCTTCTCATCGCACTCGAACTGCTGACCGGAAAGGCCTCCAACCGTCCGCAGGGAGCCGACGACGTCAACGTCGCACTCGTTCCGCTGGGAACGCCGATGATGGCCGGTCCCGGTGCGATTGCGGCCGTCATCGTCTTTGTCGCCCAGGCCGATGGTGAAGCGGCGTCGTATCTGGCGATCGCGTTGGCGATTCTGTCCATCCACCTGGTGCTGTTCGTGGTCCTGCGCTTCTCGACGGCACTGATCCGGATACTGGGTGAGGGTGGCATCAGCCTGCTGGCACGCATCGCCGGTCTTTTGCTCGCTGCCATCGCAGTTCAACTCATTGCGGAATCAGTCCGCGGATTCGTCGCGGGAGCGTAAGAGATGACATACGACGACAGGTACGAGGACGACTACCGGTACCAGGATTATCAGGATTATCAGTACGAAGACGATTACGACTATCCCGCCGACAAACGACAATGGCTGCTGGTTCGCGCTCTACGCGCCCTGAGCGGCACCGTGGCGGCCGGAATCGTGGTCTTGACACTCGTCATCATCGGTTCGGCATATCTGGGCGGCAACCGCGGATTCCCGGGTCCGGGAACAACGTCGATCACCGCGCACATTGCGGCTTCGGTGGTTGCTTTGGCCGCGCAGATCTGGTGCGACCGCAGGCGGGGTATCGCGGCGGTTGCCGGGTCGGTGGTCGTGCTCGTGGTGGCGGGGCTGTTGTTGGTGACGCAGTGGTGGGGATGACACGGTGGGGATGACGGCTGGGGTTCGAGTGTGGTGAGGAATCCGACCGCTTGGAGGATTTGATTGTGATCCGACTCTGGTGGCAAACTGGAGTTACTTCGAGGCGGCGCCACAGCCCGGCCCCGAAGTGCAGGTTTCGTCAGAATTTCTCACGAAACCTAGATTGCATGGATACGCCAGGGCTCACCCGCCCCACACCATGACGCTTCGGATGTATTGCGGCCCACTTTCTCGCGCACGCCGAATGCTCTTCTTCTCAGTAGTCGTTCGCGGAAGAAATGATCTCTGACCGTTGTGAACGTGGTTTCGCAGCGGTCCGAAGGATTACTTCCCAGTAACCCAGCCCCGCTTGAGGCTGGACTAATCAGGAGTGTCATCGTGTCCCTCGTGACTGAAGCCATCAACGTACCCAAGGTCGAGTTGACCGACGAAGAAATCTTTGCCGCTCACGTCGGTGGCAAGCTCTCGGTCGAGACCACCGCGCCGCTCGATACGCAGCGGGCCCTCTCGATCGCCTACACGCCGGGTGTTGCTCAGGTGAGCCGCGCCATCGCTGCAGACGAAACCCTCGCCGATCGATACACGTGGACCAACCGACTCGTCGTCGTGGTCAGCGACGGCACCGCGGTTCTCGGACTCGGCGACATCGGCCCCCGCGCGTCGCTGCCCGTCATGGAGGGCAAGTCGGCACTGTTCAAGAACTTCGCCGGACTGAACTCCATTCCGCTGGTTCTCGACACCAAGGATCCCGACGAGATCGTCGAGACGCTCATCCGTCTGCGCCCGAGCTTCGGCGCGGTCAACCTCGAGGACATTTCGGCGCCGCGTTGCTTCGAGATCGAGAAGCGCGTCATCGAAGCCCTCGACTGCCCCGTCATGCACGACGATCAGCACGGAACCGCCATCGTGGTCCTCGCTGCCCTCAAGGGCGCCGTGAAGGTCCAGAGCCGCGACATCACCACACTCAAGGTCGTCATCTCCGGCGCCGGTGCTGCGGGTGTTGCCTGCGCGAACATCCTGCTCGCCGCCGGAATCAGCGACGTCATCGTGCTGGACTCGAAGGGCATCATCTCGGGCGAGCGCAGCGACCTCAACGACGTGAAGGCAGAACTCGCGGCCCGCACCAATCCCCGCGACCTGCACGGTGGTGCCATCGAGGCTCTCGAAGGTGCCGACGTGTTCCTCGGTGTCTCGGCGGGCAAGATCCCCGAGGAGCTCATCGCTTCGATGGCTCCCGAGTCGATCGTGTTCGCGCTCTCCAACCCGGACCCGGAGATTCACCCCGAAACCGCGTCGAAGTACGCGGCGATCGTGGCTACGGGTCGCAGTGATTTCCCGAACCAGATCAACAATGTTCTCGCCTTCCCCGGTGTGTTCAAGGGCGCGCTCGACGCCGGCGCCCGTCGCATCACCGAAGGTATGAAGCTCGCTGCCGCCGAGGCAATCCTGTCGGTGGTCGGCGACGAGTTGGCGGCGGACAAAATCGTCCCCAGCCCACTCGACCCTCGCGTGGCACCCGCAGTAGCGGAAGCCGTCGCGGCCGCAGCGCATGCTGAGGGCGTGACCAGCTAAGAGGGACTACGAAAGCCCCGATCGGAACCCGCACACAAGGTTCCGATCGGGGCTTTTTCGTGTGTACCGATCTACAGACGAGTGAGGTCGGGTGTTCGGCGCAGCCTGCCGGTCCCGGGAACCGATGCCCAGACCACCAGCGCCAGTAAGCCGTCCACGACCAGAGCCACAACCGCGACCAGGATTGCGCCGACGACCACTCGGTCGTACTTGTAGAGCGCGAGACCGTCGAAGATGTAACGGCCGAGGCCGCCGAGGTTGACGTAGGCGGCGACCGTTGCCGTGGCAATCACCTGCAGTGTCGCGTTACGCAGTCCGCCGAGAATCAATGGCAGCGCATTGGGTATCTCGACGCGGATGAGCACTTGGAGTTCGGTCATACCCATCGCCCGCGCGGCCTCGACGACGCCGCGGTCGACGCTGGCAATTCCGGCGTACGTGCCGGCGAGTAGTGGGGGAATACCAAGGATGACGAGGGCGAGAATCGGCGGCATCACTCCCAGGCCCATGAGAAGAACAAGGAAGGTGAGCAGGCCGAGAGTGGGCAGTGACCGCAGTGCGTTGACCAGACTGACGACCACGATCTCACCGCGACGCAGATGGCCGATGAGTAATCCGATGGGCACCGCGATCACAGCCGAAAGCGCCACGGCCAGAACGCTGTACCAGAGGTGCTGGAGGATGCGGGTGCCGATTCCGGTGTCGCCGCTCCAATTTCCGGGATCGACGATGAAGTCCCAGGCTCCGGTGAAGATGCTCATACGGGTTCCCCCTCGGCAGCCACGACGGCGGGGACCTTCGACGAGGTCGATGTTCTGGTCCACGGGGTCAGGAATCGGCCGATCAGATACAGGATCAGATCGAGCGCCAGGGCCAGCACGACAATCGCGATGATGCCGGCAACGATCTGGTCCGGGTAGTCGCGGTCGTAGCCCTGTTTGAACAGAACTCCCAGCCCGCCGATTCCGATCAGCGATCCGACCGAAACCAGCGAAATATTGGTAACGGCAATAACTCTGATGTTCGCGATCATCACCGGCAGTGCCAAGGGCAACTCGACCGTCAGGGCGCGTCGTAGCGGTGTGAACCCGACGGCGGTGGAAGCGTCGATGACGTTGTCCGGCACCGAATCGAGTGCTTCGGGCACGGCCCGGATGAGCAGTGCCGTCGCATAGACGCTCAGTGCGATCACGACGTTGAGCGGATCAAGGGTCTTGAGTCCGAACAGTTGGGGGATGGTGACGAACAGCGCGAGCGACGGAATCGTGAACGCAATGCTCGCCAGGGTCAACGTGATTCGGCGCAGCCATCTGACGTTGCGGATCGCTGTTCCGACCGGAACAGCAATCAGGAGACCGATCAACAAGGGCAGCAGCGCCAGATACAGATGGGTCTTCGAGTAGTCCACGACCGTCGAGAAATTGTCGATGAGCCAGCGCATGCCGCTACGCCCCGAATCCCTCGGTGAAGGCGACTCGGTTGCGTTCCTCGTCCTCGCGTCGACGCTGATCTGCCAATTTCGCCACGACTTCGGAGCCAAGGATCCCGCCGATGACCGCTCCCTCGCCGTCGACGGCAACGCCGATACCGGAAGGGGACGAGATTGCCGCATCGAGTGCTTGGCGTAGATCACCGCCGGGGGAGAACAACGAACCACCGGCCGACGTCGACTGCGCGAGAGTGCGTCCCGAGCGCAGGCCTTCGACGCCCGTCACGTCGATCCATCCCTGTGGACTTCCGCTGTCCGTGACCACGAGAACCCACTCGCCCAATTCGAGACGCAGAGCCTTCAATTCGTTCTCGACGGCCGTGCGTACGGGGTGTAACGGAACCTCGTCGGCAGCGCGGAACGACAATCCCCGATATCCGCGATCGCGTCCGACAAATCCGGCGACAAAATCCGTTGCCGGTGCGGCCAACACGTCGCGAGGCGCCGCAACCTGCTGAAGCCGCCCGCCGGGACCGAAGACGGCAATGTGATCACCGAGTTTGACTGCCTCGTCGATGTCGTGGGTGACAAAGACGATCGTCTTCTTCAGTTCGCTTTGAAGACGGAGCATTTCGGTCTGCAGATCCTCACGCACCACCGGGTCGACGGCGCTGAAGGGCTCGTCCATCAACAGGATCGGCGGATCGGCAGCCAATGCACGCGCAACTCCCACACGTTGTTGCTGCCCACCCGAGAGTTGCCCGGGATAGCGGGTGGCAAGGGAGATGTCCAGACCGACTCGTTCGAGGACCCCCAACGCGGCTTTGCGCGCTGCGCGGCGGGACTCACCGCGCAGTACCGGAACTGTTGCGACGTTGTCGATCACGGTGCGGTGCGGAAGCAGGCCGGCGTTCTGGATGACGTACCCGATGCCGAGACGCAGCTTCACCGCGTCGGTCTGGGCGATGTCACGACCGTCGACGAAGATCTTGCCCGACGTCGGTGTGATCATCCGGTTGATCATGCGCATCGACGTCGTCTTGCCGCACCCGGACGGCCCCACGAACACCGTGAACGACTCGGCCTCGATGGTGAGATCGAGACGGTCGACGGCGGTGGTGCCGTCCGGATACTGCTTGGTGACGCCCTCGAAGGTGATCACGTGACTACGAGACCGGCTTGTCGAGGCCTTGCGCCGTCACCCACGCCTTGGCCGCCGCTGCCGGCTCCGTCTTGGTGTCGCCGGACACCTGGACGTTGAGTGCCAACAACTCTTCGGTGGTGAGCTTGGCGGACACCGCATCGAGGACTGTCTTCAACTTGTCGGAAGACTTCGACGCGCGCAGCACCGGCACCACGTTCTGAGCCGGGAAATTGTTCTTCGGGTCCTCGAGAACCACGAAGTTGTTTGCCGGGATCGAGGCAGACGTCGTGAAGATGTTTGCCGCCGTGATGTCGCCGGACGAGAGAGCCTTCACTGTTGCCGGTCCACCGCCGTCGGCGATCGGGACGAAGTTGGCTGCCGAGATGTCGAGACCGTAATTGGACTTCAAACCGGGCAATCCGGCTGGACGTTCCTGGAACTCGGCCGGAGCGCCGAACTTGACCTCGGCGGAATGCGGAGCCAGATCGGCGATCGTCTTCAGGTTCCACTTGTCAGCGGTTTCCTTCGTGACGACCACGGCGTCCTTGTCCTCGGCGGATGCAGGCGT
This sequence comes from Rhodococcus sp. APC 3903, assembly GCF_030407755.1. Lineage (NCBI taxonomy): Bacteria > Bacillati > Actinomycetota > Actinomycetes > Mycobacteriales > Nocardiaceae > Rhodococcus > Rhodococcus sp. APC 3903. The sequence goes on from NZ_JASDCV010000021.1 coordinate 43,606, forward strand.
CGCAATGGCCAATTCCGACCCGAGAGCTGCGGGAAGAGCAGCGAGGACATCAGCGGAGCTGGTGGCCGTGCTGTCGGGATCCAAGTACTGCAGGAGATTTCCCGTGTAATCCGGAATGACGCTGATCGACCCGTCCTTGAGCGCCGGAATGTACGCCTCACGGCTGCCGACATTGAACGACGTGGACACATCGAACCCGTTGACACGCAGTGCTTCGGCGTAGATGTTGGCGATCGTCTCGGATTCGGTGAAGTTGGCGGAGCCGACGACAACCGCGTTGGGATCGCTGTTGGAGTCACCGTCACTGCTACCGCACGCTGTCAGTGCAGTCAGAGAGACAACGGTTGCCGCGGCTACGAGCCAACGGTTGGAACGAAATCGTGAGGTGCGCATGAGCGTCCTTCCGGTTTTTCGGGCGTCCCGTGTTTCGGGCGTCGGAAACCATCCCCTTGTGGCGAAGCCACCCGAGTGGCTTCGACGGCGCCGCCACCGAGTGGCTGCGTCAGGACTGGTTACCGCGCATCGCCCGACAAGTGTAACGATAGGTACCGACATGGCACGGTTTTCGATCCATGGGATTGGATGTGAGGATTTCGGTGAAGAGCACACGCACGAAGTATTCGACTGTTGTTGCAGCACTGATGGTCCTGCCAATTCTCAGCGGATGCGCAAACGGTGATTCGGTGGTAGAGAGCGCCGGAGCGGAGTCTCGTGACCAGATCGTGGTGGCTGCTGACGCATCAGTGGAGAGTTCGGTGTTGGCCGAGGTGTATTCGACGGTGCTCTCATCCTCCGGTCTGTCGGCTCGCGTCGAATCGGTGGGTGGAGGCAGAACCCAGTCACTCGAGGCTCTGGACGCAGCGCGAGTCACCTTGGTGCCCGAGTTCACCGGTGCGCTGCTCGATCACTACGACCCGTCATCCCCGGCCCGCAAGGCCGACGACGTCTTCGAAGCCTTGAGTCGCTCCCTGCCGGAGGGTCTTTCGGTCTCAGACTATGCGATGGCCGAAGACCGTGCGGTCCTTGCGCTCGACACAGGATACGCACAGTCGTTGGGAGCGAAGACGATAGAAGCCTTTGCTCCTTCGTGCGCCGCGGCGACGCCGCTCGTCTCCGCGAGATTCGTCGAGGACGGGGCAGTGGAACAGTTGGCCGAGGGCGCCGAGTGTGTCTTCGCCGGCGTCGATCAGGCCACGCCGGCAGACGTACCCGGTGCACAGGTATTCGGAACCACGACGCTGTCAGCGCTGGCGCAATCCGATGCCGTCACAGTGCTCGCTGATTCGAATCACGTTCTGGTTGCGCAGAATGTCGTTCCGCTCTTCCGGGCGGGCGCACTGGGAGATTCGGCTGCCAAGGCGCTCAGCGTCGTTGCGGGTGAACTGTCCACCACCGATCTCGCCGCAATGATCGAGAAGGTGCGGACCGGCAAGGCGTCAGCCTCGGAAGTGGCACGGACCTGGTGGGACACCCGTCAGTGACATGGACGGAGTGGGCCACCCGTCAGTGACATGGACGGAGTGGGCCACCCGTCAGTGACATGGACGGAGTTGGCCCGTCAGTGACTGTTCGATCCCACTGCTGAACTCGAATCATCCTTGGCGCGAATCAGTTTCGATGCGATGAACTGGCCGAGGTCGGCAACGGCGTCAGCTGCTTCCTTCACCAGTGACGCCTGTGCGTGAGCCACATGCCACAGTCGTGCGTACTCCACCAGTGACACGTCGACGCCGGCAGCGGAGAGCTTGTCGGTGAACGTCATGATCTGCGGGTAGAGGACCTCCTCGGAACCGACGTGAATCCTGGTGGGCGGCAACCCGTCGAGCTTGCCGTGCATCGGCGCGTAGCCAGGATCAGTACGGTCGCCGCCGGCAAGGTAAGCGTCGGCGGCATCGAAGGACCAAGCTGTGTTGACCACCAGGTCGGCCTTTTTGGTAGCACCCCGATCGCCGGGATCGACCCACGGCGAGATCAGTGCGAGCGCGCCGGGGGTCACGCCGTGACGCTCGATCAGACGCAGAGCGGTCGCCGCGGCCAGACCGCCACCGGCCGAATCGCCGGCAATGGCAACGCGGTCTTCCGAATAGTCGAACTCGGTGACCAACTGCATGAAGGCTGAGACCGCGTCGTCGAGAGCGGCGGGATACGGATTCTCCGGCGCGAGACGGTAGTCCAAGGTGAAGACCGCACTGGACGACTCACGGGCGAGATGAGCTGCGAGAGAACGGTGTGTGGCCAGCGAACCCAGCGTGTACGCCCCGCCATGCAGGTAGAGAACTGCGGTGGGGCGCTCGGTTGCGCCGACGGTGATCTTCTCAGCCGGTCGGCAAGCCAGCTCCAGCGGGCGCACGACGGCGCCCGCTGGAACCTGCTGTAGCGGTGCCCCGGCCTCGAGCAACAGACGTTGAATCCGATACGGCAGCCGCGAGTTGAAAGCCAGACGGAAGTACGGCTTCAACAAGAATGCGACCACGGGCAGCGGAAGGGTGAACGTGCTCACCGGCAGGGCTCCTGACTCTTTATGCGAACTGCGCTGTGAAACGAACGACGCTGTGAAACGAACTCAGCTGGACTTGGGCATCATTCGGCCGGCGACGATCGCGACGATGCGCTGGTAGCCCGATCCTACGAGGCGAACCCAGGCGTCGAGTGCGATTGCGTCCATCCCGATGAGAACTCGCGGCTTGCTCTTGCGAACACCGTTGACGATCGTCTTGGCGGCGTCCTCAGGTGTGGTGCGCGCGAGCTTGCGGTCGAAGAACTCGGAGAAGACCGCAAGATCTTCGCCCGGGCCCGCGGTGGCGTTGCGTGCGATGGCGGTCTTGATTCCGCCCGGGTGCACACAGGTCACCTTCACCGGGTGCTTGGCGATCAGCATTTCCTGGCGAAGCGACTCGGTGAAACCGCGAACGGCGAACTTGGCCGAGTTGTAGGCGCTCTGACCCGGCATCGACAGCAGACCGAAGAGGCTCGACACGTTCACGATGTGCCCGTCACCGGAGGCGATGACGTGGGGAAGGAATGCCTTGGTGCCGTTGACAACTCCCCAGAAGTCGACGTCCATGACCCGTTCGAAGTCCTTGAACTCGGACTTCTCGAAGGTGCCGTGGTACGCGATTCCGGCGTTGTTGTAGATCTGGTTGACCTTGCCGAAATGGGCGACAACCGCGTCGGCGTACTCGAGAACCGCTTCACGCTGGGTGACGTCGAGATGGTCCGACTTCACCTCGGCGCCGATGGCCTCCACCAGACGGGCTGTCTCGGCGAGCCCGACGGTGTCCACGTCGGAGATCGCCAACTTGGCGCCCTGGCCGGCCAGGTTCAGTGCGAGTGCGCGACCGATGCCCGATCCCGCTCCGGTGATGACTACGACCTTGCCTGCAAAATCACTCATTGTGCTACTGCCTTCTCGTCGTCGAGGTCGATCTGTGAAGTGGTCGCGGTGCCGACGGCGCCGAGATCCGAGGTGGCGACGCTGCGGTATGCCGCGAGGTCGAAATGCTTGGTGGCATTGCGGAACTGGAAGGTGAAGCCAGGCCACAGGGTGGTGTTGTTTCCGTGCTTGTCCATGTACCAGCTGGCGCAACCACCGTTGTTCCACACGCTCTTGGACATAGCTGCCTGCAGGTCCTTGTTGTACTTGTCCTGCTTGTCCTTGCGCACCTCGATGGTGCCGATGTCGTACTTGTCGATGGTGGCGATCGCGTCGACCAGGTAGTTGATCTGCGACTCGATCATGAAGACCATCGACGAATGTCCGAGGCCGGTGTTGGGGCCGACCAGGAAGAACATGTTGGGGAAGTTGGCAACTGCCGCGCCCTTGTATCCCTGCATACCGGTCTCTTCGAAGACCTCGGCGAGCGAGCGTCCGTCCTTGCCGAAGATTCCCGCGAAGGTGGGGGAGTCGGTGACGTGGAATCCGGTCGCAACGACGATGGCATCGATCTCACGCGTGGTGCCGGTCTTCGAGACGATCCCGTTGGCGGTCACCTCCTCGATGCCTTCGGTCACCAGGTCGACATTGTCCTTGGCGAGGGTGGGGAAGTAGTTGTTCGAGATCAGCATGCGCTTGCAGCCGATCTGGAAGTTGGGCATGACCTTCTTACGAAGATCCTTGTCCTTGATCTGAGCCTTCAGGTGACGCTCGGCGGCGAACTGCAGCGGCTTCATGAAGACCGGCGCCTTGGCCAGGCCGACGACCTGCGTCTCTCGCATCCAGTAGATACCGGTGCGGCACAACTTCTGGAAGCCGGGGAGGTACTTGAACGCGAGATGCTCGATCTTGGTGTACTCGCGGTCTGCGCGGGGCAGGATCCACGGCGCAGTGCGCTGGTACACGTCGAGGTGTGAGACCTTCTTGCCGATAGCGGGCACGATCTGGATGGCGGAGGCGCCGGTTCCGATGACGGCCACGCGCTTGCCCGTCAGATCGGCATCGTGGTTCCAGCGCGAGGAGTGGAAAATCTCGCCCTTGAATCCGTCGATGCCCTTGATGTCCGGAAGTGAAGGCTCACACAGTGCACCGACGGCCGAGACGACGATCTTTGCGACGAATTCACCCTTGTTGGTGCTGACGTGCCACTGAGCCGACGACTCGTCCCATCGGGCTGAGAGAACGTCGCAGTCGAAGATGTGCTTGTCGAGCACCTTGTGGCGGTTGGCCACCGACTGGATGTACTTGTAGATCTCGGGCTGGGTGGAGAAGGAGCGCGTCCACTCCGGATTGAGTGCAAAAGAGTACGAGTACAAATGCGACGGCACGTCACACGCGGCGCCCGGGTAGCTGTTGTCACGCCAGGTTCCACCGACGTCGTTGCCGCGCTCGAGAACGACATAGTCGGTGATGCCGGCCTGTGCCAGTTTGATCGCCGCACCGAGACCGGCGAAACCGCTGCCGATGATCAGTGTGCCGACGTGGCGAGTATCCGCGGCAGGTGCTGAGGTATCTGTAACTGGAAGACTCATGTAGGGAACGATATGCCTTTATTGAGTCACGGTCAATAGCTTATTGACGGATATTCAGTAGTCTATTGGGCATGGACGCAGTAAAGCGAACGCGGCTCGACCCTGCGCAACGCCGAGCGCAACTCATCGATCTCGGGGCGCGCATGCTGGCCGAACGGCCGCTCGAGCAGATTTCCGTCGAGGACATCGCCGATCAAGCGGGGGTGTCGCGTGGGCTTCTGTTCCACTACTTCGCGTCGAAAAGCGAGTTCCATCTCGCCATCGTCCGACACAGCAGTGAACAGATGCTCCAGCGCACGGAGCCGAGCGAGTCGGACGATCCGATGCTCACCCTCCGATCGGTGCTGGCGTCGTACGTCGACTACGTGACCGAGAACCGCAATACCTACGTCTCGCTGCTCCGGGGGACCGCCAGCGGGGATCCGCAGATGCGTGAGGTGTTCGAGCAGACTCGCGACATCATGGCCAAGAGAACCCTCGATCAGCTCCCCAAGATCGGCCTGACTCGAACGCCTCAGGTGGAGTTGGCCGTTCGAGGTTGGATCGCGTTTGTCGAGGAAGCCACCATCAGTTGGCTCCGCGCGCCCGCCATCACCCGCGAGGAACTGATCGACCTGACGGTTCAGTCGTTGCCCGCGTTGGCGCTGGCCGCCGTCGGCTTCGATGCCGGGCCGGATCTGGGTCTGCTGCAATCGAATTGACGCGAACGCAGAAAAGCCGGGCCCACACTCCTTGCGGAATGTGGGCCCGGCCTCGAGTAACTCTGTGTCACATCAGTTGGTCGGCAGGAACGCCACTGCTCAGTTGGTCGGCAGGAACGCCTCGTCCAAGATCTCCTGCTGCTCCACCGCGTGCACCTTGCTCGATCCCGAAGAGGGAGCGGACATCGGACGACGCGAGATGCGCTTGATGCCGGTCAAGGTCTCCGGCAGAAGATCCGGCAGAGCCAGTCCGAGGAACGGCCACGCACCCTGGTTTGCGGGCTCTTCCTGAACCCAACGGAACTGATCCGCATTCGGGTAACGGTCCAGGGTCTCCTTGAGACGACGCTTCGGCACGGGGTAGAGCTGCTCCATGCGCACGATTGCGATGTCGTCACGCTCGTCCTTGTGCTTCTTCGCCAGAAGCTCCCAGTACAGCTTGCCGCTGACCAGCAGAACCCGCTTGACCGATTCGCGGGCGCTTTCGCCGCTCTCGAATGCAGGCTCCTCGAAGACCGAACGGAACTTGCCCGTCGTGAAGTCCTCGACGTTGCTGACTGCAGCCTTGTTACGCAGCATCGACTTGGGCGTGAAGACCACCAGCGGACGGCGGATGCCGTCGAGGTGATGGCGACGCAGCAGGTGGAAGTAGCTGGCCGGAGTCGACGGAACCGCGACGGTCATCGAGCCTTCTGCACACAGCTGAAGGAAACGCTCGATGCGACCGGAGGTGTGGTCCGGACCCTGACCCTCGTGACCGTGTGGCAGGAGCAGCACGACGTCGGAGAGCTGACCCCACTTGGCCTCACCCGAAGAGATGAACTCGTCGATGATGGTCTGCGCGCCGTTGACGAAGTCACCGAACTGCGCTTCCCACAGGACCAGAGCGTCGGGGTTACCCACCGAGTATCCGTACTCGAAGCCCAGACCTGCGTACTCGGTGAGTGCGGAGTCGTAGACCATGAACTTGCCGCCGTTTTCGGCGTCGGCAGCGATCTTGGCGATCGGGCTGTACTCGTTGCCGGTCTTGCGGTCGATGAGGACCGAGTGACGCTGCGTGAACGTTCCACGCTTGGAGTCCTGACCGGCGAGGCGGATCAAGGCACCCTGCTCGGCCAACGAGCCGAACGCGAGCAATTCTGCGAACGCCCAGTCGACATGTCCCTCACGGGCCATTTCGCGGCGCTTCTCGGCAACCGGCTTGACGCGCGGGTGAACGGTGAAGCCGTCGGGGACGTTGACGAACGCATCACCGATGCGCTCGAGGACCTCGGGAGCGACAGCCGTGGTCAGGCGAGCCGGGGGAGTCTGGTCGAGTTCGACGGACTCGGACGGTTCGGGCTGGAACTTCTCGAGTTCACGGACCTCGTTGAAGACCCGTTCGAGCTGGCCCTGGTAGTCGCGAAGTGCGTCTTCGGCTTCCTTGAGCGAGATGTCACCGCGGCCGATGAGGGACTCGGTGTAGCTCTTACGGACGCTGCGCTTGGTGTCGATGACGTCGTACATCGCCGGCTGGGTCATCGACGGATCGTCGCCCTCGTTGTGACCGCGGCGGCGGTAGCAGATGAGGTCGATGACGACGTCCTTGCCGAACTTCTCACGGAAGTCGACGGCCAGCTGAGCAACCCAGACGCACGCCTCGGGGTCGTCGCCGTTGACGTGGAAGACCGGTGCGGCAATCATCTTCGCGACGTCGGTGCAGTACTCGGACGAGCGTGAATGTTCCGGAGCGGTGGTGAAGCCGACCTGGTTGTTCACGACGATGTGTACGGTGCCGCCGGTGCGGTAGCCGCGAAGCAGCGAGAGGTTCAGCGTCTCGGCGACAACGCCCTGACCGGCGAATGCAGCGTCACCGTGCAGCATGAGCGGCAGGACGGTGAAGCCTTCTTCGCCCTTGTCGAGGATGTCCTGCTTTGCGCGGACCAGGCCTTCGAGAACCGGGTCGACGGCCTCGAGGTGAGACGGGTTGGCGGTCAAGGAGACAGCGATGTCGTTGTCACCGAACATCTGGATGTACGTTCCGCTGGCGCCCAGGTGGTACTTCACGTCGCCGGAGCCGTGAGCGGCTGCCGGGTTCATGTTGCCCTCGAACTCCGTGAAGATCTTGGAGTACGGCTTGCCGACGATGTTGGCAAGCACGTTGAGACGGCCACGGTGCGGCATTCCGATGACGACCTCGTCGAGCTGGTGCTCGGCGGCCTGGTCGATCACGGCGTCCATCATCGGGATGACGGCTTCGGCGCCTTCGAGCGAGAAGCGCTTCTGGCCGACGTACTTGGTCTGCAGGAACGTCTCGAAGGCCTCGGCGGCGTTGAGCTTGCTCAGGATGTACTTCTGCTGAGCGACCGAAGGCTTGGCGTGATGGCCCTCGACGCGGTCCTGGATCCACTGACGCTGATCCGTCTCGAGGATGTGCGTGTACTCGACGCCGACGTGGCGGCAGTACGCGTCGCGCAGCACGCTCAACACGTCGCGCAGCTTCATCTTCTCTTGGCCGTGGAAGCCGCCGACCTTGAACTCGCGGTCCAGATCCCACAGCGTCAGGCCGTGGCTGATGACGTCGAGGTCGGGGTGGCTGTGGAACTTGTCCTTGACGAACTGCAACGGGTCCGTGTCGGCCATGAGGTGGCCGCGGTCACGGTATGCAGCGATCAGTTCGAGAACACGGGTGTTCTTGTCGACAGCGCCTTCCGGCACGTCCTTGCGCCAACGCACCGGCTCGTACGGGTTGCCGAGCGCGTGGAAGATCTCGTCGTAGAACTCGTCGCTGATCAGCAGGTTGTGGATCGTGCGCAGGAAATCGCCCGACTCGGCACCCTGGATGATGCGGTGATCGTAGGTCGAGGTGAGGGTCATCAACTTGCCGACGCCCATCTCGGCCAGCTTCTCGTCGCTGGCGCCCTGGAACTCGGCGGGGTATTCCATCGCGCCGGCACCGATGATGGCGCCCTGGCCCTTCATCAGGCGAGGAACGGAGTGAACCGTGCCGATGCCGCCCGGGTTGGTCAGCGAAATGGTGACGCCGGTGAAGTCTTCGCCGGTGAGCTTGCCTTCACGGGCGCGTCGGACGATGTCCTCGTACGCCGCGTGGAACTGGACGAAGTTCATCGACTCGGTGTTCCGGATGGCGGCAACAACCAGTGAGCGGTTGCCGTCCTTGCCGGGAAGGTCGATCGCGAGTCCGAGATTGGTGTGCTCGGGGGTGACCGCGTTCGGCTTGCCGTCGATTTCGGCGAAGTGCCGGTTCATGTTGGGGAACGCGTTGACTGCCTGGACGATCGCGTAACCCAGGAGGTGGGTGAACGAGATCTTGCCGCCGCGGGTACGCGCGAGGTGGTTGTTGATGACGATGCGGTTGTCGAACATCAGCTTCGCGGGGATGGCACGCACGCTGGTTGCTGTCGGAATCTCGAGCGAGAGCGACATGTTCTTGACGACTGCTGCTGCGGCGCCGCGGAGAACCTTGGTTTCCTCGGCTCCGCCGGCGGGAGCGGGCTTCGCGGGAGCGGCCGCAGGCTTGGCTGCTGCAGGCTTGGCGGGGGCTGCCTTCGCGGCGGGCGCTGCCGTCTTCGCGGGGGCCGGTGCGGCCGCCTTGGCAGGCGGCGCAGGAGGTGCGGTCTTGGGGGCGGGAGGCGTGGCCTTGGGAGCAGCAGGCGGAGCTACAACAGCGGCGGGTGCAGCCGCGTTGCCGTTCGAGGCAGTCCCGTTTCCACCTCCCGTGTTCGCCGAGTCCGGCGAGTAATCGGTCAAGAATTCGTGCCAACTGGGATCCACGGACGACGGATCGTCCTGGAAGCGTTGGTACATCTCGTCAACCAGCCACTGGTTCTGTCCGAATTGGGATGTAGAACTGCTGCTCACGGCAGGTGTTCGCCTCGTTTCTATTTCGGTACCCGATCAGAGCGCCTATATATATGAGATTAGCCCGAGCGTGTGACGAGCAATTGTGCGGCACACAATTTGTGAGCTGTCTCACGGAAGTCCGTGATCTTGCGATCGCGCACTACCTCTCGGCGGTACAAATCCGTGCCGACTGTCACGCGACGGGGTTGCCTTCGATGACAGTTCTCGACGTCAGATTATTCCCCTCACGCGCCTGCGATGCATCCCAGAGTCCCGAGTAGTGACCACCGGCATACCGCAGAACATCGTGCGGGCCGTATTCAACGATACGTCCCCGGTCAACTACGACAACGAGGTCCGCTCGGGCAGCTGTCGCGAGGCGGTGAGCTACGACGACGGAAGTCCGTTTCCGGGTGACCGACCGACTTGCTTCGAGCACCATTCGTTCGGTCGCGGGATCGAGCGTCGCGGTCGCCTCGTCGAGGAGCAGAAGGTCCGGGTCGACCAGTTCGGCACGGGCCAATGCGATCAGTTGGCGTTGGCCCGCCGAGAGCCCCTGGCCGCGCTCGCCGACGGGATGATTCATGCCTCCACGCATGTCGGCTATCGAATTCAGTGCGCCGACGGAACGCGCCGCTTCCTCGATCTCCGCGTGCGACGCCGACGGCCTCCCGTACGCGATGTTGTCGGCGACCGTGCCGGTGAACAGATGCGCCTCTTGCGGGACCACGCCGAGGCGACGTCGGTACTGCGAGAGGTGGAAGTTCCGGATGTCGGTTCCGTCCACGTCGACGGATCCGGACGTCGGGTCGTAGAAGCGGGCGAGCAACTTCACCACCGTCGACTTCCCGGCACCAGTTCTGCCGACGAGGGCAACCGTCGTGCCCGGCGGAATCTGCAGATCGAAATCGGAGAGGGCGTCGACGTCCGCACCCGAGTACCGGAACCCGACCCCGTCGAGATGGACGGCGCCGTCGAGCCGTCCGGAGATCGCGATCAGATCCTCGCTGTCGGCTGTTTCGATCGAACTCCGAGTACGCAGAAGGTCACCGATTCGTTGCAATCCGACGTTTGCCTGTTGGTAACCATCGAACACTTGTGAGAGTTGCTGAATCGGTCCGAACAGCAGGCCGAGGTAGAGCACGAACGCGATCAGTACGCCGGGTGACGTCGACCCGTTGGCGATCTGGTGCGCGCCGACGAACACCACTGCGGCCAACGCGAGGTCGGACAGGAACGAGATGAACGGGAAGTAGATCGAAATGGCTCGCTGCGACCGCATCCGCGATCGGCGGTAGCTTTCGGAGCGTTCTGCGAACCTACGCGCCGCACCTTCTTCGCGGCGGTAGGCCTGAGCCGCTCGCAGACCGGCGATGTTCTCCTGGAAGTCGGCATTGACGAGCGAGATCCGTTCGCGGGACTGGCTGTAGGCAACCGAGGAGATCTTGCGGAAGATCACGGTCGCAACCACGAGCGGTGGGATGACGGCCAGCGCCACCAGTCCGAGCGTCACGTCGGTCGCCAGGAGTGCGATCGAAATTCCGCCGACGGTCAGAACGCTCACGATCGCCGTCGACATGCCGGTTTGGATGAACGACGACAGCGCGTCGACGTCGGTGGTCATGCGCGTCATGATGCGCCCGGACAATTCACGTTCGTAGTAGTCCAGGCCCAGACGCTGCAGATGTGCATAGCTGCGCACGCGGAGCCCGAACAACACGCGTTCGCCGGCCCGGGCGGTGAGCACCGTCATGACCGCGACGACGACCCAGTCCGCGGCGACCAGGAGCGCGCCGAATGCCGTCGCTATCCAGAGCGTGCTGCTGTCCGCGGTCACGACTCCGTGGTCGATCGCGTATCTGACGAGGGAGGGAAATGCGATCGCCGCTGCGGAGTCCAGGGCAAGGCACACGACAACCGCCAGTAGAACCCAGCGGACCGGCCTCAAGATCTGTCGTAGTGAGAACTGTGGATTCGATTCGCGCAGGCTCTCAGGAGCGATTCCGGGGTCTTCGCGTGCGGGTGGGAGAGCATCGACTGCTGCCCGCAGGGACGGCGTCACCGCGATTCCGCTGAGCGCTCCGGCCATCGGTCCGCCCGCACCCTGCGTCGTAGCGGCTGTGCTGTCGGCTTCGGATTCCGGTGCCTGCGGCCACAACTGCTCGGTTGTCGGCTCGCTGCGGTCACGTCCGAAAGCATCGGAGTCGACGTCGTCGAGTTCGGCCGGTAGTTCCGGCGGCGAGGAGAACAGGGCACGAAAGAGCGGACATCGCGCTTCCAGTTCGTCCACGGTTCCGGAGTCGATGATCCGCCCGCCGTCGAGAACCGCGACCCGGTCTGCGAGCGTCAGGGTGGACCGCCGGTGAGCGAGGATGAGCGTGGTCTGGCGCCGTCTGGCCCGGAACGCGTCGAAGATCGCGGCTTCGGTAGCCGCATCGACGGCGGAGGTCGCGTCGTCGAGGACCAGGATCCGTGGGTCGACGAGCAGTGCCCGGGCAAGTGCGATGCGCTGGCGCTGGCCGCCCGACAGCGTCAGACCTCGTTCACCGACAACGGTGTCGTATCCGTCCGGGAGTGCCTCGATGAACGAATCTGCCTGTGCCAGTCCTGCTGCGTCGCGGATGTCCTCGTCGGAGGCGTCCTCTCGACCCAATGCGATGTTGGCGGCGATGGTGTCCGAGAACAGGAACGGTTCGTCGAAGACGAGGCTGACGGCGGCACGAAGCTGCTCACTGCGCAGTTCGCCGATGGGGAACGTCTCGCCGGCGGTATCGACTGTCACCGCACCCGAAGTCGGTGCGTAGAACCGCGGGAGAAGCAAGGACAACGCGGTCTTGCCCGACGCGGCCGGACCCACGACGGCGACGGTCTCGCCCGGTTCTATGCGGAGGTTCAGCCCGGTCAGGACGTCGCGTTCGGTGTCGAATCCGAATGCCACGTCGTCGAAGGTGACTCCGAGAGGACCGTCGGGCAGGTCCACCGGATGGTCTGGATCGGCGATGTCCGGCTGAGCGTTGATGACGTCGTAGACACGCTCTACAGCGGCGCGCGCCAGCTGCGCCATGACGATGACCGACGACAGAGTTCGGGTGACTCCGGTCATCGTCACGATGTAGGTGGCGAACGCGAGAAACGTTCCCACGGTGATCTTGTCGTGCAGTGCGAGATACCCGCCGAGAGCGATCACTCCCACCTGCCCGAGCTGAGGCAAGGCGGCCATGGTTGGCGCGAATTTCGCGTTCAACCACGCGGCGCGAAGGCGCTCGGAGTACAGCGTGCGGCTATGTTTCTCCAGCTGGTCGACGGCTCGTTGTTCCTGCCCGAATCCCTTGACGACGCGAACGCCGGTGACGGTTTCCTCGACGTGTTGGGCGAGGTCGGCGGCCCGCTGCTGCGCGGACCATGTTGCGGCGAAGAGCATCGGTCGCATCAGGAACACCACCAGCCCTACTGCTGGGATGACGGCGACAGCAACGAGAGTCAACAGCGGCGAGAGCCACGCCATGATGCCGATCGCCAGCACGAATTGCAGGAGCGCTCCTGCGGACATCGGCACCATCGCGAGCAAACCCTGGACGAGCTGCAGATCGGTGATGGACCGGGAGACGACCTGGCCTGTGCGGATCTGATCCTGCCCGCGTCCGTCGAGGCGTTGCAGCGAACCGAGCAGGGCGAGCCGCAAGTCGTGTTGAACGTCGAGCGAGAGTCGGCCGGCAAGCATCCGTCGGCCGTACTGGCACGCGAAGCGGACGATCGCGAGCAACGCGATCGCCAACGCGACGAACCCGATCACCTTGCCCGGGTTCTCCTGGCTTGCGGCGTCGAGCGCATAGCGGGTCAGGAGAGGAAACGAGATGTCGATCGCAGAGGCGATGACCGTAACGAGTAGCGCGCCGATCGCAACTCTTCGGTGCAACCAGCATGCGTGGGCCAAGCGGCGGATCCAGCCCGGAGCTCGATCCACCTCTCCAGCTACCGGACTGTCCGTGTTGATCGTGTTCATCGAGATCCACGGTAGACCCGGCCCCAGACAGCTTTTTCAGGTGATGTCGCGGGTCCTGGTCCGTAGCCAACCGAGCCCGCAGAACAGAACTACCCAAGCGGCCAGCATCATCGGGCCGCTCGGCCAGGACGCAAACGCGTCGACGTCGATCGACGGTGCCGCATTGACGATCGTGCCGATCGTGGCCGACACCGGAAGCGCGGCCCCGATCCCACCGAGATCCATCGCGAGCAGCACGGCGCGGACGATCCATTCACCGAAGACGAACCACAGGATGACCGAGAGGGCACCGGCCATCGACGAACCGGTGAGCAGGGCCACCCCGGCGCCGAGTAGTGCCCACAGCGCACACGCCAGAATGCCTGCGGCGCAGATGGCGAAGAGATCGGTGGTGAAGCTGAAGTCCCGGCCGAAGAGCAACATCGCGCCGATGCTGACTACTTCGACCGCCAGTGCGTAGCCGACGGCGAATACCGCGACGACGGCAAGCTTTGCGCCGAGAACTCCGTCGCGGCCGCGAGCTGTGAGGAACGTTGTAGTGAGAGTCTTGTAGCCGAATTCGGATCCGGCGGTGAGCGCTCCGAAGACGGCCGCGAACACCAGGACAAGCGTGTTGGAGACACCGAGGCTGACGCCGGTGGACACGACATCGACGTCGAAAGTGGTGTCGGCCGAATCGGCCACAACTTCGACGAACGTCCGAGTCGAGGCAGCAATCAGCACGGCCACGACCACCGGTGCGATGGCCAGTGCCCACCAGTAGCGCAAGGTGAGAACTTTGAGTGTCTCCGCGCGCACGAGCGTGGTCATCTGTGTCCTCCGGAAGGTCCGTATGCGGCAGGGCCGTAATAGCCCGGTCCGGAACCGGGACCGGGTGGGCGGTGGTATCCGACCTGGGGAACCGCGTACTGCGGTGTTGTCATCGCGAGGAACAGTTGCTCGAGATCTGCGCCTTCGGTCGCGACACCGAAGATCGTGACACCGGCCGCCGACGCCACCGGTGGGAGGACCGACGTGTCGGTGCCGCCCACGGCGAGCCGTCCGTCCTGCGTGATCTGGGCGTCGATGATTCCGCGAGCGGCCAATGCCGTGGCGAGGAGCGCTGGATTGGAACACGAGACGAGCAGTCGACTGCGCTGGGAGCGACGAAGTTCGTCCATGGTCCCTTGGTAGACGAGTGAGCCGGCGCTGACGATGACCACGCTGTCGACCGTCGCTTCCACTTCACGAAGCGCGTGGCTCGAGATCAGAACCGTTCGGCCGGAACCGGCGAAGGTCTGCAGGAACTGACGTAGCCACGCCATGCCTTCGGGGTCGAGTCCGTTCGCGGGTTCGTCGAGGACGAGGATCTCGGGATCACCGAGCATCGCGGTGGCAAGGATCAGGCGTTGGCGCATCCCGAGTGAGAAGGTGCCGGTCTTGTGGGCTCCGACCGAACTCAGACCGACCATGTCCAGAACCTGCGCTGCGCGCTGAGTCGGCATGCCGATAGCGGCCGCGTAGATCTCGAGGTGTCCGAGCGCCGTTCGTTTCGGATGGAGACTGCCGACGTCGAGTACTGCGCCGACGGCCCGGGCCGGGTTGGGCAGCAAACGCATCGGAGTGCCGTTGATCGTGGCCGATCCCGACGTCGGTGACACCAGTCCGAGGAGCATCCGCAACGTGGTCGTCTTGCCCGAACCGTTCGGGCCGAGAAACCCGGTGATCGAGCCCGCCTGAACGTCGAAGCTCAGGTCATTGACCGCGCGCGCCGCCTTGAACGTCTTCGTCAACCCACGAATCTCGATGGGGGCAGAGAAGGATCCCATTGCGGTGTTCGTCAATGCTGCTCCCAGGTCGGCGGCGAATACGTGATGCGAGCCTACGGCCCGGACGGCTATCTGCGGATGGCCCGGCGTGACTCCGTCTGGGGAAGCACTGCGGCATCGTCGGCAGGCATCACGATCAGGTGATCGGTCCACCTGGCCGGTGCCGGTCCGAAGGCTTCGCGCGCATTCTTGACGACTCCCTTGCCGATGGCACGGTTACCCGCACCGCCGATGACCGCACCGATTCCGGCGGGAACGAGCTTGCCGAGGATCAGTGCGCTGCGCTTGGCGGCGTACTTGGTCACGAATTTCCGCACGAGGGTGCTGTTCATTCCCCTCATCGTGGGTCCGGGAATCTTGCTCGTGATTGCCGTTCCCCAGTTCTTGGCCGTGATCCCGGTGGCCTTCTGGACGATCTCCATGCCGGATTCGCCGAGTGCGACTGCCAGTACCAGGGCACGTCGTTGCTGATGATCCTGCACGGAGATTCCGTGGACAGACGCTATTGCCAATGTGAGCAGCGCCGACGCTTCGAGGAAGAAAGCCGATTCCGCACCGACTGCAGCGATGGACGCGACTGTTCCGACGCCCGGCACCGCGGCCGTGGCACCGACGGCGCTGCCGCTTCCGGTCACGGCGAGAATGAACATCTTTTCCATCCGCTCGACGATCTGAGCAGGTGACTCGTCGGGGTGCGCTTTACGGACGTGGTTGACGTATTTGGCCACTGCGGGCGCTTGCAGGCGGCTTCCGTTGTCGAGAACGGAAACGAGGACCTTCTCGATACGCCCGCTGTCGTTGTTCGTCGACTTGCTCATTGCTGCCCCTCCACAGTTGTCCTCCTCTGAAGCGAGGTGGACCGTATCTCGAGAATAGGTGAAGTTTTCGGTAGCGGCGGTGATCGCAGGGGCCATAGGCTCGTACGAGACTCGGTTTTCTTCGTGAGTTTTCCCAGGCAGGAGTTCGAGTGTTATGACCGCCACTTCGGAATCTCGTTCGACGACCATCTGGCCGACACTGCGCTACCTCGACGCCCGGGCTGCAATCCACTTTCTGGTGAGCACCTTCGGTTTCGTGGAGAAGGTCGTCTACGGCGAGGGAGACGTGGTGGACCACGCCCAACTCGACTGGCCGGGCGGTGGCGGCATCATGCTGGGTTCGCCGCGCACCGATTCGGCGATCGCCGGCCTGCCGCCTGGAATCGGTTCGGTATACATCGTCGTGGACGACGCGGACGCAGCTGATGCACTCCACGAACGCGCTGTCGCGGCGGGCGCCACGATCACGCAGGGATTGCGCGACGAGGACTACGGTTCGCGGGGGTTCACCTGCCGTGATCCCGAAGGTGTGTACTGGAGTTTCGGCACGTACGCAGGGGAGTAGCCGCCGCGACCTATCTGGTGGCCCAGTGCTCTGCTGGAACCACTTCCGACGGGATGGGCGGGTGAGGCGGTGTGCCGTCCCCGAACGGTCGGCCACCCAACTGTTCGCGCCCGTGCGGTTCGAGCCAGTGCGTCAATTCCGGTCCCTTGGGCACGATTCCGGAGGGATTGATCTCGGAATGCACGATGTAGTAGTGCGCTTTGATCTGTGTGAAGTCGATGGTGTCACCGAATCCGGGAGTCTGGAACAGATCGCGTGCGTAGTCCCACAGCACCGGCATCTCGCTGAGTTTGCTTCTGTTGCACTTGAAGTGGCCGTGATAGACGGGATCGAATCGCACCAGCGTGGTGAACAGGCGCACATCGGCCTCGGTGATGGTGTCTCCCACCAGGAAGCGTTGCCGGGCAAGACGTTCGGTGAGCCAGTCGAGGCGGGCGAACAGCGTGTCGTATGCCTCGTCGTACGCCTGCTGTGAACCGGCGAAACCGCAGCGGTAGACGCCGTTGTTGACGTCGCGGAACACGTACTCGGCCACTTCGTCGATTTCGTTTCGCAGAGGCTCCGGGTACAGATCCGGTGCGCCTTCGCGGTGGTACTTCTTCCATTGCGTCGAGAAGTCGAGGGTGATCTGTGGGTAGTCGTTCGTGACCACCTTGCCCGTCGCGATCTCCACCATGGCGGGCACCGTGATTCCCCTGGGGTATTCGGGATCTCGGGCGAAGTACGCGTCCTGTAGTCGCGGGATCTTCAGTACGGGATCGACGCCGCCCGGGTCGAGATCGAAAGTCCAGCTTCGCTTGTCGTGAACCGGACCGCAGATGCCCATCGACAGTACGTCTTCGAGGCCGAGCAGACGGCGGACGATGATGGCGCGGTTTGCCCACGGGCAGGCACGTGCCACGATCAACCGGTATCGCCCCGGTTCGACGGGGTAACCGTCGCGACCGTCCTCGGTGATCCGGGTCGGGATGTAGTTGGTGTCGCGTTTGAATTCACGACCCTCTTCGACGAATGTCGGTTCGCTCGCGCCGTCTTCCGTACTCATCTGCGGTCCCTCTCGTTCGAGTGTCATTTCGAGTGTCAACTGGGCAGGTGCACGTGTACCCGAGCGTATGCCCCCAGAACGTCGAATTTGGCTTTACGTGGAAGCGTCGCGGCGATCGCGCTGCCGCGACTCGTGCGTAGCTGGGGGATCAACCCGGAATCGAGAGCGTCCTCCGCAGCGAGAAGCGTTACTGCGCAGCCGATTCCGTGACGGCGATGCGCAGGAGCAGTCAGGGTCGTGAGATCTGCCACGAATCCCTGAAATTCGGAGTACGCCGCGCATCCGAGCACCTCGGTGGAATCGGTGACGGCGGTGAACCACCGCGTCCGGTTCTCGAGGTCGGCCGTGGTGCTGTCGTCGGGTGGGCACAGCGCAGCGACGGCGAGGGCGTCGTCGACCTCGTGGGAAATCAGCAGTTGCTCGTCGGGTGGCGCGTCCGTGTAGTCGCCGAGGAAAGCGAGATCGACGGGACCGGTGATTCGCCCGCCGTGATCGCCGGCGATCTCGAGGAGACGCGCCGGTTGCAGTAGTGCGTCGACGGAGATGCCCTCTGTGCGCTCGATGAACCACTGTGGCCCGACGATCGCACCGGAGCCTGCCAGATCGAGAACGTGGATGTCGTCGCCGACGACCCGGGCCGTGTGCGCCGGACGCAGTGCCGAGTCGCCGAGTCCCAGCTCACGCGCCCAGGCAAGTCGGATGATGTCGAGGTGATGATCGTCCACTCGCTACAGGCTAGTCCGATTCGAACGGGTTGATCGAGACGGACAGAGGTCGTATATTCCATGTGGACTATTTCGGGTGGAATAGTCAAGAAATGGTCAATTGCGGCTCGTCAGTCAACTACGGCTTGTCAGGGAGGGGGACTCATGGGTGACGTGTCACTGACGCCTTTGGGAATCACCGTGCTGGGCCTGCTGTCCGAGCGTTCGATGCACCCGTACGAGATGTACCAACTCGCCTCGGTGCGGCGGGGCGATCAGCTGGTGAAAATCAAGCCGGGATCGCTCTATCACACGGTTTCCCGGTTGGAGAAGCAGGAACTTCTGGCTTCGATCGGGACCGATCGTGAGGGCAACCGCCCGGAGCGGACGACGTACGAGATCACTGCCCGCGGCCGTGATGCCCTCGAACATCAACTACGCGAGATGTTGGCGGTTCCGGTGCGGGAGTATCCGCGGTTGCCACTCGCGCTTGCCGAGATGCACAACCTCTCCGCATCGACTGCGTGTCAGATGCTTCGGATCCGTCTCGCGCACCTCGACAAGACGATTGCGAAATTCGAGGTCGACTACGAAGCGGTGAAGGCCGCGGAGAAACCACGAATCTTCACGGTGGGCGCGGACTACGCCCACGCACTGACCGTCGCCGAAAGAGAGTGGATCGGCGCGTTGGTGACAGACATCGAGAGCGGCGAAATGCCCTGGCTCTCACAAGAACTTCTCGACCGGCTGGCCGGCTCCGCAGGCTCGTCCGCACTACCTAAGGACTGAAGATGGAAAAGCAGGTCAATCCCTGGCACGCGCTGTGGGCGCTGTGTATCGGGTTCTTCATGATTCTGGTGGACAGCACCATCGTCGCTGTCGCCAACCCCGCGATCATGGAGGACCTCGGCACCGACATCAACAAGGTCGTCTGGGTCACCAGCGCGTACCTGCTGGCGTACGCGGTGCCGCTGCTCGTCACGGGCCGACTCGGTGACAGGTTCGGTCCGAAGAACCTGTACATGATCGGCCTCGTACTGTTTACCGGCGCATCACTGTGGTGTGGTCTGTCCGGCAGCGTCGAGATGCTCATCGTCGCAAGGGCTTTCCAGGGTCTTGGTGCTGCAATGATGACGCCTCAGACGATGGCCGTCATCACACGCACGTTCGCGCCGAACAAGCGTGGCGCCGCAATGGGTCTGTGGGGCGCCGTTGCCGGTGTTGCCACCCTGGTGGGTCCGCTTGCCGGTGGCGTCCTGGTGGACAATCTCGGCTGGGAATGGATCTTCATCGTCAACGTCCCGGTTGGTGTCATCGCCTTCCTGCTCGCCTGGAAGCTCGTTCCGTCGTTGCCGACCAGCGAGCACAAATTCGACATCCCCGGCGTGATCCTCAGCGCCGCAGGCATGTTCCTTCTGGTGTTCGGAATCCAGGAAGGCAGTTCGTACGACTGGAACGGATTCGTCTGGAGCCTGATCGGCGCCGGTGTGGTGTTGCTCGCGGTGTTCGTGTTCTACCAGTCGCGCAACAAGAACGAACCCTTGCTTCCCCTGGAACTCTTCAAGGATCGCAACTTCTCACTCGCCAATGTCGCCATCACCGCGATGGGCTTTGCGATCACGTCGATGGTCCTTCCGCTGATGTTCTACACACAGGCAGTTCGTGGCCTCTCCCCGACGCAGTCGGCGTTGCTGCTCGTTCCGATGGCAGTGCTGACCGGTATCTTCGCCCCGATCATCGGCAAGCTCGTCGACAAGACACATCCGCGCTACATCGCCGGCACCGGCTTCCTGCTGTTCGCCGTCGCCTTGGGCTGGCTGGCACTGGTGATGTCTCCCGACGTCGCGATCTGGGAACTGCTCCTGCCGATCGGCCTGATCGGCTTCGCCAACGCGTGCATCTGGTCTCCGCTCGCGGCCACCGCCACACACAACCTGCCTCCGATGCAGGCGGGCGCGGGCGCCGGCGTCTACAACACCACCCGGCAGGTGGGTGCGGTTCTCGGCAGCGCTGCGATCGGCGCTCTGATCACTGCACGATTGGCGGCTCAGGGACTGACCGGCGGCAGTTCGGAAGCCGGCGTTGGTCACCTCCCCGAGTTCGTCCGTGAACCGTTCAGCACGGCGATGTCGGAGTCGATCTGGCTACCTGCGGGTGTGCTGCTCATCGGTTTCGTCGCGTCGGTGTGCTTCGCCCGGCCTTTACGCGGGGACGCGCACGACGACGCGATGGCCGTCAGTGCCGAAGCGCGTCGGGAAACATCACTGCGCGATTGAGATAGTCGCTCGGGTCAAGGGCTCGCTTGATCGCCCACATCGTGGCTATGTCCTGCGCCGAGAGGGCCAGGTCCAGATAGTTGCGTTTGAGCGAGCCCACCCCGTGCTCGGAACTGACGTTTCCGCCGTGATCGCGAACCAGTTCGAGGACACTGCGATACACGATGTCGGCGTTCGGACAGTTCAGGACGTTGAGGTGGATGTTTCCCTCAGCGACGTGTCCGAACAGGATCGGAATTGCCTCGGGCGCTCGGCTCGCGATCACCGCCGTTGCGTCCTCGGTGAAGGTGGCAAGCGAGTCCAGCGGTAGCGCCGCGTCGAATTTCAGTGGGGGACCGAACAATCCGACCACCTCGGCGAAGCATTCGCGTGCCGCCCACAAGCGCGTCGAGCCGTGGGCGTCGACCGCCACGGCCGGGGTCTGCGGTGGGCCGATGCGTTCGAGCAGCTCGGCCAGGTCTTCCAGCGGATCGTGGGCCGCGGACACCTCGGCGAGGAGGTACCACGGTCGCCCCGTCGGAACCGCGGCGTTCAAATGGCGTGCGGCCAGTTCGAGACCGCGCCCGTCCAACAATTCGAGTGCGTCGACGCCGTCGAGAGCGCGCAACACTCGCCCCGCCTCGACGACGTCCTGGAGTGCGTCGAAACCGATCAGCGACGTCACGCGGTAGGTCGGTATCTTCCGTAATTTCAGGTCGACGGAAGTGACCACCCCTAGAGTTCCTTCGCTACCGACCCACAGCGCGGGCAGGTTGTATCCGGAGTTGTCCGACAGCACTTTCGATGACCGGCGCACAGTAGTTCCGTCGGGGAGTACCACCTCGAGTCCGAGCACCTGTTCGGCCATGTTCCCGTATCGAACCGTGTGCAGGCCACCGGCATTGGTGGACACCATGCCGCCGATCGTCGCAGTGTCCCGCGAGGCTATGTCGACACCGAACTTCAAACCGGCGGCGGCCGCCGCGGAATGTACCTGCGCGAGTGTCACTCCCGCCCCGACGGTGATCCGCCCGGCGGCAAGATCGACGTCGCCGATCGCCGCGAGGCGTTCGGTGGAGAGCAGGACGTCGTCGTGTTCGGGCACCGTGCCGGCGACCAGGCCCGTTCGCCCGCCCTGAACGGTGACCGGTACACCGCGGGAGCGGCACACGTTCAGCAGTGCAGCGATTTCGGCTGTATCGGCCGGTCGGACCAGGGCGCAGGCACGGCCCGTGTACCGCCCTGTCTGATCGGTGGAACGGGTCGTCAACACGTCGGCGTCGGTGACGACGAACCGGTGTCCCACAACGTCCGCGAGCGCATTTCTCAGACCGTCCACCCGACGATCGTAGGCCGGTTCGATGTGGCAGTGTGGCGGCATGACTGCTCCCGAATCGCATCCCACCCGTCTCGAGCGCTTCACCACCGATGGTGGTGCCGAGGTGGCTGTCCTGACGTTCGCGCACGGACCACTCAATCTGTTCGATCAGGCCATGTTCGACGCGGTCATCGCCGATGTTGCGGCGCTGACCGAAAACCCACCGCGCGCGGTGCTTCTGCGCGCCGAGGGCAAGGTCAACTCGGCCGGCGTCGACGTCCATGTGTTCGACGGCCTCGACCCGGAGCAGGGCGCGGAGTTGTGGCGCCAACTGTTCGCCCAGATCTGCCATCCGCTCGAGGCATTGCCGTGCCCGGTGATCTATGCGGCGCACGGGTTGACGCTGACTGCTGCATTCGAGATCTCCTTGGCTTGCGACATCATCCTCGCGGCGCCCAAGGCGAAGTTCGGACTGGTCGAGACAGTGGTCGGTCTGACGCCGTCCATGGGTGGACCGCAGCGTTTGGCCGAGCGTGCCGGTTCCGGACGGGCTCGGGAGTTGGTCATGACCGGCGATCTCTACGACGCCGTAACCCTGCACTCGTGGGGCGTCGTCAATGCAGTTCACGACGATGTCGATGCTGCGGCGCGTGCCCTGGCGACCAGGTTGGCGGACGGACCCACGCGAGCCCACGACGCCACCAAACAGATCGTCGCGGCCTGGCGTTCCGGCGGGATCGCCCACGCGGATTCGGTGACCCCCGGGGTGTCCGGTGCGCTGTTCGCCACCGATGACCTACGCGGCGCTGTCCGCAGTTTCCTCGACGTCGGACCGGGCAAAGCGGTCTACTCCGGAAAGTAAGTTTGCGACGATTATCGCCAGAGACCTCCACGAACTGTGATCCACGTCATATAGTCGAATGGCCGGTGGGTTGTCAGTGACGTGGAGGTATCGATGCGGTCGACGCTTGTGGAATACCCGTGTTCGAATCAGCTCCTCGCCGACGCCCGCGTCACCCGCGCCGGTGACGGGGTGCTTCGGTACAGCCAACTGGACCCGTCGTTGTCCGAACTACTGGACATCGCCGTCCATCGGTTCTCCTCGCGCGTCGCGGTCGAGGAGGTCGACGGCGAGCAGGTCACCTTCGCGGAGCTGTGGGCCGAGGCGTCGCGGGTCGCGGGAGGGCTGAAGTCGCGAGGCGTCGAGATCGGTGACCGTGTGGCCATTCGTGTCGCCGCTGGGGTGAGATGGATGGAGGCGTGCCTCGGCGTCATCCTCGCCGGCGGCGTTCCGGTCTCCGTCGGTGTGCACTTGAGTGATGACGCGGCGGACTTCGTCATCGCGGACAGTGGTTCGGTGTTGGTGCTCGACGGGGAACTCCCGCACGGTGTTCCGTTCATCGACGACGGCGCCGCCCCGGACGAGATGGCGATCCTCGCGTACACCGCGGATTCTTCGGGCGAGATGCTTGGCGTCGAGTTGAGTAACGAGAACGTGCTTTCTGCCATCGTCGGAATTCTGCACTCGCGTGACTACGGCGTCGAAGGTGTGCGGAATCTGCTGGTGGACAACGACTTCAAGTCGGTGCGGCAGTTCGTGCACGTGCTCGCGACGTTGGTGGTCGGTGGAACGGTGGTCCTCGCCGGGGACTTCTGGCGTGAGAGTGTGCATACCGTCGACATCGTGACCGGGCGGCCCGAGGACTTGCTCGAGCCACGGTTGCTCACGCTCGGACCGGCGGCACGTGCCGGTTCGAGGTCGGTGCAGTGGATCGATTGCAGCGGGTCGCCGATCACGGCCGAACAGGAATCCAAGCTGCTGACTCTGTTCCCGGCCGCTCGGCATGTGATCGGGTGGGGTAAAACCGAAACCTGTGGGGCTGGTCTCATTCTGCCAACCGAGTCGGCGCCCACCCACCTCGGAAGCGTCGGAATCGCTTTCGGTGGAATGGAAGTGGCGTTGTACGGCCCGGATGCGCCAGGTGGTTTCGGCGAGTTGTTGTGCCGTGGACCGAGTGTCACGCGTCGGTATTGGAACTCGCCGCAAGCGACCTCGACGAGGTTCACCCAGGGGTGGTTCTGCACTCACGACACCGCGCAGATCGACCCCGATGGCTTCGTCCGTATTGTCGAACGCAACGTCGCGTAGTCACGCGAGCGTGGTCGACAAACGAGAGGGACATCATGGCGGACGAGGTTCTCACCGAGCGGCGCGGGCGGACACTGATCATCACCATCAACCGGCCCGAGGCGCGTAACGCCATCAACTCGGCGGTCAGTCACGCGTTGGCCGCCGCGGTCGAAGAGCTCGATGCGGACGACGATCTGTCCTTGGCCGTGCTGACAGGAGCCGGCGGAAACTTCTGTGCCGGTATGGATCTGAAGGCATTCGTGGCCGGCGAGAACGTCCTCGTGCCGGGACGCGGTCTCGGATTCACGGAAGGGCCACCGCGTAAGCCGATCATTTCGGCGGTCGAGGGCTTCGCGTTGGCAGGCGGCACGGAACTCGTGCTTGCCACCGACCTGGTGGTGGCGTCGTCCGAAGCGAAGTTCGGTATCCCGGAGGTCAAGCGAGGACTGGTTGCAGGTGGCGGCGGATTGTTGCGCCTGCCCAAGCGGATTCCGTACCAGAAGGCTCTGGAACTGGCGCTGACCGGCGACAGTTTCACCGCCGAGGAGGCATACCGCTACGGCTTCGTGAACACGTTGACCGAACCGGGCAAGGCGCTCGACGGCGCACTGGAGCTGGCTGATCGAATCACCCGCAACGGACCGCTCGCGGTAGCGGTCACCAAGGAGATCATCGTCAAGGCCGGCGGTTGGTCCGACGACGAAGCTTTCGCGAAGCAGTTGCAGGTCATGGCGCCGGTATTCGCATCCGAAGATGCACGCGAGGGTGCGACGGCGTTCGCCGAGAAGCGCGCCCCGGTCTGGAAGGGGCGGTAACACCGACATGGCTACACCTGTCGCAGAACTGCACATGCACATCGAGGGTTCTCTGGAGCCCGAACAGATTTACCGACTTGCCGAGCGCAATCGAATGGATCTGCCGTACAAGGACATCGACGATCTGAAGTCGAGGTACGAGTTCACCGACTTGCAGTCGTTCCTCGATCTCTACTTCGCCAACATGGCCGTCCTGCGCACCGCGGAGGATTTTGCCGACCTGACGCGAGCGTACTTCCGCCGGGCGGCTGCGGCCGGCGTCGCGCATGCCGAGTTCTTCTTCAATCCACAGGCGCACGTAGTCCGTGGTGTTCCGCTGACCGAGGTCCTGGACGGGATCATGGATGCGGTGGCATCGAGCGAGCGCGAGTTCGGGCTCAGCAGCGCGGCAATCGCCGCCATCCTCCGAGATCAGCCCGTCAAGGACGCCGAGGAGATCTTCTCCGAGATAATTCGCCTGCAGGCTCCGATCGTCGGGCTCGGACTCGACTCCGCGGAGGTCGGCAACCCGCCGTCACTGTTCGAGGACGTGTTCGCCCGCGCGCGTGCCGAGGGTTTGCACGTCGTCGCTCACGCCGGCGAGGAGGGACCGCCCGAGTACATCTGGCAGGCGCTCGACATTCTCGGCGCCGAGCGGATCGACCACGGAGTCCGGGCACTCGAGGATCCTGCCCTGATCGAGCGTCTGGTCGACGAGGAGATTCCACTGACGGTCTGCCCGTTGTCGAACGTTCGTCTGCGGGTGTTCGATTCGCTGTCGGATCATCCGCTTCGATCGATGCTCGAGATGGGTTTGATCGTCACGGTCAACTCCGACGACCCGGCCTACTTCGGGGGATACGTCGACGACAATTTCACCGAACTGGGCCGAGCCTTGGGTCTGACCGAGGCCGAGCGAGACACCCTCGCCCGGAACTCGATCAAAGCCTCGTTTGCGAGCGATGCACGAAAAGCGGAACTGCTGCGGCGCTGACCGTCAGTCGCCGAGTACCTGACGCAAGTATTCGTTGTCGAACACACGATTCGCGTCGTACTTGTCTCTCACGGCGACAAAGTCGTCGAGTCGGTCGTACGTAGGACGCAGGTCGTCGACGGTCCGGTTGTGCATTTTTCCCCAATGCGGCCGGCCGTCGACGGCGCGGGCGATGGCTTCCACTGCGGCGAAGTATTCGGTTTCGGGTCGTCGGTGGTACTGGTGTACGGCGATGTATGCGGTGTCGCGTCCGTGAGCAGTCGAGAGCCAGAGGTCGTCGGCGGCAGCAAAACGTACTTCGACGGGGAACGCGACGTTAGTTCCGGACTTCTTCATCCAGCGGTCGATTTCGTGGAGTGTCTCGGTGACGTGTTCGCGGGGAATCGCGTATTCCATCTCCTTGAACTTCACCCGGCGCGAAGACGCGAATACTCGGTAACTGCGATCGGTGAACTCCCGGGCGCCGAGCAATCGAGACGACACGTTGTTGATTCTCGGGATCGCGGCCGGTGCCAGGGTGGCAACGCGGTTGACACCTTCGAAGAGTGTGTTCGAGAGGAGTTCGTCGTCGACGAACGCGCGGACCTTGCCCACTGGATCGGGTTCGGTATCTCCGGGCAGTCGCGTATTGCTCTTCGTCAGGACACGGTCGGTGTGCGGAAACCAGTAGAACTCGAAGTGGTCCAAGCCCAGACGATCGCTCTCGAGGGTGTCCAGTATGTGAGACAGCGTGTCGGGTTCCTCGATTGCGCGAAGTGTGAATCGCGGGACGCAGGCGAGAGTGATCTTCGAAATGATGCCGATTGCGCCCAATCCGAGGCGGCCTGCTTCGAACAATTCGACGTTTTCGTCAGCGCTTGCGGTAACGACGGATCCGTCGGCGAGAACGATCTCGATTCCGCGAATCTGTGTGGCGATACCGCCGAATCGTGCGCCGGTGCCGTGTGTGCCGGTGGACGTCGCGCCGGCCAGTGACTGGACGTCGATGTCACCGAGATTGGCCATCGCATATCCGCGTTGCCACAAGGCGTCGTTGAGAGCATGAAGGCGAGTGCCTGCAAAAACAGTGACCAGCGCACCGTCGTCGGTCGGCGTGATCGAGTCGATTCCGCTCAAGTTGTCCAGGCTGACGAGGACACCGTCGGTGACCGCGACACCGGTGAACGAATGGCCGGCGCCGACGGCCTTCACACGTTGGCCGCGCGCCGCGGCCTCGGCGACCAACGACGAAAGTTCACGGGTATTTGTCGGCGTCGCAAAGCGACGCGGCGCGGCACTTTGAGTGCCCGCCCAGTTCTGCCAAGTGTCCGAAGCCATTACGCAATAATGTACTTGGACGGTCGTCCAGGCAAGTATTGCGCGAAGATTTTGTCATTTGCGTTCTACGATCATTGGATGCTGAACAGGCTTCCGGCGGACGAACGCCGCACACAATTGGTCGAGTCCGCTTTGTCTATTGCGGAACAGCGCGGTGTCAGTTCTGTGACGGTAAGGGCGGTGGCAGAGGAGGCCGGCGTATCGCTCGGCGTCGTTCATTACTGCTTCGAGAGCAAGGAAGCGCTGATCGCGGCAATGGGTGAAACGCTCATTCTGCAGCTCAGTGCGTCGATGCAGTATGCGTTCGCGCAGGTCCGCCATGCGCCGGATCTCAGTGGCGTGCAGGGGCTCAGGGAATTGCTGCATATCGGCCTGACCGGAATGTGGCCGACCATCGAAGCAACCCCGGATCGCCAGTTGTTGACCTACGAAATTACCGCGCAGGCGCTGCGTAGTCGCAATCTCGGAGCCGAACGTGCTGGGGCAGTTGCATTTGAGCAGTACCGAATCATGGATGAGCTCGCGGTGTCGTTTCTCGAAGAGTGCGCCAAGATATCGGGCACGGTGTGGACGGAGCCGTTGAGTTCGATTGCGCGACTGAGTCTTGCAATGATCGACGGCCTTGTTCTGCGTTGGCTGGTTGATCGTGACTCCGACGCGACCATTGCCGAGTTCGGAGAAATGGTTCAGGTAATCGCCAATAAAGCAGTGGTCGCGCCTCAGTAGAACCGCCATCCTGGACATACGTCCAGGATTGGTGATTGACTGGTCGCACGCCGCGACGATTGGATCATCTGTGACCAGGACCCTCGATCGACTCACTGCTGCCACGCGAGAACTCGACCCGCCTCTGGCTGCTCTGGATCTGACCACACTGCGCAGTAATGCAGCCGACCTGGTGCGCCGCGCCGGTGGAACCCCGGTGCGAGTGGCGAGCAAATCGGTTCGTTGTCGTACGGTTCTGACTGAAACTCTCGGTGACACACTGACTGCATCCGGCGGGTTCCGCGGAATCATGGCGTACTCACTGCGCGAGGCTCTGTGGCTGGTCGGGCTCGGCGCACGGGACATCCTGATGGGATACCCGACCGCCGATCGTGGCGCCATCGCCGATCTCGCTGCCGATGACACCGCACTCCAATCGATCACCTTGATGGTCGACGACGATGCGCAGTTGGATCTCATTCGTTCGGCGTCGACGGGAGATGCGCCTGTCCGGGTATGTCTCGACGTCGATGCGTCACTGCGGATCGGTCCGATCCATCTGGGTGTACGACGCTCGCCGCTGCGCGAACCTGCCGCGGTCGCCGCACTCGCGGCGCGTGCTCGCCAGCGCGGATTCTCAGTTGTCGGAGTGATGTTCTACGAGGCCCAGATCGCCGGCCTCCCGGACACCAGCGCTCCGATCGGTTGGGTCAAGAAGGCCTCTGCACGCGAACTGGCGTCCAGAAGGGGCGCTGTGGTCGCGGCCGTCACCGATGCCGTGGGTGCACTCGAGATCGTCAACAGCGGCGGTACGGGGTCGCTGGAGGTCAGCTCGGCCGATCCTGTGGTGACCGAGGTAACAGCAGGCTCCGGACTGTACGTACCGACCCTGTTCGACCGCTACCGTGCCTTCCGTCCCGATCCGGCGCTGTTCTTCGCACTGTCGGCCGTGCGCAAGCCGACGCCGTCCGTCACGACCCTTTTCGGCGGCGGATACATCGCGTCGGGACCTGCCGGAGCCACCCGCGTTCCGTCACCGGTCTGGCCCGCTGGCCTCAAACTGCTCCGCAACGAAGGAGCCGGCGAAGTCCAGACACCGGTCACCGGGAAGGAAGCCGGAAACATCGCGATCGGCGACCGCGTATGGTTCCGTCACGCCAAGGCCGGCGAGCTGTGCGAGCGCTTCGACCGCGTGTATGTGGTCGAAGCCGACGGCACCCGAACCTCGGTTCCCACCTACCGCGGCGAAGGGCAGTGTTTCGGGTAGGACAGTGCTTCGGGTAGGGCAGCGTTTGGGTGTGAAAATATTCGGCTAGCTCGTCAACCTCATGAACGCGCCCAGCTCCACCAACCCTGCGGGCGTGCTCGGCATGTACTGCGTCAACGCGTGTGATCGGACGATGATCGCGCACCACTTGCCGCGGGAGACAGCAACATTGAGGCGGTTCCGCGACAGGAGGAACGACATTCCTCGCGGGACGTCCTCGACGGCAGATGCGGCCATCGACACGATTGCCACCGCGGCCTCGCGGCCCTGGAACTTGTCGACGGTCCCGACCTCGACCTCCGTGAGACCGGCTTCGGTGAGATCGCGCTCGACGGTACCGACCTGGGCGTTGTATGCCGCGACCACGAGGATGTCCGACTGCTCCAGGGGCCGGGTTCCCTCGAACTCGCTCGGATCGGTCCATGGCGTACCGAGAAGGCCCTGGATCTGGCGAACGATTTCCTGGGACTCTTCCGGGGAGTACGTGGAATTGCCGCGGTGATCGACGAACACTGTGTGCACTCCGGCAGCGAGTCCGTCGAGTTTCCTTGCCGCACTCACGGTTTCCTGAGAATGGAGCTTGCCCTCGTACGACAGTGCGGACACGGGCGCACACAGATCCGGGTGCATCCGCCAAGTCTTCTCGAGGAAGTAGCCGAGTTCGGGTGGCAGTGCGCCGTGTCCCTCGGCGAGCCAACCGAGCGCCGATTCGTCGACAGGTTCGGGGTGAGTACCTTGGCTCACCTGCGGCAACTGCTGCGGATCGCCCAGCAGCAACAGGTTTCGCGCGGAAATCGCGACGGCAATGGTGTTGGCGAGCGCGAACTGGCCCGCCTCGTCGACCACGAGCAGGTCCAAGCTGCCCGCCGGAACACGATCGGTGTTCGCGAAGTCCCACGCAGTGCCGCCGATGACGCAGCCGACGCCTTCGGCCTCGGCGATGAATCCCGCATATTCTTCGGATGCGATGTCCTGCCATTCTGCGGTCTTGCTGCGGCTGCCCTTCTTCGCGACCAGTGCAGGGTCCACGCCGGCCTTCAGAATGCCGCCGAGCATGTTCTCGACCACCGAATGTGACTGAGCCACGACTCCGATTCGCCACTGATGTTGTTCGATCAGTGTCTTGACGACACGAGCACCCGTGTAGGTCTTGCCCGTACCAGGGGGACCCTGTACTGCCACGTAGGAATCATCGAGGTCGAGAAGTGCGGCGGTGATGGCGTCCGCGTAGTTGTTGTCGGTGCCGACGGGCGGGAGCGGTGAACCCGAGCGTGTCCTCGGGGTGCTGCGCCGGAGAATGTCGACCGCTGCTACGGGTGGCAGTTCGGGCAGGATCTCGCTGGCGCCGGATGCGGCAGCGGCGATGGACTTCTCCATGCGTCCGGTGGGAATCGGACGACCAGGTGCCAATGCGACTGGAGCATCGAGGTATTCGTCACCGCCGAGCAGTTCTTCGACGGTGACCACGTCGAGTCCTTCGGACTTGACCACGGCCGTGACCTTGACGCTGCTGGTGCCGCGTTGGGTGGGGTTCTCGCTGGCAACAGCATCGGGGGAGGGGGTTGCGTAGAGAGCGAACAGATCACTGCCCGGGCTCAAAGACGTTCCGGTGCCGAAACTTCCGGTCAGCTGAATGTGTCGACGGAACTTCTTCTGACGTGGGGTGCTCTTGTGCCAGTCCGCCTCGATTTCGGACTGTTCGACCACCATGACGTCGCGGATGTCCACCAGGTCTTCGATCGGTGTGACCAATCGGTCGAAGTGGGCCCACCAGTACGGCTTCCGCTCACGATTGTGGTACCCCACCGCAGCAGCCAGTAGAGCAGCTGCCTGCTGATCGGGGGTACGCGCCGAACCTGCCTTGTGTCCTGCGAATTCGCGGAGCGCGATCTCCGATTCGGTGAGCTCCTCGAGTGGAATCTTGATCTGCCCGGTCGGCTCACGAAGTTCGACGCCGTGTTCTGCGGCGCGCTCGGCAAGCCAATCACGCAGGCGCAGAGTGGATTCGCAGTCGTACTCGTTGTAGTCGGAGATGCCCTGAAGAAGTTCCCTGGCCTGGTCGGCTTGTCCTCCGTCGCGCAATTGGCAGTAGTCGGCATAAGCGACAACCGAAGCGGCGGCATTGGTCACGTCGCCGTCGCGGCCGTGCTCACCCATGTACAGCGGCTCGAGTTTCTTGATGCTGTACGAGCGTTGTCCGATCCGCAGGCAGGCACGGACGATCGGGTACAGGTCCACGAGCACGTTCTCGCTGAGCAGCGTGTCCACCGTTTGCTCGCCGACACCGTGACGTGCGGCCAAGCGCAACAGCGCCGATTTCTCGTACGCGGCGTAGTGATAGATGTGCATGCCGGGGTGAGCTTCTCGGCGCGCGGTGACGTAGTCGAGGAAGTCGAGGAGTGCCTGGCGTTCACCGTCGCGATCGTGTGCCCAGAACGGCTTGAACACGTAGTCGTCCGCCGGTCCTTCGACCACACCGAAAAGGTATTCCAACCCCCAGTCGGTGGATCCGTCCTCGGCCCAGAGGGGATCGCCCTCGAAGTCGAAGAAGATGTCGCCGTCGTCGGGGACGGGTAGTCCGCCGAGCGCCGAGGGTTCGTAGACCTCGAATTCGGCGTCGCCGGATTGTTCCTGACGAAGTTGAACCGCGGCCTGTGCACGGAGTTTGTCGAGTGTTTCCCGTCGAATTCCCTCGACAGGGCCGGTGCTCGCGGCGAGTTCGTCAATTGTCGTGATCCCCGAGACGATCAGCTGTTCACGCTGATTGCCGCGGACGCCCGCAACCAGCAGCAGGTCCCGATGACTTTCGACTTCGACGCTGCAGGTGTCGCATCGACCACAACGCAGGTACCGATCGTCGAGCCACTGTGTCGGTTTCCCCTCGGCGCGGTGCTCGTCGAGGACTCGTTCGAGTTCAGCTCTGCGTGCTGCGAATACCGGCGCGATGTCTCCGATGTCGTGCGACGACGTGCTGCCGTCGCCGAGCAGTAGATGAACCTGATCGGAGGCGGCAATTGCATTGCGCTCCAACGCATCCGCGTATGCGGCGAGTTGTAGAAGTGCCGACACCTTGGCGTGCCGGGAGAGCTTGCTGTCGTAGACCGCGTAGGTGTCGCCTTCGCGGACGAGGAAATCGCAGAACCCGAGGAATCGGCCGTCGAAAAAGGTTCCCTGATAGATGACGGGCGCGCCCGATCGTGCTGCCTCGATGGTGGCCAACGTGGCAGAGGTCAGGCCTGCGCGTGAGTGTTCCGGTCGCGGCATGACGACGACGCCGTCTCCGTGTTGATCGATGAACTTCTGAAGCTGTTCGCGCTCGTGCGAGTCGCCGAGGCTCGACGTCCGCTCGAGCATCGGATCTGCCTCGACCGCCTCGGCTGAGATCAGACCGGTGCGGGCGTCGAGTTGCCGCAACAGTGCGAACTCGCACGAGGCCGCGGCCGAGAGGTCACTGGCGCTGTAGACGATCTGATCATCGAGTAGGAACACACGGAGATTGTGCCATCGCTCACCGACAAGGCAACCCACCAGTAATCGCCCACCGCCCGCGGATACCCGTAGGAGAGTGCAGAATGACGAGCATGCCCTTCTTCGACGGACGAACCGGTCAGGTGCACTTTCGGCATTGGCCGGCGGCAGGGGGCGCAGTGCCCACTGTGTCTTTGGTCTTTCTGCACGGCCTCGGTCAGCACAGCGGGCAGTATCACCGTTTCGCGGGCGCAATGACGGCGTCGGGGATCGACGTGTGGGCGATCGATCACACCGGACACGGCTTGTCGGAGGGTGATCCGGGAGTCGGGGCTCCGCTCTCCGATCTTGCTGCCGATGCAGCCGCGCTGGCTGACATCGCCTTGGCGGAACTGCCCGAAGTTCCGCAGGCGGTGATGGGTCATTCGTTAGGTGCTGTGACTGCGCTGACGGTGCTGGCTCATCGCGATCACGAATTCGCGTCCGCGGTGTTGTGCGGCATTCCGCGCAGCGCGGTGGAGCAACACGGGTGGGCGGAACTCTCCGACGCGGGCATCCCAGTCCTGGTCGTTCACGGTACCGACGACCGGATCGCCCCGGTCGATCCCGTCCGAGACTGGGCGCGGACGCTGCGCAACGTCGAAATGCGCGAGTTCGAGGACGCCGGTCACGACCTGCTGCACGAGAAGGTTCACGCCAGTGTCACCAACGTCAGCCGTGAATTCCTTCTCGCGCATTCCAGGTAGTCCTCTCAGGAGAGCGCGCCGAGCACCTCTTTCGACGTGACGGGGTGCGAGAACATCGGGTAGTCGTAGGTGATCGCGTTCTCGTGTTCGGCGACCGAGGTGCCTGCCACGCAATCGGTGAGTGTGATGACCCGGTAACCGTTCTCGTATCCGGTGCGCATGGTCGATTCGACGCAGCAATTGGTCAGGAAGCCGCCGAGAAGGATCGTGCGAATTCCTTTGCTGCGCAGAATGAAATCGAGGTTTGTGCTGGCAAAAGTGTCGAGTCCACGCTTGCCCTCGATGACGATGTCGCCGTCTTTCGGGGCGAGTTCGTCGACGATCGCAGCTCCCCAGGAACCCTTCACGAAAGCCTTGCCGTCGACGACGCCCTTGAGGATGCCGTACGGATGCGAGGTGATTTCGTTGTACCCCTCGGCGAAGGTGATCGGTGCGTGCATCACGGTGACACCTGCCGCCCGAGCCGCATCGACCAGCGCAGTGGTGTTCGCGAGGAGTCCGTTCGATTCCATGACCGGAGCGACGGCCTCGTGAAGAACACCGCCCTCGGTGGTGAAGTCGTTCTGGTACTCGATGAGCACGACGGCAGTGGTTGCTGGATCCAATTCGAGCTTGTCGGTCATGGTCGACACCTTGTCTGTTGTGGTCCGGGTCACGAATCTTCTCAATTAAACAGTTTGTCAGACAAGCAGGCAAGGGGTGGTAGCGTCGCGGCATGGATACGACTCCGTTGTCGCGCATGCCGCTCAGCCTTGCCGTGTCGGGAAGAATCCGTGCTGCCATACTCGACGGCTCGCTTCCCGTCGGCGAGGCGTTGCCGACCGAACAGGAACTCGCGCAGACCTTCTCGGTGGGTCGATCGACGGTGCGCGAGGCACTTCGTGTCCTGCAAGCACAGGGATTGTTGACCGGCGCGGACACCACCTCGACTGCCAGGCCTCGGGTGACGCACGAGCACACCGCCGATTCTGCGGCCACCGCTCTCAGTACGGCACTGCAAGTGGGCGCGGTTCCGCTCGGCGATCTTGTCGAATTGCGAGTGCTGCTCGAAGCTGCTGCGCTGCGAACCGTCGCCGCCGTGCCAGAGGACGCCCGGGCTGCGATCGAGCGAATGCGCATCGCAACACTTGCCGACGACTCGGTCGCATTCCACGACGCCGACGTCGACTTTCACGTTGCGCTCGCCGGAGCGGGCGGAAACAAGGCGTTCGGGTTGGTCATGACGGTTCTCCGCGACAGCATCGCCGGCTACCTGCTGAGCGAACTCGACTCGCGCGAGAACTCGGCGGCCACGCTCGGCGCACTGCTGGCCGAGCACGAGGGTATCGCCGACGCGATCGAGCGCGGCGCAGCTGACGAGGCCGCCGATTTGGTCGAGCGCCATGTGCGCGGATTCTACGAAGGACGAACGGAATGACCACGAGTATCGATCTGTTGGGTGAACGCTTGCAGAAAGCGCTGGGGGACAGGGCGACAACCGATCCCGACCGGATGGGCGCGTACGTCCGGGATCAATCACTGCTCACTGCAGCCGGAAGACCCGCCGCGCTGGTCAAGGCGAAGACGGTCGACGACGTCGTCGCGGTTATGACGGTGGCGCACGAACTCTCCGTTCCGGTGGTGACACGAGGGGCAGGTACCGGGTTGGCCGGCGCTGCCAATGCGCTCGACGGGTGCATCGTCTTGAGCGTCGCGGGCATGGATCGCATTCTCGAGATCGATCCTGCCGCGCGCACCGCCACGGTGGAGCCCGGAGTGATCAATGGTGACCTGGCGGAAGCTGCTGCACAGCAGGGTCTTTGGTACGTACCGGATCCGGGAAGCCGGGCCATCTCGAGTATCGGCGGCAATCTGGCGACAAATGCAGGCGGCATCTGTTGCGCCAAGTACGGCGTCACCGGTGATCACGTCGCGGCCCTGACGGCGGTACTCGCCGACGGGCGTGTGATCCGTACCGGTGCACGGACGCGCAAAAATGTTGCGGGGCTGGACCTGACACATCTGCTCGTGGGCTCGGAGGGAACTCTCGCGGTCATCGTCGAAGCTACGATGCGGTTGCGTACGGCGCCCACTGCCGCGACCACTGTCGTCGCCTTCTTCGATTCCGCGGAGTCCGCGATCGATGCCGTCCTCGCCGTGTCGGCAGTGGCCGAACCGTGTCAGATGGAGTTGATGGACGGCGTCACCATCGGCGCGGTCAATCGGCTGACGAAGATGGGGCTGGACGAATCGGCCGGGGCGATGCTGCTCATCCAGTGCGACGGTAGGTCGGCGGCCGCCGAGGCAGCGGACTGCGCCGCGGCGTGCGAAAGTGCCGGGGCTCGAGAGGTTTTCCATACCGACGATCCGGTGGAAGGTGAAGAGTTCACTGCCGCCCGCCGGATGGCGTTGCCCGCTCTCGAGGCATTGGGCACGGTACTTCTCGACGACGTCGCGGTGCCGGTGCCGGCGTTGCCGTCCATGTTGGGATGCATTCGTGAAGCGGCCGATCGCCACGGTGTCACGATCGGAACCTTCGGCCACGCCGCCGACGGCAATCTCCACCCGACCATCGTGTTCGACGCTGCCGAATCGGGAGCGCAGGATCGTGCGCGCGGAGCTTTCGACGATATCGTTGCCGGCGCACTGGCATTGGGCGGAACGATCAGCGGTGAACACGGTATCGGGGTTCTCAAAGCGCCGTACATGGCAGACATGGTCGGCCAGACCGAACGCCAGTTGATGCTTGCGGTGAAGGCCGCATTCGATCCGAAGAGCATTCTCAATCCCGGACGGGGTATCTGAGCGCTTCGTCCGACCCTCACTCGTCGGAAATTGCGCTACCAGACGAACTTGTTGCTGCACGACGCTTTTCGAGTGACGATGGCCGTCATGAAGCTGCTGATGCTCGGAGGAACACGGTTCCTCGGCCGTGCCCTCGTCGACGACGCCCTGGCACGGGGCTGGGAAGTGACAGTGCTCCATCGGGGGCTCACCGGAGCGCCACCACCTACCGCGGAGGTTCTGTTCGCGGATCGCACCGATCAGCGAGCGATGGTTGAGGCGCTCGGTGATCGTCGATGGGATTTTGTCGTCGACACCTGGTCGGGTAGCCCCCGAGTGGTCGGTGAGAATGCACGCGTCTTGCACGGTCACGTCGACCGGTACGCATACATCTCCAGTGGATCCGTCTACCAATGGGGCTTGCACGTGGACGAGGGCTCGCCGGTGGTTGCCGCATCTGCGACGTCCGATGACAACAGCGATTACGCGTCCGCAAAACGCGGGGCCGAACTCGCTGTCCTGGAATCCTTCCCGGACGCGCTGCTCGCGAGGGCAGGGTTGATCCTCGGCCCGCACGAGGACATCGGGCGGTTGCCGTGGTGGTTGCAGCGCATCGCTGAGGGCGGACGCGTCGTTGCTCCCGGAGCGCCGACCAGACCGTTGCAGTACGTCGATGCCCGCGACATCGCATCTTTTGTCCTGTCCGGACTGGCGGCCGAAATCAGCGGGACATACGACGTCATCAGTGCGTCCGGGCACACCACTACCTCCGGGCTCCTCGAGGCGTGCATGGACGCCACCGGTTCGGGTGCGGAGTTGGTGTGGATCGACGAGGACCGACTTGCAGCAGCGGGAGCGCAACCGTGGACACAACTGCCGTGTTGGGTCCCGCAAGAGGGCGAGTTCGCGGGTTTCCTCGAAGCCGACACTGCCAAGGCGGCGCGGGCAGGGTTGCGGTGCCGTCCCGTCGAAGACACCGTGCGCGATACCTGGGAATGGATGCAACGGGAAACTCTGCCGACCCAGCGGGAGGATCGTGCGGTGCACGGCCTTCCATCCGAGATCGAAAAGGAACTACTCTCCGCCGGACAGTGAAACGAGTCTGGCCCGGTTCGCATTCGAACCGGGCCAGACTCGTGAAAGACGATCGATCAGGCGTACAGGTCGCTGATCTTGGTCTTGTGAGCTTCGTGAATGATGTTGCGCTTGAGCTTGAGCGTCGGCGTCAATTCACCGGTCTCCTGGGTGAAGTCGACCTCGAGGATCGTGTACTTCTTGATCTGCTCGGGGTTGGAGACCTTCTTGTTCGCGTCGGCAACGGCCGAGTCGATCTCGGCGATCAGGTCGGCGTTCTTCACCAGATCCGCGATAGCGGTGCCGGCGGGCAGGCCGTTGCGCTCGACCCAACCGGGCAGAGTCTCCGGATCGAGGGTGATCAGTGCACCGATGAACGGCTGACCGTCGCCGACGACGAGGCACTGGCTGATCAGAGCGTGCGCACGCAGGGAATCCTCGAGGCCTGCCGGTGCGACGTTCTTTCCTCCGGCCGTGACGATGATTTCCTTCTTGCGCCCGGTGATGGAGACGTAGCCCTCGTTGTCGATCGATCCGAGGTCGCCGGTGTGGAACCAGCCGTCGACGATCGATTCGGCCGTCGCCTTGTCGTTGTGCCAGTAGCCGGCGAACACGACCGGGCCCTGCAGGAGGAGTTCGCCGTCCTCGGCGATCCGTGCTGCATGGCCGTTGATCGGCTTGCCGACGGTGCCGACGCGCTGCGCGCTCGAGGTGTTGACGGTGATTGCGGCGCTGGTCTCGGTGAGTCCGTAGCCCTCGTAGATCGGGATGCCGACGCCGCGGAAGTAGTGGCCGAGACGCGCGCCGAGGGCTGCGCCACCGGAGACTGCACGCTCGCACTCGCCGCCCAGAGCTGCGCGCAACTTCGAGTAGACGAGCTTGTCGAATACCGCATGCTTGAGCTTGAGTGCCAGCCCGGGGCCACCCTTTTCGAGGGACTCGCTGTATTCGATGGCAGTGGCGGCAGCCTTGTCGAAGATGCTGCCCTTACCGCCGTCGACTGCCTTCTGGCGAGCCGAGTTGTACACCTTCTCGAACACGCGCGGTACCGAGAGGATGAAGTTGGGCTTGAAACCGGCGAACTGCTCGAGGAGCGTCGTCAGATCCGACGTGTGGGCGACGGTGACCTTGGCGTCGAAAGCGCCGAAGGAGATCGCTCGCGCGAATACGTGGGCGAGCGGCAGGAACATCAGCGTCTTCTTGCCGGGGACCATCGACTCCGGCATCGCCAGGCGGCAGGCGTTGGACTCGGCGTAGAAGTTGGAGTGCGTCAGCTGGACACCCTTGGGGCGTCCGGTGGTTCCGGAGGTGTAGATCAGGGTCGCGGGCGAGGCAGCGGTGACCTGGTGACGACGAGTGTGCAGTTCTTCGTCGGTGATTGCCGAACCGCGACTGGACAGCTCGTCGATAGCACCTGACTCGATGACCAGAACCTCGCGGAGGGCTTCTGCACCGTCGGTGACTTCCTTGTGAGTCTCCGCGTGCTTGGCCGTTTCGACGACCAGAAGTGTTGTCGCGGAATCCTCGAGGATCCACTGCGCCTGATCAGGGGAGGAGGTCTCGTAGATCGCGACGGTGCATCCGCCGGCAGTCCAGATGGCGTAGTCGAGAACGACCCACTCGTAGCGAGTTGCTGACAGGATAGCGACGCGGTCGCCGAGCTCGACGCCCGAAGCGATCAGGCCCTTGGCAACTGCGGAGACCTGCTTCGCGAATTCAGCTGCAGTGACGTCGACCCATCCACCGTTCGACGGCCTCTTGAACGGCACGAATGTGGGGTCTTCTTCGGCGTGACGGAACACGGAGTCGGCCATGGATACGTTCTCCGGAATTGAGAACGACTGTGGAACTGAGAACTCGCGCACTATTGACCCCTCCAGTGACTACTGACATTTCTGATGTGCATTGCATCACATTAGTCGTCATTTTGCACTGTCGTTACTATTCGGTAGAACTGGTCGGGCGCTGACCTGCAGTTTAGTGTGACCGCTTGTTTACAGGTACTCAGGCGACGTGTTGGAGCATGCGGCCGTGCACGGACAACCACCGGCGAATTGCGTAGTCCAATCGGTCCGGATCCACTCCGAGTTGCTCTGCAGTAGCTGCAAGGATCTCCGAGGTGTCTCCTGGCAACTCGGTGGTGCCGAGTGTTGCGCTGATGAACGTGTCGGCAGCGGTACCCAGATCGGTGTGTGGAATTCCGGCCAACATCAACAGGTGTGCCCAGGTCACTTCGGAACCGTCTCCGCAGGCGTCCACCCAGGCAAGGTGAACCGCGTCGAGAGCGTTGTCGGAATCGGCAGCAGAGAGCAGGTCCTCGACGCTGTTGATCCGCAAGTGATGGAGTTTTTCGGCGACCTGTTGGATGTGACGTGCCTCGATCGGGACACCCGTCGCCGTGTAGCGACGCTTGTACGAGCCGATCTTGCCTGCCCACTGGTCCGAACTCCCGGCTTCCTCGAAGGTGCGGAGTAGTTCGCGTGCGCCGTCCGTGACGGGTTTGTCTTCGCGGGCTTTCCGGTACGCCAGGTAGCGATCTACGACGGTCACTTCGCTGTGGCCCGACGTGGACTGAACGGATTCGATGATGCACAGGGCGAGGCTCTGTCGATAAGCGTCTGACGCAACCCAGGCGGAAGGGTCGCCCAGGCGGTCACGGCACGCAGCTGCGACGGCGTCGACGGTATCGGTCGAGATGGTCACGGTTCCTCCAGAAAGCCGAATTCTTTTTGTTCCATTTGGGCTATCGGCACCGAGGAGCGAAATGTTGCACACATCACAAATTCTCAGAGATCTCTTGGACTGCGCTCAGGCTGGAGGGGTGTCCTCTCAGGCGAGGAAGGTCAGCACTTCGTCGTCGCTGAGTTGATGAAAGTCCTCGAATGCAGCACCGACGCCGCCCAGCAGGGCAGGAACGAAGGGACAGACGACCCGATCAGCTGAGCACGCGATCACTCTCATTGCTTCAGGGGAGGCAACTGGGACAGCGACGATGACGGAGGCAGCACCCGCGGTGCGCGCGCAGCGGCAGGCAACGGCGGCACTCGCACCCGTGGCCATTCCGTCGTCGACGATCACTGCGGTGCGTCCGTGGAGGGAAACCGGGGTCCGTCCCTCGCGCAGGAGCCGCGCTCGCCGTTCCAATTCGGTTCGTTCGTCGCGTTCGACGGCGGCGAGTTCACTTTTCGAGACGCGAACCGCTGCGATGACGTCGTGATTGAGGACCCGCACGCCACCCTCACCGATGGCGCCCATCGCCAGTTCCGGGTTGTACGGACTGCCGAGCTTGCGCACCACCACGATGTCCAGCGGAGCGTTCAGTGCCGCAGCCACCTCGGCTGCGACCGGTACTCCGCCGCGTGGGAGTCCGAGAACGACAGGCTTGTCGAGACGCAAAGACTCGAGCCGCCCGGCCAGAAATTTGCCGGCGGAAGATCGATCCCGATACTGGGTCACTGCGTTGTCCTCGAGAAGCTCGAACCCCGACCTGTTCGACGCTACCCGCTGCAGGTCACCGCGACGAGACAGTGAACCTCCGCAGCGCGAGAGCGGGATTCTTCTCGCGTACTTCGGCGATGCGAGCGGCCGAAACAGTCGCGGCGGCAACCCCGACCTGCTCGCCCAGTGAACACATCACGACGCCCATCGGGTCGACGATCATGCTGGCACCCGCGCCGCCGCGCGCGCTCTGGTCAGCCGCTGCGATGTACATCGTGTTCTCGATGGCCCGGGCGCGTACGAGAGTGGTCCAGTGGTCTTCCTTGAGTGGCCCGGGCACCCACTGGGCGGGCAGGAGCAGGATGTCCGCGCCGACGTCGACGATGCGCCGGGTGACTTCCGGGAAGCGCAGGTCGTAGCAGGTCTGGAGGCCGAAGGTCAGGCCGTCGCACCCGAAAGTCTGCGGTTCCGTGATGTCGCCGGCACGGATCACGGCCGACTCCTGGTAGCCGAATGCGTCGTAGAGATGCAGCTTCCGGTAGGTCGCCACCAGTTCGCCGTTCGGGTCCATCGCGACGAGGGTGTTGGAGATTCTGCTCACGTCGTCGATCCGCTCGTTCATTCCCGCTACGAGGAAGATTCCGAACTCCGCGGCGACCGCCGCCAGTGCCGAACCGAATTCGCCGTCCAGGTCCTCCGCGGACTCGATCAGTCGTTCATCCGTCTTCGGTGCGGTGAACATCGAGTATTCCGGCGCCACGACAACTTTCGCGCCCCGTGCTGCTGCATCGGAAGCCAGTGATCGCAGTGATTCGAGGTTGGCTTTCTTGTCCGTCCCCGGGGCGAATTGGGCAATCGCGACAACGGTCTGGGCGGGGGTGGCAACGGTGGCTTCGGTCATGCTCCATACGCTAGGCGAAACCCGCTGGGAGGGTGGATCTGTCGTAAATGCACCCCCGGTATGTCGTCGTGTCTATACTCTATCCGCTAAACTGCTGGTCAAATGAGTGATATTGAGCGTGACCCCGAACCCCCAACATTTGCCGACCTCGACATCGATGATCGGGTACTGAAGGCACTGTCAGACGTGGGCTACGAGTCGCCCTCGCCCATTCAGGCTGCCACCATTCCGCCGCTGCTCGAAGGCAAGGACGTCGTCGGTCTCGCACAGACCGGTACCGGCAAGACCGCAGCTTTCGCAGTTCCAGTCCTGTCGCGGATCGACACGTCGATCAAGCAGACCCAGGCGCTGGTGCTTGCTCCCACGCGTGAGCTGGCGCTTCAGGTTGCCGAGGCATTCGGCAAGTACTCCGCGCACATCCCCGGACTCAACGTGCTGCCGATCTACGGTGGCCAGAGCTACGGCGTCCAGCTGTCCGGCCTGCGCCGCGGCGCACACGTCGTCGTCGGTACCCCGGGTCGTGTCATCGACCATCTCGAAAAGGGCACCCTGGATCTGACCAATCTCAAGTACCTCGTTCTCGACGAGGCCGACGAGATGCTCAAGATGGGGTTCCAGGAGGACGTCGAGCGCATCCTCCGCGACACCCCCGGCGACAAGCAGGTCGCCCTGTTCTCCGCAACGATGCCCGGCTCGATTCGCCGGATCTCGAAGCAGTACCTGAACAATCCGGTCGAGATCACCGTCAAGTCCAAGACGTCGACCGCCTCGAACATCACGCAGCGCTACATTCAGGTTGCTCATCAGCGCAAGCTCGATGCACTGACCCGAGTCCTCGAGGTCGAGGCATTCGAGGCGATGATCATCTTCGTCCGTACCAAGCAGGCCACCGAAGACCTGGCGGAGAAGCTGCGGGCCCGCGGGCACTCGGCCGCCGCGATCAACGGCGACATCGTCCAGGCACAGCGTGAGCGGACCATCGGTCAGCTCAAGAACGGCGCCCTCGACATCCTTGTCGCGACCGACGTTGCCGCTCGAGGCCTCGACGTCGATCGAATCTCCCACGTCGTCAACTACGACATCCCGCATGACACGGAGTCGTACGTTCACCGCATCGGTCGTACCGGCCGCGCCGGTCGTCAGGGTGACGCGTTGCTGTTCGTCGCTCCGCGTGAGCGTCATCTGCTCAAGTCCAT
Organism: Rhodococcus sp. APC 3903; assembly: GCF_030407755.1. NCBI lineage: Bacteria > Bacillati > Actinomycetota > Actinomycetes > Mycobacteriales > Nocardiaceae > Rhodococcus > Rhodococcus sp. APC 3903. The sequence continues at coordinate 86,425 of NZ_JASDCV010000021.1, forward strand.
CGAGAAGGCGACGCGTCAGCCGCTTGCGGAGATGCAGCTTCCCAGTGTCGACGACGTCAACGCCCAGCGCGTGGCCAAGTTCGGTGACTCCATCACCGAGAGCCTGGCCTCGGAGAATCTCGCGATGTTCCGCAAGATGATCGAGGACTACGACCAGGAACACGATGTTCCGCTCATCGACATCGCTGCCGCTCTGGCATTGCAGTCGCGCGACGGCGAAGCATTCTTGCTTTCTCCCGAGCCGCCGGCACCGCCGCGTCGTGAGCGCGAGCCGCGTGAACCGCGTCCCCCTCGTCGTTTCGACGACGGCCCGGCTCCTCGCTCGCGTGGACCCGAGGGCCAGGAGTTGGCCGCATACCGCATTGCAGTCGGCAAGCGTCACCGCGTCGTTCCGGGTGCCATCGTCGGTGCCATCGCCAACGAGGGTGGACTTCGTCGAAGCGACTTCGGGCACATCAGCATTCGCCCGGATCACAGCATCGTCGAGCTGCCGGCCGACCTCTCCAACGAGACTCTCGAAGCTTTGCGTCGCACACGCATCTCCGGCGTCCTGATCCAGTTGCAGCCTGATTTCGGCCCGCCGCAGGGACGTCCGAGTGGCCGTGGCGACCGTGGTGGCCGGGACGATCGCGGTGGACGTGACGACCGCCGCGGTGGCGGACGCGATCGCTACAACGACTGACCTACAGCTTCAACGACTGACATAAAGACTGAAACAGGCGCTGCCCTCCGCGAGGAGGACAGCGCCTGTTTTCTGTGTGTGGGGGCAAGGCGCTGCGCGGTATCAGATCGGCGTCGGTGCGAGGGCGCCGTTCTTCCGGGCGTTGGTGTCGAACTGCGTGCGGTACAACTCGGCGTAGCGGCCACCGCGCGCGAGCAGTTCCTCATGGTTGCCGCGCTCGACGATGTGGCCTGCTTCGACGACAAGGATCAGGTCGGCGGAACGGATCGTCGACAACCGGTGAGCGATCACCACCGCAGTCCGTCCGGCGAGTGCTTCGCCGAGTGCTTCCTGAACCGCGGCTTCCGACGTCGAGTCGAGATGCGCGGTGGCCTCGTCCAGGATGACGACGCGAGGCTGGGCCAGGAGCAGTCGTGCGATGGTCAGGCGTTGACGCTCGCCGCCCGAGAGGCGGTAACCGCGTTCACCCACCACGGTCTCCAGTCCGTCGGGCAGCGACGCAACCAGGTCGGTGAGCCGTGCTCGCTCCAGAACCTCGCGCAGATCTTCTTCGGTGGCATCCGGTCGCGCAAGGAGCAGGTTGGATCGAAGGCTCTCGTGGAACAGGTGCCCGTCCTGCGTGACCATGCCGACGGTCTCGCGGATGGAATCGGCACTGAGGTCGCGGACGTCGACGCCGCCCAACTCGACCGAACCGGAGTCGATGTCGTAGAGGCGCGGAATCATCTGCGCCACGGTCGACTTTCCGGCGCCGGACGTGCCGACCAGGGCGACCATCTGCCCTGCTTCCGTGCGGAAAGACAGGTCGTGCAACACGTCCTCGCCGCCGCGGGTGTCGAGGATCGCGACTTCCTCCAGAGAAGCTAGTGACACCTTGTCGGCAGACGGGTAAGCAAAAGTGACGTTCTTGAACTCGACGGACACCGGGCCCTGCGGCACCGTGCGTGCATCGGGCTTCTCGGTGATGAGCGGCGCCAGATCGAGAATCTCGAATACCCGCTCGAAGCTGACCAGGGCGCTCATGACATCGACCCGGGCGCTGGCCAGTGCGGTCAACGGCGAGTACAGCCGCGTCAACAACAGTGCCATCGCCACGACGGCGCCTGCGTCCAACTGTCCGCGCAGCGCGTAGAAGCCGCCGAGTCCGTAGACGAGGGCAAGAGCAAGGGCCGAGACCAGCGTCAGTGCTGTGACGAAGACGGACTGCAGCATTGCGGTCCGGACTCCGATGTTGCGCACACGCCTGGCGCGAACCGCGAACTCCGCCGACTCTTGCGACGGGCGGCCGAACAGCTTGACCAGAGTCGCGCCGGGAGCGGAGAACCGCTCCGTCATCTGGGTGCTCATGAGCGAATTATGGTTGGCTGCTTCACGATTGAGTGCTGCAAGTTTTGCGCCCATGCGCCGTGCGGGGATGACGAAGATCGGGAGAAGTAGCAGCGCGAGGACGGTGATCTGCCAGGAGATCCCGAGCATGACGATCAGCGTGATCACCAGGGTGACCAGGTTGCTGACCACTCCGGACAAGGTGTCGCTGAAGGCGCGCTGAGCGCCGATGACGTCGTTGTTGAGACGGCTGACCAGTGCTCCGGTTCGAGTTCTGGTGAAGAACGCGATGGGCATCTTCTGGACGTGATCGAAGACGGTGGTGCGCAGATGCAGGATCAGGTCTTCGCCGATGCTGGCCGAGAGCCACCGGGTCAACAGTCCCAGAGCGGCTTCGAGAAGTGCTACCAGTGCGATCAGGGCGGCAAGTTTGACGACCACGTCGACGGCGTCGCCGCCGACTATCGCGTTGACCACGCGCCCGGCCAGGACGGGTGTTGCCACGGCAAGCGCAGCAGTGACAACACTGAGTACGAGGTACCAGCTGAGGTTGCGTTTCTGTGGAACTGCGAACGTCGCGATCCGCTTCAGTGTCGCCTTCGAGAACGGGCGCCGATCTTCTTGCGCGTGCATCGCGTTGTACATCGCGTTCCACGCGGTGACTTCCATACTCATGACTTCGCCCCTCCGGTCGCCGGCCACGAAGATTACGTGGCCGGTACGACACGAAGGTAGAACCTCAACCAAACTTCAGGTCAAGTGCGGCCTCAGCGGGCCACGTCGACCACCACGCGCGGAGGGTCGCTGAGCGTCGTGACCGTGAACGGCTGCTTTTCGGTCACGCCGATGAACGACTGCGTGACTCCCTCGAAGACGTTGGACCCGTTGACCTCGGTCACGACTCCGCCGACACCGGGGACCGGGTTGGGGCCGGAGTACTGCTCGACTCCGCTGTCGAAGGGATAGGCGGAACCGTCGATCAGGACCTGGATCACTGCGGCACCCTTGATGTCCACGGGCTTACCGCTGCCTTCCTGTGTCGCCGCGTCGACGTACTTGACGCGCCATCCGGGTGTGCCGGTTCCGCCCATTTCGTAGACGACACGATCGAATCCGTCGTGCTCGCCCACTCGGATGTCGACGACGGTGAGCTTGGATTCGGTGCCCGCAGCCGACGTCTTGTCGGAGCTGTCCGTCGGGACTGGTTCTGTGGTCGACGCTGCTGCACTCGAGGTCGAGGTGACGGCCGAGGTGGCTGCCGTGGGAGTGGTCTCCGCGTCCTGCGAACAGGCAGTCAGGCTCACGCCCACTGCGATGGCAGCGACAGCGGCAAATGATCTCGTCCGGTTCGTTGTCATGACTCGATCGTAGGGCTCGTGTTATCGGGATCCGCGGCGGCGGTGCCCGGAGTTACCTAACCGATATCGCCGTCGACGTAGAGCCACTTACCCTCTGTTCGCGCAAATCGACTGCGTTCGTGGAGCATTCCCCGCTCGCGCCCGAATGTGTAGTGAGCGCGAAATTCCACGACGCCGTCGGAATCGAACAGCCCGCCCCGTTCGGTGTCCAGGATCTCCAACCGGAGCCATGTCTGGTCGGGGTCGAGATCGAGTTCGGTGGGGCGATGGGCGGGATGCCAAGTCTGCGTGAGATATTCGTCGTCCATCACAGCGAAGGCCGTGTAACGCGAACGCATCAGGGTTTCGGCAGTCGGTGCGTGCGCTTCACCGCTGATGTACTTTCCGCAGCATTCGGCCAACGCGTTGCCGCTGCCGCACGGGCACGGATCGGTCGGATTGGGTGTGGTGGGGCGGCGCGAAGTCACCGCCCCATTACAGCACGCGAACTCAGACCAGTTTGTGTTCGCGGTTGTCCCAGTACGGTTTGCGGAGGTCGCGCTTGAGGATCTTTCCGGTGGGATTGCGGGGAAGGATCTCGACGACGTCGATACTGGTCGGGCACTTGAACTTTGCGAGGCGTTCCTGTGTGTAGGTGATCAGTTCGGCTTCGTCGATCTGCGCTTCGGCAGTGAGAACCACGACTGCCTTGACGGTTTCACCCCAGCGGTCGTCGGGAACGCCGATGACCGCGACCTCGGCGATTGCCGGATGCTCCACCAGTACTCGTTCGATCTCGGGGGAGTAGACGTTCTCGCCGCCGGTGATGATCATGTCCTTGAGGCGGTCCTCGATGAAGACGAAGCCGTCGGAGTCGGCGCGGCCCATGTCGCCGCTACGCAGCCACCCATCTGCGGTAATCGTTTCGGCTGTCGCCTCGGGCTTGCCCAGGTATCCGGGGGTGCACTGTTCGGATCGCCACCACAGTTCACCGGTCGTTCCGGTGGGCACGTCCTCGAGCGTGACGGGGTCCACCACACGCATCTCGACGCCGGGGATCGCCGTGCCTGCTGATGCCATGCGCTCGACCTGCGACTCGTCGCGGTGAACGTCCGGCATCAACGCGGTAATGACACCTGCCATTTCGGTCATGCCGTAGACCTGGACGAATTCGGTGTCTGGCCAAGCCGCGAGTGCTGCTCGCAACAACGGAAGGGGCATGGGGGCGGCGCCGTAGGTAATGCGTTTGAATGCCTTGAAGGCGGCGACGGCCTGCTCGCCTGCGGCCAGGACTCCGGCAATGACCGGTGGGACGAGAAAGGCGATGTTGGCTCCGGCGGCGAGACCGGCGAAGATCGACGGTCCGTCGGCTTCTCTCGTGAAGTAACAGCGCCCACCGGTGTGAATTGCCATGATGGCGTAGCACGTTCCGCCGACGTGAAACATCGGCATCGCGATCAAGAATCGGTGATCCTCGTGGGCCGGCAGGATTTCGAGCACATTGTTGCTGTGCGCGAACAGGTTTCGATGCGTGAGCTGTACGCCTTTGGGCCGACCGGTCGTCCCGGAACTGTAGAGAACCAGAGCGGTGGCATCGGGGCTCACCTCGGGGCGGGAGTGCAGCGGTGTGACCTCGTCGATCCACGGTTCGAACTCGTCGTGTTCCCCGCCGACGGCGAAGATCGATTCGACGGCCGTCAAGCGGTCGCGCATGGCGACGATCTGGGGGAGTAGTTCGCTGCCGACAAACAGAATGCGAGCGCCACAGTCCGCGAGGACGTAATCCAGCTCTTCGCCCGAAAGTCGCCAGTTGGGAATGACATTCGCGGCGCCGAGCAGTGAGGCGGCGTAGGTGACTTCGAGGCAGGACAGATGATTCTTGTCGACGAACGCGACAGTGTCGCCGGCGCCGATGCCGGATTCGGCGAGGGCGGCGGCGATACGCAAGATGCGGTCTCGCCACTGGGCCCACGTGTATTCGGTCCCTTGGAAGGTCATCGCTGCTTGATCAGGCTTGACCGTCGCCCAGTGCTCTAGCCGATCGAAAATGATTCCAGCGGTGGCGTCGGACATTCGGCCGCCTCTCTCGTGTGATTGGTGTCACAAGGTTAATGTGCGCCCGGTCTTCGTATCGCTGTTTCTCGTCAATGCGCACAAGCAGAAAGAGCACATTCCCGCGACCCTGACCGGCTCGGCTGCAGATATCAGGGTGGTCCCCGATGGCGAGCGCGCCCGACACCCGACAGGATGGAACCAACCATTGCGGGCGTCCGTGTTTTCACGGGCGCCCGTCACGCCCACAAGTAGTACCGAAGTGAACAGGAAAGGCGATCATGAGTTCGCACGCCCAGGATGTCGCGGCCCGCGCAGTCGGCCTGTCCAAGACCTACGGCACCGGAGATACCCAGGTGCACGCACTCAGTTCGGTGTCCGCAGATTTCGCCCGCGGTGAGTTCACGGCGATCATGGGGCCGTCCGGTTCCGGTAAGTCGACGCTGATGCATTGCCTCGCCGGTCTGGATTCCGCAAGTTCGGGTTCCGTTCTCATCGGCGACACGGAACTCACGACGCTTTCCGACAAACAGATGACCCAATTGCGACGCGACCGCATCGGTTTCGTTTTCCAGGCGTTCAACCTGGTGCCGACGCTGACGGCGCTCGAGAACATCACGTTGCCGCTCGACATCGCGGGACGCAAAGCGGACCCGACCTGGCTGAACAGCGTCCTGACCAAGCTGGGTCTCGGGGATCGCCTCGATCACCGGCCGGGAGAGCTCTCGGGTGGTCAGCAGCAGCGTGTGGCGTGTGCGCGTGCCCTGGCGGGTCAGCCGGAGATCATCTTCGGCGACGAGCCGACCGGAAACCTCGATTCGAAGTCCTCCGGGGAGGTGCTCTCGATCCTGCGGGCGGCCGTCGACGAGTTCAACCAGACCGTGGTGATCGTGACGCACGATCCGCGGGCAGCGGCGTATGCCGACCGGGTGGTGTTCCTCGCGGACGGCAAGATCGTCGACGAATTGCGCGAGCCTACGGCGGATTCGGTCCTCGACCGGATGAAGCGTCTGGACGCTCCGCAGGCGGTCGTGAACGTGGAAGCCGGGGCTTGAGCACATGGCTTCGGTAAGCAACTCGCCGATGCGCAAGGTTTCCCTGCGCAACTTGGCGGCACACAAGGTGCGACTTGCGCTGACGGTTCTCTCCGTGGTGCTTGGCACGGCTTTTGTCGCGGGGTCGTTCGTTTTCACCGACACCCTCCAGAAGACTTTCGATTCGATCTTCGAGAACACCGCCCAGGGCGTCGACGTCCGGGTATCGATGGAAGAGCGCAACACCAGTGGCGTTCCGGTCGAGGATGTCGACAAACTTGCCGCAGTCGACGGCGTCCGAGCGGTAGCCCCGGCCGTCAGTGGACAGATCGTCCTGATCAACGCAGACGGCGGCGCTGTTCAGACCGGCGGCGCGCCGAGTATCGGTCAGTCCTACCTACCGCCGGGCCAGGCGATTGCCGAACCCGACACCTTCGTCGAGGGCGCGCCTCCGACGCAGACCGGTCAGGTCGCGCTGAACACCAGCGCCGCCGAGCGAGCCGGACTGAAGGTGGGGGACTCCGCCAAGGTTCTGGCACCGGCCCGCGGAATCGTGGACGTGACGTTGTCCGGCATCTACGAGGGGGCGGGCAGTGACACCGGCGGGTTCATCGGCGCGCTCTTCACCGACGAGCAGGCCCGTGGACTCTTCACCGACGGCCAACACGTCGAGTACATCGACGTCGCGGGCGACGGGGTGTCGCAGACGGAACTGCAGCAACGCGTCGAGCAGGTTTTCCCCGATCTCAAGGTGCAGACCGGCGACCAGGTTCGTGAGGAGACCAAGGCCGAGGTCGACTCGGCGCTGAGCTTCATCAACTACTTCCTGTTGGCGTTCGGCGCGATTGCTCTGCTCGTCGGAACGTTCATCATCTACAACACCTTCTCGATGATCGTGGCGCAGCGTCTTCGTGAGCTGGCGCTGCTGCGTGCGATCGGTGCGAGCCGAGCGCAGGTCGGCCGTTCGGTGGTCACCGAGGCGCTCGTGGTCGGACTCATCGGCAGCATCATCGGTCTGCTCGGCGGTATCGGTCTCGCCTACGGATTGCGCAGTCTGCTCAACACATTCGACGTCGGTCTGCCGGAAGGCCCGCTCCAGGTGGGTGCCCGCACGATCATCGTCGCGTTGGTGGTCGGCGTCGTCGTCACGACGCTCAGCGCTTACGCCCCGGCTCGTCGTGCGTCGAAGATCCCGCCGGTAGCGGCCATGCGTGAGGAGTTCGCCTCTACCGGTGACTCACTGCGAGTGCGGACGTTGATCGGTGCGATTCTCGGCGTGATCGGTGTGGCACTGCTCGTGTTCGGCTCTCGCGGTACCGGTGGTGGGGCTGCGTTGATAGTCGGACTCGGTGCGTTCTCGTTGATCATCGCGGTTCTTCTCGGGGCTCCGGCGCTGTCGCGACCGATCGTCGGTGCGCTCGGTGCCGTGTTCGCCAAGCCGTTCGGCGCCATCGGGCGATTGGCCCGTACCAATGCGGTGCGTAATCCTCGCCGTACGGCCGCAACGGCATTCGCGCTGACTCTCGGTCTGATGCTGGTGACGGTCATCGGAGTGTTCGGTTCCTCGGCCAAGGCGAGCATCAATGCTCTTGTGGACGTGGGTGTCTCGGCCGACTACATCCTGACCGGTCCCAACGCGATCGGTGTGCCGCGAGGTGCGGCCGACGCGGTCCGGCAGGTACCCGACGTACAGAGCGCGACGTCCTTGCACGGGGTGCGCGCGAAGGTCGACGGTGAGGACGAGCAGGGTGCTTCGTTCGACGGACCGATCGAAGGCGTGCTCGAGTACAAGATCCTCGAGGGCACGGTCGATCTGACCGGCAACAACATGCTCGTCTCGAAGTCGACTGCGGATGACAAGGGCTGGACTGTCGGCTCGACCCAGACGTTGACCGGTCCTGGCGGCGTCGAGTACCAGACCGTTGTCGCGGGAGTGTTCGAGGACAACCAGCTGATCGGCTCGTGGATCGTCTCGGACGAGGCGTACCGGAAACTGATGCCGGCCGAGAGTCTCCCGGACTTCGTGGTGCTGGTGAAGGCGAAGCCTGGTGCGGATCTGACTACGCTGCGATCCGAGCTGGAAACGGCCACGGAGAAGTACGTCGTCGTCCAGGTGCAGGATCGTGAGGAGTTCAAGGGAACTCAGGGCCAGCAGATCAACACCTTGTTGGCGATCCTCTACGGACTGCTTGCACTCGCGGTCGTGATCGCAATCCTGGGCATCATCAACACCTTGGCACTGTCGGTGGTCGAGCGGCGACGAGAAATCGGAATGCTGCGAGCTGTCGGCATGCAGCGCGGACAGATGCGACGCACGATCTACCTCGAGTCGGTGCTCATCGCGGTGTACGGCGCGGCGGTCGGAGTTGTTCTCGGCATCGCGTTCGGTTGGGCCTTCGTGAGCACTCTCGCGGATCAGGGCCTCGACAAGATCACGATCCCGTGGGGTCAGGTGGTCGGAATGCTGATCGGCTCGGGTGTGGTCGGTGTCTTGGCGGCGCTGTGGCCGGCCAACCGAGCGGCCAAGACGAAGCCGCTGGAGGCGATTGCAGACATGTAGGGCCTTCGGCCCCGTGCGCACTTTTGGTAGCGGAAGCAGCCGAAAGTGCGCACGGTACCGTTGCCACATGAGCACCCTTCAAGAAGTCGGCGAACGTGAATCCTGGCGCTGCTGGCTGTGCGACGAACCGGTCGATCCCGACATGTCCGTCAATGATCCGCGCGGCCCGAGCATCGACAGCATCAACACCGCAAAAAAGGGTGGCAAGACAAAAGGTGGCGTCGAACGCTTGGCGCACCGCGCATGCAACACCAAGAAGGGTGCGGTCAAACCTGTTGTGGAATGGCCGGATCGGCTGTTCGTCGTGGATCCCGCTCCGATCATCGGGGTCGTGGAGCAACTCGAGCGCAAGGGTGGCCGCGTCGCCGTCGCTCGCTGCCCCGGCAAAGACGACGCCCAGGAAGCGTCGGATTGGTTGATCGATCGGTTGTCACGTTTGGCTCCGTCGCTGAACGTGGAAACGAGCATCGACGCCGCGGGCGGGGGTTACCTGTTGGTCCTCAAAACCGTGTAGAAGGTCGGCCCTGAGTGCCGTCTTTCGCGGTACCTGTTCCGCCTCCATGGTCGTCGGGGTACGGTCGAACCGAACATGAATCCGGTTTCGAGTGCGAAGGAATCCCGATGAACCTGGCATTGACCGACGAGGAACTAGCGTTCCGCGACGAGATGCGGACGTTCTTCCGTACGCAAATCCCCGCGGACATCAGGGAGGCGTACGCCCACGGCGAGGAGTTGGGGCGCGACCGTATGGTCGAGGCGCAGCAGATCCTCAATGCTCACGGTCTGGCGGTACCGCACTGGCCGGTCGAGTGGGGCGGCAAGGACTGGACCCCGGTCCAGCACAACATCTGGCTCGACGAACTTCAGCTTGCGTCGGTCCCCGAACCATTGGCGTTCAACGCCAACATGGTCGGTCCGGTCATCGCAGCCTTCGGCTCGCAGGAGCAGAAGGAGAAGTTCCTTCCCGCGACCGCGAACCTCGACATCTGGTGGTGCCAGGGATTCTCCGAACCCGAGGCCGGCTCCGACCTCGCTTCGCTCAAGACCCGCGCGGTCCGCGACGGCGACGACTGGGTCATCAACGGTCAGAAGACCTGGACGACGCTGGGACAGTACGCCGACTGGATCTTCTGCCTCGTGCGTACCAATCCCGATGCGCCCAAGCGCCAGGCAGGTATCTCGTTCATTCTGGTCGACCTGAAGACGCCTGGCGTCACGGTCCGCCCGATCAAGCTGATCGACGGCGGCTACGAGGTCAACGAAGTGTTCTTCGAGGACGTCCGCGTTCCGGGAGAGAACCTGGTCGGTGAAGAGAATCAGGGCTGGGGCTACGCCAAGTTCCTGCTCGGCAACGAGCGCACCGGTGTCACCCGCGTCGGTTTCTCGAAGGTTCGTCTGGCCCAGGCCAAGGCCCGCGCTGCCGAGGTCAAGGTCGGCAACGGGACCCTGCTCGAAGATCCGCTCTTCGCTGCTCGCCTCGCCGAACTCGAAAACGAATTGCTTGCCCTCGAGCTTACTCAGCTCCGGGTGGTCGCCAGTTCCGCTGACGGCCAGCCGAACCCGGCGTCGTCGCTGCTCAAGCTTCGTGGCTCCGAATTGCAGCAGGCGAGCGTCGAATTGTTGATGGACGTGGCCGGCCCTGATTCACTGCCGTACGACGCGGGCAGCGACATCGCCTCCGCGAGCTGGGCGCAGCACACTGCCCCGACGTACCTGAACTACCGCAAGGTATCCATCTACAGCGGATCGAGCGAAGTGCAGCGCAGCATCATCGCCTCCTCGATCCTCGGATTGTGAGGCGTGGCATGGACTTCGAACTGAACGACGAGCAGAAGCTTCTCCGCGACACCACCAAAGACCTCCTAGCGCGTAGCTACGACGCCGAGAAGCGCAACGCGATCATCGACTCCGATCCAGGGTGGAGCCCGCAGGTCTGGAAGCAGTTGGCCGAGGTCGGCTTGCTCGGCCTGACGTTCTCCGAGGACGACGGCGGCATGGACGCGGGCCCGGTGGAAATCGGTGCGGTCATGACCGAGATCGGTCGACGCTTGGCCCCCGAACCGTTACTCGACGCGGTCGTGACGCCGGGCGGGCTCATCTCCGAAGGAGGCAGCGCAGAGCAGCGCTCGTCGATTCTTCCCGGAGTGGCCGAGGGCACCACGTTCCTCGCGTTCGCCGATCAGGAACCAGGAATCCGTTGGCCGGCAACCGAACGGGCCACCGCGGCGGCGCAGGTCGACGGCGGCTGGACCGTCACCGGCATCAAGAATCCGGTCGGGCACGGCGCGACGGCGGACATCCTCGTCGTGAGCGCTGCGCTCCCGGATGGCGGCGTCGGACTGTTCCTCGTCAAGAGTGATGCCTCGGGCTTGGTACGCAAGTCCTACGCCACTCACGACGGTTTGCGCGGGGCGCAGATCGAGTTCACCGATACTCCCGCCGAAGCGCTCGGTGAGGGCGGAGACGCTTCTGCTCTGATCCAGGCCGCACAGATCCGTGAGCAGGCCGCGCTGTGCGCCGAGGCTGTCGGAGCAATGGAAGAGGCGCTGCGTCTGACCACCGAATACCTCAAGACGCGTAAGCAATTCGGTGTTCCGCTCGCAAAGTTCCAGACATTGACGCATCGTGCCGCCGATCTGTACGTCTCGCTCGAGTTGGCGCGCAGCATGAGTCTGTACGCAACGATGTCCCTTGCCGACGGCGTCGTGGATCCGGTGATCGCTTCGCGGGTGAAGTTGCAGATCGGGCGCTCGGCTCGGCTCATCGGCCAGGAAGCGATCCAGATGCACGGTGGTATCGGTATGACCGCCGAATACCCGGTGGGTCATTACGTGAGTCGCCTCGTCGCCATCGAGCACACCCTCGGCAGCACCGAAGATCACCTCCGGGTGTTGGCCGCCGGTGTGGCTGATCACGAGATGGTCAGCGTGGTCTGATCTTTCACCATCGACAGAGGGGCCGCATTCTGTTCGAGGGATGCGGCCCCTTTGTCGTTCAGTGGTGATTACGTAGAACGTCCAAGCGGAGTTGGCGCTGCTCGATGTTGACGGCGCTGTCGGTGAATGCTTGTTGCCACCCGGGGTCACTCGTTCGTGCCGCCGCGTCCTGCAGAAGCGGTACGGCGTCGAAAGGGAAGCGCGCCTGCACGCTTCGCAGAGTGGAAAAGTGACTGTGTCGCGAGTGAATGCCCAAGTCCTCACCCGTAGCAGCATGCTCCATCGCTTCGTTCTCCAAGGCGTTCAACAACTTTTCGGCGACGGCCAGGGGCCATGGACGGTCGATGCCGTCGAGTAGTGCGCTGCCGTCGACGCCCAGAAGGTATTCGTCCGCGTGGCCGGCAACGATGTATTCGACGCGCTCGCGTGGGTCCGCGATGGCGACGATTCTCCGGTCGGTCGTGCGCCCGTCCCGCTCCAGAAATGCCGACGCCCACGCTGTGTTCTTCTGAAGAACTGTTGCGGCAGTCCATGATTCGATCATCACGGTGCGCCATTGCTTCTCGATGGGGATGGTGAGGGCCTCGCGTGGCGAACCGGCCATCGATTCCCACAGCGTCAGTGGAGTGGCGGTCACGACTTGCCGTAACCACCAGCGCCGGATGCCTTTGTTCTTGTAGTGGACGTCTTCGATGCCGTCACGAAATGCGAGGTCGTCGAGCGAGCCTGGCAACCGGACGGCAAGGCGCGGTCGCAACGGCTTCGTCTCGAGCCGGACCCACGACTTAGCCCGAGTGACCATGCGAGAGGCAAAAGGAGATCGGGGGAGTTGCCGTAGTAGTTGAATTGCACGCTCACGAACCCGCACGGCTGGATCGTCGAGTGCACGCTCGAGGAGGGTGTGATCGTGTTCACCCAGTCCGACCTCGAGGTGATCGAGGAAGTGCAGGCGGTTTGCGGTGGGCTCCTCGTCCCAGGCGATCTCGAGCTCCTCGCTCGCCAGTTCCGGGTCGACCGTACGTATGTAATCGAACCAGGCCGTACGGTCGTTCGGATCGGGCGATAGCCACAGTTCGTCCCGGCGTGACCCGATCCGCCGCAATTGGGCCCAATCGGGATTCTGCTCCGCCAGGTACTGCCCGCGTCGACCGGCGAGGCGAAGGAGCGCCTCGCGGTGCTCGGGATACTTCAGCGCGGCTTCCATGAAGAGCGGAACACTGGCCGCGGGCGCGAGGAATCCGCGTTGGTCGGCCATCGCGAACCATTCCGCGAGAGTCCAGGAACGTACCTGCAACAACGACTGGAGTTGTTCGATCGCGAGATCGGGAAGTAGTGGTTGAACCGCTGGAGGAGTCCGCGGTGCGCGCGAGTGACCTGCTTGCGCGTCTGATCGCAGGGAGGTCACCCGCCTACGGTATGGCAGAGGTGCGTCGGCTTCGGGAGCAGGGGTCGGGCGCGTGTCGGCAGATTCTGGAACAGTGGTAACCGGCACCCAGCAGGAGGCGTGAGATGACGGATGGCCGTGAGATGGCAGACGGAAATGGCGACGTCTTTGTCGTGGCGTCGGTGACCGAACGGCGAACGCTCATCTCCACCCGAGTCAGGGAGTGGTGTGCGGCGGGGACCGTCGAGTCGAACCGGCCGGAGTTGTCCGACGATGTCGCATTGCTGATCGCCGGCGGCTATGCGGACGAGTCGACGCGGTCGATCCTGGCGAACCGGCGCACTGTCGGACGTTCGTTCCCGGAGATCGGCGGATTTTCCGAGTTGAGGTATCTCACCGACGAGCTGGCCCGCACCAGGCGTCGACTGCTCGCGACACGCATCGGTCCCGTTCAGGTTGTCCTCGAACGGCGGGTGCAGACGCTGGACAAGCGCGTTCAGTCGATGCGATCGGCGATCGTGCATTCCAATCGTCATTTCGCGAGCAGCGTCCGTGCCATCCGCAAGGACCGCCGCGACGGTCTCCATCTCGACGTCGAGCAGCGCGAGGCTCTCTTTGCCGGGCTCACCCGCACGCCGGTTCCGGCCAAGCTGCCGGTGGGTCTCGGTGTCGTGGCCAGCAGTGGAAACGCAGCACTCGACAAACTCGCCGCCCAGTTCGGGAAGGTCCAGGGAACCGGTGTCGTCGCCGATGCCGGAAGACGTATCGCGGAAGTCCTCGACGGACTGGTCGATTCCGAACCCGAAGGACGCGCCGGTGAGTACGACGCACTGCTTTACCTCGCCGGGAATCTTTTCGACCGGATCGAGAGTTCCAGCGCGTGGCATTCCGATCACTTCGTCATTCAACGTAATCAACTGGACTTGGCAGACGAGATCACGCAGATCGCGGTCGATACCGTAGCGCTGCGTTCGATACTCGCAGAGCTGGACGACGCGGCTGCGCTGGCACGCGACGAGGGAACGCGAGCCGGAATCGCTTCGCGAAGGGAAGCGCTCGGCACGGTCTGGGACCAGCTGGTCGAGCGCGTCGCGGCGCTCGCGCGGATCGGTGACCTGGTCGCACGGGCCGAGGATCAGTTGAGTTCGCAGCGTGCGGTTGCGCATGCAGCGAGCCTCGACAGCCGGATCGACGACCTCCTCGCGCGCTCTGGTTCACGTGAACTTTCGGCTGCCAACACGCACTACGTCGGGGATCAATTCGACGGTGTGGAAGAACTGATGTTCGCTCACCGGGCGGCTCTTTACGGGGACATTGCACTGCTGACCTCCGGGAACGAGCGTCGGGCGCCGTAGTCAGGCTGTCGCCGGAGCTGTAAGGTCGAAGGTACTGACCGGCCGCACGATCGAAGAACAGGCCGAGAATTCGCTCTTTGCTCGACCCCGATGCCGATCCGGTGATGCGGGCGTACCCGCTCGAGACAGGTCGATCATGGAAGACACCGCAAGCCGCGGCATCAATGCGTTCATTTCCGAAGCTACGCAGCGTGGGGGCAAGGCTGTCCGCCTCACGCACTCACGTCGTAATCCCGTCGAGGTGACGGGCGCAGACGGCATCAGCCGAATCGTCCGAGTGCGTTCCAAGCTCGACGGTGACTGGCAGGCCAGGCGTCAGGACGAGTCGCTCGAGAGCGACGACACGCGCTCCGAGTTCTGGGTGTTCGTCGACCTGGCTGCAGACCCGCACGAGTTCTTCATGCTGCCCTCCAACGAGGTCGCGGACGACATCCGTGCCGAGGTCGACCTGTGGATCATGGACAGCCCCGGACGCAATCGCACCGGACATCACGCGATTCCGCGCGGACGCGTCGTACACGGTCACGATCGTTGGGATGCGCTGGGACTGGCTGCGGTCAAGGATCCGAGCATTTACGTGGAGGCCCCGGTTGCGACCAAGCGCAAGACGTCGCCGGTCGCCGCGAAGAAGCGTCGCGCCAGCGGTGTCGAGGAGATCGAAGTTGTCGACAATCGCCTCGAGATGACGGCTGATTGCCATGGATACCGCTGGGTCGGACGCTTCGACGAAAGTACCGAGGTCGTCGAGATCATGCGCGGACCGATGGAAGGCCGCCGATTCCCTGATCCGACCGCGGCCGCCAATGCCGTGACCGGTCACATTTCAGGCGACACCGAGAGCCATGACGGCTGGTCGTTCTGGACGATCAACAACACGGCCCTCGGCGCTCATCTCAAAACTGCCTGATTTCAGGCGCCGACTGCCGCCGACACCCGTTCGAGAGTGTCCAGTTCATTCGACGACAGCACCAGATTCGGGGCGTCCAGTAGCGCCGGGAGTTGCTCCGGCCGGCTGACGCTCGCGATCGGTGCGGTGATGCCCGGTCGAGTCAGCAGCCAGGCCAGCGCGACGGTCGAGATCTCGCTTTCGTGTGCCTGCGCGATTGTTGCCAGTTCCGCGACGACGTCGAGTCCGGCGTCGCTGAAGTATCCGGCGGTCAGCCGTTCGCGGGAGCTGCCTTCGATGTCCGCGCGGGTCTTGTACTTTCCCGTCAGGAAGCCGGAAGCGAGAGCGAAGTACGGGAAGACGCTGATGTTGTTGTCGGTGGCGATCTGCGCGAGTTCGGGTTCGTACGACTTGCGGTGCACCAGGTTGTAGTGCGGTTGCAGCGCGATGGGCGCGGCGTAACCGTTCTCCTCGGTGATCCGCAGCCACTCCCGGACGCGGTCGGGGCTGTAGTTGGAGATTCCGAGATAGCGAACCTTGCCCGCGACGACCAACGCATTGAAGGCTTCGAGAGTTTCCTCGAGCGGAGTCTGCGGGTCGTCGAAATGTGCGTAGTACAGATCGATGCAGTCCGTCTGCAGGCGCTGCAGCGACGCCTCAGCTGCGGCCGCGATGTTGTCGGCCTTCAGTCCCTTGAAATCGGGATGGCTACCCACCTTGGTGGCGACGACGATGTCGTTCTGCAGTCCCCGATCGGTGATCCATTTCCCGATGATCGTTTCGGATTCCCCGCCGGAATTGCCGGGAGCCGACGCCGTGTACGAGTCGGAGGTGTCGATGAAGTTTGCACCGGCTTCGGCGAACGAGTCGAGGATCTCGAAGGACGTCTTCTCGTCTGCTGTCCATCCGAAAGGGTTGCCGCCCAAGCTAAGTCGGAAGATGTCGAGGTCCGAATTTCCGATGATCGCCACTGTGTGGAACTCCCGTCGATGAAGGTGGTCGCTGCATCCCGCACCGTACCCTCTCACGGCGCTGACGATGGCGCGCCCTCGCCAGGTTCGCCGAAAAATGTATCGGATCGTGATTGCCGCCGTCGGTGTTGGGTATGGCCTCAAATACTGAATTCTTCGATGGACTGCTGATAGGAGCGTCCGATGATGATTGTCGACGAAGCCACCCGCGTCGTTCGTGGTGTGGCAGACGCAACGACGACGGTGGCTGGAGCCGTCGGTGGCGGAGTGATCGGTGGAGTGACGGGCGGGATACGCGGAACGGCGGAGGGCGTCCGAGACGGAATTCGTGCGGGTAGTTCCTCGACGCCGACCGCGGTTCTCACGATGGCCGCCGTCGGCGCGGCGGGATTGGTGGAGTGGCCGGTGCTCTTGGCGGTCGGCGGCACGGCCCTGGTACTTCACGAATGGGATCGCAAGAGCGCGCGGCCCGATCGTGCGGTCAAGGCGGTTGGGCGCGCGACCAAGACGGAACCGGCCAAGAAGGAATCGAGCGGAAACTCCCACAAGGCGGCCAGTCGGTCGCAGGATCGAACTCACAGTTCTTCGCACACTCGATCCACTTCCTGATGTTCTCAGCGATGGCCCGGCGTGCGGTGTCGGTGGCAACTTTGCCGCCGCGCCTGGCGTTGTCGGGTCTGGCGTTGGTCGGTGGTTCGACGATTCCGCGAACCGCTGTCAGTGACGTGGCGCTGCGGACCGGCACTCTTGCGCTGGCGGGCGTCGGGATGATTCCTGCAGCAGCGGGATCGATTCTTCGTGCCCCGCGAATGCCGGGTTCCGCCTATGTCTCGGCGGCGGCGTCAGCGATCAATTATCAACCCCGGGTGCGTCGGCGAATCGAACAGCGCCTTGGCCGTTCGCTCACCGACTTCGCATTGGAGTCGGCGACGTCGTTCGCGGATGTTCTGACCTACGCGCCTGCGTCATTGGGCGTGGATTTCGGGCTGCGGACGATGCTGCTACGCGAAACTCTGGCGGCGCGAAACTCTCGGCGGGTGCGGCCATTCGAATCTGGTGGTCGCGGTGCTTCCACGAGGCGTGACCCGAGTGGTCCGGGGGAGCGTTATGCCGACAGGATCGCTGGGGTTCAGCTGGCGGCTGGGGCTGCACTGGCTACCGTGTCTGCCGGCGGTGACACCGTTGCGACGAGCATCAAGGTTTCGGCGCCGCGGCCGCTTCGGATGTCACGCGAATCGTTCGCTGCTGGTTTGTCATACGGTCTGTGGCGGACGCACCACGTCGCCGTTTCGGACCCCGCGGCTCTACGCATGCTCGATCGTGTCGATACCGTCCTCGTCGATCCGAGTGTCCTCTTCGAAGACGCGCTCCGGGTTTCCGACATACGAGAGGTGTCCGAGTCGGACCGCGTCGTGGTGTGGGCACATGCCAGGGAAGCGCTTGACGCCGGCTCACTCGGGGTCGGAAGACACCGCATCGACGGCGCCGAAGTTGTCGTAAGACCGGTGCGAAAAGGGTTGGCGGAATCACTGATAGGTGAGATACGCGCGAGCGGAGTCGCAGCGGCCACGATCGACGACGACGGGCTCGGATCACTGCGAAGCGGATTCGACGAGCTCTATCCGGCGCCATCGACTCCCGAAGCCGGCCTGCGCGAAGCTCTCTCGGCACTGGTGGCCGAGGGTCGGACAGTTGCGATCGTGTCGAGTAGGGCGATAGCGGGGCAGGCAGTGCTGCGCATCGGGATTTCACCACCGAGTGGCGAGCACGTGAGTGCCGACATCCACACCGACTTGGCCGGGGCGTGGCGGGTCGTCCATGCGCTCTCGGCTGCCCGAACAGCGACGAGGCGCGGCGTCGAACTCTCCTCGGGTTCTTCGGCATTGGGCGCCTTGATTATGCTTCCGGGAATTCGAGGGGCTGGGCCGGGGCCGGTCACGGCTGGTTCGGCCGCGGGACTGTGGACCGGATACACCCTGTCCCGATCTGTGATTCAGGCTCCCGCCCCTGTCGGTACTCCGAGCGATACCTGGCATGAGATGGACGGTGATTCTGTCGTTCGCGAACTCGCCGAATCCGTCCGGCATACACCGCGCCGCGCCGACGCTCGTGTGCGAGCGCCCGCACGCTTCAGGTTGATCCGTGACGGATTATCGGCGTTGCGAACAGAATTGGCGGATCCACTCACGCCGGTGTTGGCAACCGGCTCGGCGGCCAGTGCAGTCCTCGGTTCACCGGTAGACGCCGTCCTGGTCGGTTCGGTTTTGGTCGGCAATGCCGCGATGTCCGCTGTTCAACGACTTCATTCGGAACGGGCAGTGCAGCGACTTTTGCGGACTCAGGAACCGGTAGCTCGGCGAGTAACCAACGCCGGCACGGTCGAGACTGCGGCAGACGCGCTCGAACTCGGTGACGTCGTGGCCCTCGAGTCCGGGGACATCGTGCCCGCCGATTGTCGACTGTTGAGCGCCGAATCGCTGGAAGTCGACGAGTCGTCGTTGACGGGGGAGTCCATGCCCGTCGACAAGCAGACCGACCCGACCCCTGGGATGCCCCTGGCCGAGCGAAGGTGCATGGCCTATACCGGGACAACAGTGCTTGCCGGCTCCGGTCGTGGCGTGGTCACGGCCACCGGAGCTCGAACGGTGACCAGGCGCGCCGATGTCGGTGTATCCCGATCCGGACCTGCTGTGGGCCTGACCAACAGACTGCGCGAACTCACCAGGGCGACTCTGCCGGCCAGTATCGGAGGCGGAGCGTTGGTGACAGTCGCGGGTCTGATTCGTGGTACCGGTCTGCGCCGCGCCGTCACCGGAGGCGTGGCCGTTGCCGTGGCCGCCGTGCCGGAGGGATTGCCTCTGGTTGCGACCCTGGCTCAGCAGGCGGCAGCTCGAAGGCTCACTGCAGCAGGAGTGTTGGTGCGTGCTCCACGTTCGATCGAAGCGCTCGGCCGTGTCGACGTGGTCTGCTTCGACAAGACCGGAACCCTCAGCGAGAACAAGCTACGGGTGGCCGCGGTCGAACGCGTCGACGGTTGGGGCGAAAGTGAGATTTTGGAAGTTGCGGCGCGCAGTGCTCTGGGAAGTCGCGACGATCGCGTCTTTCATTCGACGGACGCCGCCGTCGTCGATGCAGCCGAACAAGCTCTGGACGAGGCTCGGGTTTTCGGTGATGCCGACGCGCTCAACCTCGTTCCGTTCAGGTCTGGGCGGCCGTACTCGGCAGCCCTACTGGGCAGACGGATCGCACTGAAGGGTTCACCGGAATTCGTGGCGGAGGCAGGGCGGGATCCGAATGCTGTGTCGGCGAGCCACGTTCAGAGCATGGCCGGACGCGGACTGCGGGTGGTTGCCGTCGCACAGCGCGAGTTGTCGGAACACGATGCGCGACGCGCTGCGGAGGACTCGGAATTTCTCGAACAGTGTTGCTCCGAGGGGTTGGAAGCGGTCGGCCTTCTCGGACTCTCGGACACGCTCAGACCCGAAGCAACGCAACTTGTTCGAGAACTTCAAGGCAACGGACAGCAAGTGCGCGTGCTGACCGGGGATCATCCGACAACAGCGGCGGCGGTCGCCACCGAACTGGGGATGGATGTGGCGCGCGAGGACGTGGTCACCGGTCCGGACTGGGAGAACTTCTCTCGCGCAGAACGACGGAACGCCGTCCGCGGCAGCAGCGTCTTTGCGCGCGTGACACCCGAGCAGAAGGTCGAGATCGTGCAAGCGTTGGAGACTGACGGGCGCGTGTGCGCCATGGTCGGTGACGGCGCGAACGATGCTGCGGCGATCCGAGTTTCCAGCGTGGGAATCGGGGTGGCGTCGACTGACAGCGATCCGGCGCGCGGCGCCGCAGACATCGTGCTCCTCGACTGCCGTGTCGGCGGATTGACCGACGCATTGGACGAGGGCAGTCAATTGTGGCGGCGGGTCAGATCAGCGGTGGGGGTTTTGCTCGGAGGCAACGCGGGTGAAGTCGCATTCGCTCTGATCGGTTCTGCGCTGTCCGGCGAATCACCGCTCAACGCAAGGCAGTTGCTACTGGTCAATCTGATGACGGACGCCTTGCCCGCTGCTGCGCTTGCGGTGAGCACCCCGTCCGAGAACGGATCCGAGAAGTCCGAACAGATGGACACTCATGCGTTGTGGCAGACGATCGCTGTCCGCGGTGGTGCCACGGCAATCGGTGCGCTGGCAGCGTGGCTTATGGCCCGGACGAGCGGCAGGCGGCGGCGAGCGTCGACGGTGGCGTTGGTTGCCCTGGTGGGCACCCAACTGGGGCAGACGCTGCTCGAATCGCGCAGTCCGCTGGTGGTCGCAACAGTTGCCGGGTCCGCTGCGGCGCTGGCGACGCTCGTCAGCACACCGGTGGTGAGCCAATTTCTCGGTTGCACGCCGCTCGGTCCGATTGGGTGGGGTCAAGCAGTGGGCTGTGCGTCGGCAGCGACGCTGCTGGCGGCGCTGGCTCCGCGGGTGTTGGAGCGGATCGCCGCAACTGAGGAGACTGGAACTGAGGAGAGCGCGGAAGGTCAGTCGACGATTCGCAAGATCCCGACGCGGACGAGCACCGCGTACACCTCCCGAACCGGGGGAGTCAGCGCTCGCGACAGCGTGGAAATCAGCGAAGCGGAAATCAAAGAAGCGGAAACCGGTGAATCGGACACGCTTGTGAGCGTCGCTGCTGGAAGTGACACGTCGCCGAACTCCCGGGCGACCCGAGATGAATCCTGAGGAATCGTGACATGTCCCAGAACACCGTCGACCACACGAACCCCGTCGATCACCGCGCGGTAGTGGAATCCGTCCGTTCGGCACGGAGCTTCGAGTTGGAGCTACCGATCGTCGGTGCCATTCCGGTTCCGAGACCCGAGCAGATCGCCTATTTTGCGGTGATGGGACTGATGGTTGCGTTCGAGATCATCGAGTGGCCCGTGGCAGTCACCATCGCGGCGGGGCATCTGCTCGCAACAGAGCAGCACAATCACGTCCTCGAAGAGATCGGAGAGGCTCTCGAGGGCGTCTGAGGCCGGCGCGGTGCGGACACAAATCGAGCGGCCCCGCATTTCGCGGGACCGCTCGACGTGCGGAGAAACTTACTGCGCGAGTGCGCGCTTCATGCCGCGTTCGACTGCTGCGATGATCTGCGGACGCAGTTCTGCGGCAGGGACGATCTCATCCACCGAGCCGACCTCTCGGGCCCGCTGGATGTTGTGGATCGCTTCGAATTCGGATGCCACTTCGCCGAGCTTGTCGGAGCGGACGGCGATGCGCTGAGCGTTCAGTTCGACGCGCAGGTGTGCTTTCTCCGTGTCGTCCTTGGCTGCTGCCAAGTCTGCTTCCAGTTGCTGCACCTTCGGGTCGTTGTTGGTGCGGGTGTTCACCTCACGGGTGAAGACCACTGCGGCGGCGGGGGCGCCGCCGAGTACCGAGGCGAACGAACCTTCGACAGCAAGAACTTCCATGTTGTCGTTGAGCGCACCGGAGAATACGACGAACGCGCCGCCGTGGTAGCGGGAAACGACGCAGAACACGATCGGTCCGTCGAAGTTGACGATGGCGCGGCCGATCTCGGCGCCGTACTCGAGCTGGATGTTGCGCAGTGACTCCGGTGAACCGTCGAAGCCGGACAGGTTGGCCAGCACCACGATCGGACGGTTGCCGCTCGCCGCATTGATCGCGCGGGCCGTCTTCTTCGACGAGTTCGGGAACAGCGTTCCCGACGTCCAGGTGTCGGGACCGTCGGCGGGGAAGTGACCCTTACGCGGGATCGCGCGGGATTCGATGCCCACCACTGTGACCGGATGTCCGGCGAGGTGCGCGTCCAGAACGACAGAGGTGTCGGCGCCGGCCATGTCGGCCCAACGCTCGAGAACCGAGTGGTCCTGGTCGACCACCGACCGCATCACGGTGCGAATATCGAAGGGCTTCTTGCGATCCGGGTTCTTCGCCGAGGAGAAGATGTCGCCGACCGTCTCGAAGTCGCTCGACGGGTGGGTGTGCGGGAAGCTACGTACGTCGCGATCGACTGGGTCCGTCGTCGCTGCGCGACGCGGGAACCGTTCGCCGGGAGCGAGGTACGAGTGTGCGTAGTGACGGAACAGGATCTCGCACGCCGCAGTGAGGTCGGGGGCCCAGTACTGCGCCTGGCCGTTGGGGCCCATGACGCGGTCGTAACCACCGATACCGAAGTTGTCTTCGGCCGACACGCCACCGGAGTAGTCGAGAGACTGCTTGCCGGTCAGCACCATCGCGCTGTCCGGGGTCATCACCAGAATGCCCTTGGTGTGCATCAACATGGTGGCTTCGGCGTTCCAGTAGGGCTGAGCGCCGACGTTGATTCCCGTGACGACGATATTGATTTCGCCGCCGTTCTGGGTGAAGGTGATGATCCGGCGCAGGCCACGGGAGACCCAGTCCATGTTCTCGGTGCCGCTCTCCATCGAGATGGTGGCACCCGAGGACAGTGCAAACCACTCGACCGGAGCGTTCAACTTCTCGGCCAGGTCGATGGCAGCGACCACGCGTGAGCATTCGGCCTCGGCCACGGTACCGAGCGCCTTGGTGGGGTCACCGAAGAGCGCGACACGGGTCATTCCCTCGGGATAGCGCGGCGTCGGAGTGTTCACGAGGCCGACGACGATGCCGGCCTTGTTGAGCCCGTACGGACGCTCGACAGGTGAGAGGACGCCCGCTTCGTCGAAGTCGTGCTCGACGAAGGTGCCCTTGGTGCCGGTCAGGAGCGGAATCAGCTCGTACGGGTACACCGTGCCGCGTGCCCGCGAACTCTGGACCTTCTGGGCGTACGCGTCGAGGGGGAGCAGCGGTTCAGTGGGAGGCGTGGTCTTGTTGATGACCACACCGGCACCTGCGCGGTAGGAGAATCGCAGCGCAACTTCCTTGGGCGCGCCGCCCTTTCGGTCCTTCAGGCGGGTGATGAGTGTGATCTCTTCTAGCCCGGCGCCGACGGTCAGTCGGGCTGCGTTCTGAGCGATCACGGAGAAGCGTTCGCTGGGAACGTCGGCGACCGGCCACACGTAGAGCACGACGCGGTTGGCTGCCAGTCGACGCTTGTCTCCGCGCTGGGACTGCGCACGGCGGATGCCGTCGAGGCACGCGGCAAGTGTGCGCTCGATGGCCGGAAGCGCAACCATCTGACCTTCGTCGTCGAGTTGCGGTGTCACGTCACGGATTTCCGCGAGAGCGATCAGGCGCTCGTCCTTCGGGTTCTCCTTGGCGGAGAGGTGGAACAGGTAGGTGTTCTCCGGAGCCGGCAGACGCTTGCCGTTGAAGTTCTTCAGGCGCCACATGTCCAGACGCTGACCCGTGAGCGGATGCATGTCGCGGATGATGTTGTCCTCGACCAGTTCACCGTCGATCGGGCGGAAGGTGACCCAGCGGACCGGCTCCCCATTCGGATTGCAGATGATCACAGTCGCGCGGCGGGACCGGGTGATCGTCTCGTTGCGCGAGAGTTCGGTGCGCAGCGTCTCGACGAGCGTGTCGCCGTCGGCGGGCTGATTCGGCCAGTCGAGGTAGATGTCGACTACCAGGCCGCGACCGGATGGAGCATCCTGCGCGATTGTGGCGACATCGTCGAGAGCCGTTCCGAGAGCGTCGAATTCGGCCACCGTCGAGACCAGATGCAGCCCGTCGCCCTTGAGGTCGAAGTTACCGGTCACGAAACGGCGGTCGACGTGCTCGAAAACGCGGACGTCTTCGAAGGAGTGAATCTTGTAGTAGCGACGCGTGATGACCTCGAGCAGAGGGCCGCCATCGCGGTTGCCAAGGCCGATCTTTCGACCCAACAGGTCCAGGAGCGGTTCGGGAGTGGCGACGAGGTTGGCGATTCGCTCGTCGAAATCGGCAGCGTCCGGCTGCTCTTCGAGGTAGGCGAGGTTGCCGCGTACTCCGTCGTAGACGTCTTCGCGAACCTTGCGGATGCGCGGCTCGTCGAAGAACCGGAAGCGAAGGTTGCGGGCGACGTCGCCGATGACGGGGTAGCGGACCTGCGTCGCGACGATGAGTCGATCGAGAACCTCGTTGAGCTCCTGAGCCGAGCAACCTGGAGCCTTGTCGCCGACGAGCCAGCCTTCGAGAAGTGCTGCAATGACCGGGATCTGGGCTTCCATGCGCTGCAGAGCCAGGAAGAGTCGGTACACCGCTTCCTCGACGGCCTGGCGATCTTCCAGATCGGTGACGTCGTAGTGGCGAAGTGCCCGTTCGAGTCTCGTGCGGAACGACGTCGGCAAACCTTCGCGCTCGGAGTCGAGTGAGTGCAGGAAGGTGTGGAAGTGCTCGCGGGGGCTGTGGACGGATTCGTCCTTCGCGGACTCACCCGAGGTGGGCTTGTTGCGCGAGAGTTCGCAGATGTCGGCGAAGGTGGTCAGCACAGCCAGTTCGGCCTGTACCAGTTCGCGGTCCTCGGATTCGAGAGCGCTGCGAAGTGCGTCGTACTCGGCCAGAACAGCGTTTGCGTGCTTACCGCTGACGTCGTAGCCACTGATCATCGCGGTCAGTGCTTCGAGCTGTGCCAACGCGTCGTCGCGGGCGTCGGAACCGGAAGTTGCCGCCGGAAGATCGAATTGGACTCGCGGAGCCTTCTCCGTGACAGCTTCCTCGCTGACCTGGTCGACGCGCAGGAGCGGCGCGCCGGCATCGACCTGAGAGTTGACGGTAGCGAGAACTTCACGCACCTTGCCCGCGTACGGTGCGCGAACTGCGGTCTCCATCTTCATGGATTCGAGTACGACCAGGGTGGAGCCGGCTTCGACGTCGTCGCCGACCGCGACCGGTACAGCCACCACGACGGCGGGAGCCGGCGCGCGGACCACTCCGGCGTCGTCCTGGCTGATCTGGTGGCTGATGCCGTCGACCTCGACGAGATAGCGAGCCGGGCTCACGACGGAAACGACGTGGAAGCGCCGATCACCGATCACCAGCCGTGACTCGAAGTCACCGAGACGATCGACGTCGACCTCGATGTCGCCGGCGTCTCCGTCGACGCGGTATCGGTGCGGGCCGATACGTCCGACGGTCAGTTTGTATGCCTGACCTTGGTAGTTGAGCTCGACGGTACGGCCGATCGCATGGTTGGCGCGGGGACGGCCGCCGCGTGCCGAGGCGAGGAAGGCCGCACGCTCGAGGGACTCCTCGGCGTCGTAGGCATCGATGGCGGTGGCGATCAGTGCGACGTCCGCGCGGCGAGTGGTGCCGGTCAGGGCGCCTGTGCGGTCGAGCCAGCCGGTATCCGCGGATGCCGAGATGACCTCGTCGCGATCGAGTAGATCGAGGAGGAACGACTTGGTGGTGGTGCCGCCGTCGAGTACGACTGTGGTTTCACGAAGGGCGGTACGCAGGCGCGCAAGTGCCTCGGAGCGGTTGCGGCCCCAGGCGATGACCTTCGCGACCATCGAGTCGTAGTCGGGCGGAATGACGTCCCCGGCAGCGATGCCGGTGTCGACCCGGATGCCGGAGCCGAGCGGGAACTTGAGGAGTTGAACGGTGCCGGGTGCCGGCGCGAAATCGTTGTCCGCGTCCTCGGCGTTGAGACGGGCTTCGACGGCGTGGCCGAATGCGGGCGGGCAGTCACCGACCAATTCGTCACCACTGGCGACCAGAATCTGCAGTTTGACGAGGTCGATTCCGGTGGTGACCTCGGTGATCGGGTGCTCGACCTGCAGACGGGTGTTGACCTCGAGGAACGTGAAGAGCTTGTTCTCGGGCTGGTAGAGGTATTCGACCGTGCCTGCGCCCTGGTATCCGGCTGCCTTGACCAGTTCGGCGGACACCTTCTTGAGGTGGTCAGACTGTTCTTCGGTCAGGACGGGGGAAGAGGATTCTTCGATGACCTTCTGGTTGCGACGCTGAATCGAGCAGTCGCGAACGCCCGGAGCCCAGACATTGCCGTGGTTGTCGGCGATGACCTGTACCTCGACGTGGCGTGCATCGGTGACAAGGCGTTCGAGGAAGACGACGGGGTCGCCGAAGGACCGCTCTGCTTCGCCCTGCGTGCGCTCGAGTGCAACTTCGAGTTCGTCTTCGGCCCAGACCTTGCGGATACCGCGTCCACCGCCGCCGCTTCGGGCCTTGATGATCAGGGGGTATCCGATGGACTGAGCATGACGACGAGCGTCGGCGCGCGTTTCGACCGGTCCGCCGCTCCACGGGGCGACAGGTACGCCGACCTTCTCGGCCAGGATCTTGGCGGCAACCTTGTCTCCGAGCAGGCGCATCGCGTCGGCCCTCGGGCCGATGAACGTGATGCCCAGTTTCGCGACGATCTCGGCGAAGGCGGGATCCTCGGCCACGAAGCCCCAGCCGACCCAGACTGCGTCGGCCTTGGCTGCGAGGAGTGCTCGCTCGAGTTCGGCGTAGTCGAGATACGGGCTGCCGGTGCCGGTGCTGCGCAGGGTCACACCCTCGTCGGCCTGGCGGACGAACATGGCGCGGCGCTCGGCCTCGGTGTGCAGTGCAATGACGCGAATGCCGTAGTCGTGTTCGGCGTTCAGTTCGCGTACAGCCCTGATCAGCCGGACCGCGGCCTCACCTCGATTGACCACTGCGATTCGTTTGAACATTGTCACTGCCACCGTCCTTGATGAGATTCTTCGTCACGTACGTTGCGATATGAGCCGACCGTGTCCCACATACCCGGATTACCTGGTTCGTGAACTACGCCGCGATGCGCTGTGTTTCCCCCGGTTGCGCGTCGGCAAGTGATTGCCCTTCCGGTTCGTAGAGTCCCCTGCGCTCAGGCACGGCGTGCCTTGTACGCCACCCTGCAGGCGTGGACTCAGAACCGCTCCAATCACGAATCAGCAACATATTGTGTCTGCTTCCAGGGAATCCCTGGTTTATCTAAGAATGCAGTATGTCGACGCTCATGTCACCTGGGCGAATTGAAGAATATTAGTCAACGTGAACCACGGTTACACTTATAGCGTTAAATCATTGCAGTGCAATGGAATTCGACCCTGTGACACGGATCACGATGGTAATGAAATTGGCAAGAAAGTGAATACTCACTGGTAACAAAATCGCGTATTCGGAGAATTCGCCCGATTGCTCGATTATTACTGATCGGTACTACTGGCGAGTATTTTCTATGTCCCCTCGGACTGTATTCGAGAAATCGCCTTCGATGGTTGCAATGTGCTGTGCGATCGCGTCGAGTCCTGCGGGAGGGAGCTGCAATGCGTTGGCGAGAGCAAGCGAAGCCCGCTTGAAGTGCTCCACGAGTGGTTCGTACTTCGTGACCAGCCTCAGCCTGTCGGTCTCGCTCAGGTACTTCACGCTTCCCGCGTTGTCGACGAAGTCGCTGAACTTCACGAGGAACACTGCGGGATCCGCGATCGCGCGGATGACGTGATCCTGGTAGCCGGTGGTGTTGTCGTGCGGGTAGTCGATTGGATTGGTCACTGCCTCAACAAGTTCGGAGATTCTGTGGCCGAAGTGCGAGGCGATGAGTGTTGACGCACGTTCTTGCGCTTCGGATGCAGACATGTCGTCCGCAGTCCGGCCACCGAGGAGTGCGATGACGGCGTGTGGTCGGTCCTCGACCGTGTCGTGAAGCGCGGTTGCGCTCAGGATCTCGACATCGGAGCACCCGTACCGAAGCAGCCGCAACACATTTCGTAGGGGATGAACGATGTAGGGATCCTCGTTTGACTTGATCCCGTTCTTTCTGAACTGATCGAGGTGCGCGAGGGTCGCGACCTCCATGGCGAGCCGCAAGGTTTCACCCGGGAGAGCCATCTCGTCGACGGCGCTCTCGATCGCGAAGACCAGCGTCGCTGCGTCCATTTCCTTCAGAGGTAGCTGGTCGAATGCAGATCTGATCGGGTCGGAGTGGCTCATGGCGAACAGCCTTTCGTTTGGTGTAGATGTCGCGACGAAAGTCTTTGTGAGAATCTGCCCTCGAACCGTGGTCGTGACTGGGCGTGGGGCGGAAGTCAGAATCATCTTGATTCTATCCGGCGACTACGACAGCAAGTGTTCCTAGCGTTGTGATCGAGGTGGGCGGGGAGTTTCGGTCGCCTCCATCACTGGAAGACTTGGATAGGAAGAGGTTCGATGACCACGGAGGCGACCCTGGCGTCGTTTGTCGAGACTGTTGACACGGATGTCGACATCCATCCACTGGACGATCCTGTGCGACAAGGTCTTCGCGGACATCATGCGCAATTCGCTCGCTGGGCAGGGAGAGTTGCGCGATACGACCCGACAGTCGCTCCGTTTGTCGGTCATCCGCCCGAGTTGGACGCCGAAGACTGGGAGAACCTACGCACACTCGTAGGTCCAGGCGGCACAGTAGGTTTACGAGGATTTGATCATCAGCCGCCGGAAGGGTGGCGCGTTGTGGATCAGTTCGGCTCGGTGCAAATGGACGGTTCCGCACTCGAAGTCTCCGTTGATCCGTCGGTCGAACTTCTCGGAAGGGGCGACGTTCCCGAAATTCTGGCGTTGATCGAGCGCACCAAGCCCGGACCGTTTCTTCCTCGTACCGTCGAGATGGGGAGCTACTACGGCATTCGCGTCGACGGAAGACTTGTTGCCATGGCGGGGGAGCGGTTGCACCCTCCGGGATGGACGGAAATCAGTGCGGTGTGCACCGACAGCGACTTCCGAGGTCGAGGCCTGGGTACGACGCTGATCCGTGCCGTCGCTGCCGGGATTCGCGAACGCGGCGAGCTGCCGTTTCTCCATGCAGTGCAATCGAATACGAATGCAATCAGACTCTACGAATCACTGGGGTTCGTTCTTAGGAAGAGATCCCGGTTGACCGCGGTGCAGGCGCCGGCCTGATCGAATTCTCGCCGACGCCTGTGTTTCGGGCGCTCGGCCACTAGTCTGAACAAATGACAGTCGATCAGGCGTTGGACAGTGATTTCCTCACTCTTGCCGATCCGTACCGCCGCGAGTTGCTGGCGCACTGCTATCGCATGATGGGGTCGATTCACGACGCCGAAGACCAGGTCCAGGAGACGTTCATCCGGGCTTGGCGCGGGTTCGAAGGTTACAAAGGCCAGTCGTCGCTCAGGACCTGGCTCTATCGCATCGCGACGAATACGTGCCTGACCGCGCTGGAGGGGAGATCGAGGCGTCCACTCCCGACCGGCCTCGGTGCACCTAGTTCGGACCCGGCCGACGATTTGATCGAGCGCAACGAGATTGCCTGGTTGGAACCGATCGCGGATTCTGCGTTGGGCGACGTCAATGATCCCGCCGTCATGGTCGTCAATCGCGATTCGGTCAGGCTCGCGCTTGTTGCCGCGCTGCAGCACTTGTCCGCGCGCCAACGTGCGGTTCTGGTTCTGCGTGACGTTCTGCAGTGGAAGGCATCGGAAGTTGCGGAGGCGCTCGACACCACAACCACTGCGGTGAACAGCCTGCTGCAGCGGGCTCGCGCGCAGATCAATCACATCGGGCCCACTGAGGACGATCTCGTGGAACCGACTACCGAGGCTGCCCGGAAGTTGCTCCGCGACTACGTGCACAGCTTCGAAAGCTACGACGTCGAGGCAATCGTTGAGCTGTTCACGCGGGAAGCCATCTGGGAGATGCCTCCGTTCGAGGGTTGGTACCAGGGCCCCGAGGCAATCGGGCAGCTCATCGGAACCAAATGCCCGGCCGACGGACCAGGAGCGATGCGGCTGCTACCGACCGCCGCCAACGGCCAGCCGGCGTTCGGCCTCTATATGCGCGAGCCCGATGGGGTTCACCGTGCTTTCCAGTTGCACGTTCTCGATGTCACCGAGTCCGGGATCTCGCACGTGACGTGTTTCTTCGATCTGAGTCTGTTCGCACGGTTCGGATTGCCTGCAGAGCTGTAGGGGCAAGGAGTTGCGCGAGCCCTCCGGTATGGAGGGACCCGCGCGCCTACTCGTTACTGCTGTTGTTCTGCGTTACTGCTGGGGAACAGTCGCAGCCGGGTCCATCCACATGACCTCCCAGACGTGATTGTCGAGGTCGCGGAACGCGCGTCCGTACATGAAGCCGTGATCCTGGGGTTCCATCCACTTGCTACCGCCGGCAGCGATCGCCGCGTCGACGAAGGTGTCGACTTCCTCCCTGCTGTCGGCCGACACGCACATCAGTGCTTCTCGAGCTTTCGACGTGTCACAGATGTCGTCGGCGATGAAGTCCCCGAAACGGGGTTCGTTCAGGAACATGACCGTGGCGGAATCACTGACGATCATCGAGACAGTGTTCTCGTCACTGAACATGTCGTTGAACTCGAAGCCGAGGCCGCTGAAGAACGCCCGGGTAGCGGCGACGTCCTTGACCGGCATGTTGACGAAGAGAAGACGAGACATTGGGTGCTCCTTGAAGTCGATTGACTGATTACTGAACGCTTCGGTTCCTGTTGGTTCCTGCTCATACAGACCGCAGTGGGCGCGGAAAGTCATCGCGAGAGGCAAAAATTCGAGGAAACTATCGGCTGTTAACCCGCTTCAGTGCTCTGACCTGGCGATTTGGTGTTGTGTTGATCTTCGCGTAACTTTGTCCA
>NZ_JASDCV010000022.1:0-92969 GCF_030407755.1 Rhodococcus sp. APC 3903
AGGCTGTACGAGCGGTGGACAATGCGAGTCGACCCACGACCAGTCCTGTGCAGATGTAAGTCATCCACACGAGCGCAGGGTATTCGCCCGTGAATGCCAAGGTGGTCAACAACTGTTGGGGCCGGTGGAAAAGGTCGGCGAAGGATGCTTGATCGGTTATCGGTCCGCTCAGACGAGGTCGCACGAGTTGGCTGAGCAACGGCATCGCGATGCCGTTGACGACAGCAATCACCACTAACACGGGAGTACTCAGATAAATGAGCGGTACGGCCAGAAGGAACATCAGCGCGTAGTAGGTCAAGATGACCGTTCCATAGGCGGGGTCTGTATAGCCCAACATCAGTCCGATCAGGCCGATCAAGAGGGCTCGGGTGAGGAGGGAAGCGACGATACGCGTCGAGTCGGCCCCGAGCGCCCGTTGGCGACGTTCAGCGATGAACGAGATGCTGACCCCAGCAAGCACAGCAAACATCGCGGCGGCGCGGCCGGCGGCTACGCTAAATGTCCAGGTGGGGTTGCCGGCTTCGTCGAAGTCGCTGAGTGAGTGAATTGCGATCATTCCTATGACCGCAATGCCTCTCGTGACATCGATCCCTCTGAGGCGGGATGTTTTCGGTGCTTGACCCATCATGGGGGGCGTGGAGTGAGGGTTCATGTCAGTTCATCACCGAGTCAATGAGGTCAAGACCTGCACCCGTTCCGAGATCGGTCGGTGCGCGCAGGCCGGAATCGGAGAACCAGCTATCATCAGCTTCTGGATGAGGGCCGACGACACCGACCCGTCCGCATCCGAATGGTGTTGTCATTGCAGCTATTTCACCGTTCTGATAGGAGGCGATCACCTCGATGTCGACTTGTCTGCCTTGAATTTCGAAGGTCGGGCCGTCTTGGAAGTACAGAAACCGACGTCGTCCACGCCAGAGGACGGTCGCCACTGCAGGGTCGGTCGATTCGATGTCCGCATGCGAAGTCGTAATGTATTGGTCGGTGTCTCCGGGCAGAAGGTCGAATCCGGGAGTGGCGCCCGCAAGGTAGCCCCCCAGGCAGAAGCCGAGATATCGGCCGCCGTTTGCCACGTAGTTTCGCACGGCGGCACGGTGATGTCGCATGTGACGCCAAGCTGGACGGAGCTCGTCTCCACCGGGCTGCACGTAAAGTGCGGCGGTAGCAAGCACACTCCGATTCAGTTGCAGATCCTCACGTCGGCCGACATAACGGATATCGAAATGTCGCGGACTTCGACGCAGAAGGGCCGCAACGGATTCAGCGCAGCCAGGAGTGGTGGCACCGCCGCGGTAGACGAGAGCCAGTGGTCGGGTAGATCTCGGCATCAGCCGACCGCCTGGGCTGGAATGCCACGCCATGCGGTGTGCGGGGGTAGTTGTTCACCCTTCATCAGTAGTGAGAGCGATTCCAGTTCCGCTCCTTCGCCGACAATGGTGTCGTAGAGAACTACTGCTCGGGCGCCGACGGTGGAGCCCCCAGAGACCGTGACGGACGACATTTTCATGACGCGGTCCTCGAAAAGATGCGTCTGTAGAGAAACACCGCTCTCGATTACCGCGGCGTCACCGATGTGGACCAAATCGAATTCGGTCAAGTAGGTGGTGCCCATCCACACGCTTTTGCCGATGCGGGCGCCGTACCAGCGCAGGATCACCGGCAGGAACGGAGTGCCGATGAGCTGGTTGAGCAGTACTGGTACAGCTGCGGATTCGTAAAGGCCAGTGACGAATTCCGATCGGCGTACGAACTTGGCCCAGAGGGGTTCTATGCGTGGATGGTAGGCACCGACCAGATTATTTTTCGTGCCGACCGTGAAGAGCACAACACCGAGGGCCGTTGTCAACGCCAGGAAGGGCGCGGCGGCGATTGTCCAGCTCACGGATGTCGTTCGAGCGAACTGTGAAAGCCCGAGGAGATAGAAATAGAGGCTGATACCGATGACAGTGGCAGGCAGGGTGATACGGAAGAATTCGATAGCGAGTCGGTGTGCGACAACGGAGCGAGGCGGCGCGAATATTTCCGAATCGTGGTACACCCCGCTAGCTTGGCGGGCGGGTAAGAACATGGCGGGATTACCCAACCATGATGACTGTGGTGATACGCCGGACGTAGGTGGAACGGTGAGCACTCCCACCAGGGATCCCTCGCCGGTGCTCATTCCACTCGGAAGAACTGCCGCATTGCCGATGAAAGCCCGGGTTCCGATTTCCGTGTGTGCGAAGTTCATTCGACCGTTACAAAATGTCGAGCCGCCGAGACTGGCCATATCGGCCACGAAGGCCTCGTCGTTGACGGTGAGTAGATCAGGATCGAGGTGGGCTGCGGTTGAAATCTCAGCTCCCCGACCGATTTTCGCGCCGAGTAGGCGCAACCACGGTGGAGTATAAAGTGTGGCGTAGAGCGAGTTCGTGTGCAACAAGCTGATTTCCAGTAGTTTGTCGGCGATCCACTTGCGGACTCCGAGAGGGGACGCCTCGTAGAAGCAGCCAACCGGCATATGCGGCAAAACTATCCTTTTGCCGAGCCCAACAATGGCGCATACGCTGATCACATATACCGTCCCGGAGAGCAGGGTGGCCAGTAGCGATGCAAGCATGCCGTATTCAAGTAGGACGATCCAGACCAAGACGAGACTGGGGACGATAGTTGCTATCGCGAGAGCCTCAAGTGCGAACACCGCGACAACTGTGAGCGTCAGCAACATCGGCGTCCAACCTCGTGTGGGGCCTGCGGCCGCCATCATTTCCACACGGTCATCGAGTGCGTCGACGCGCTCAGCCGGTGACCCGATCCATCGCTGTCCTGCGGGAACAGTCGTTCCATCGGGCAGAGGTGACTGGTCGCCGAGCATTGCGTGGGGCCCCACTGTCGTCCCTGGCCCCAGTACACAGTTTGCTGCGATATAGGCACTCGGACCGATTAGGATGGGCGCTACTACGACCTCGTTACCGACGACTCTCCACGGTCGGAGGTCAGTGTTGTAACCAATCGAGACCCCGTCTCCGATCGTGACCAGCGCCGGGAAGGGGACGGTAGCGGTTCCCAGATAGGTATCGCGGCCAATCGTCGCTCCGAGCGCACGTAGGAACTGGGTCATCAACGGTGATCCGCTGAGAACCGACGTCGGTGCGAGCGTCATGAGGTTGTTGACCATCCAGAGTCTGAGGTATGTGGTGCTCCATAACCGATATCGGCCAGGTCTTATCCCGGCGGATAGTGGAGGAACCGCAAGCACCGGCACAACCCAACGCACCGCCAGGTAGGTGGGAACAGTGGCGATGAGCAAATCGATGAGCGTATCGAAAGAGGGCTGACCTCGATGATTGCTATACACGATCGAGACTGGGATCGTGACGACCAACAGCACTACGAGTAGGAAAATACCTTGGACTACGCCCGCTCGACGAACCTCACGGCCGCAGACGGACGGTGTGTCTCCATCGGTATGACGGTCTTTGAGGACAGCTGCGGTATCGCGGTCGAGGCAAGCGGGGGATGAAGGGACAGGATCGATGCTGGCGGTCAAGCTGCGCACAGTGGGATTCGCGTAAATGTCACGGATGCCGGCTCGCGAGCCGATTCCGCTCTCTCGCAATTGCGTGACCAACTGAGCTGCTGCCAGGGAATGCCCTCCCAGGTCGATGAAGAAGTCCGCCTCGATCGAAATTGAGTCGGTGGGGACGCTCAACAGTCCGGCCCACAGCTCTCGCATTCGGTGTTCGTGTTCATTGGTCGGCGCGACCACCGGCGCGGTGGACTCTATGAGGCGGCGTCCTGTCGGTTTCGGCAGCCTCGGCCGGTCCACTTTTCCGCTCGGCATCATGGGCAGCTCTGATTGAATATCGAGGAAAGCCGGGATCATGTACGCCGGCAGTCTCCGGCGGGTTTCCCTGCTCAGCCGGGCTACGAGGTCATCCAGGTCGGGGTGGGCCCCGGGGATGAGGACGACCCAGGAAGCGAGCTGCTCGACACCCGCCACGGTCACGAGCGAGACTACCGCGCTGGCGATATCAGGATCGACGAGGAATGTGCTTTCGATCTCGCCGAGGTCGACGCGGTGGCCGCGGATCTTGACCTCGCTGTCTGCTCTACCCAGATACTGGATTTTACCGCCGGAATCGACGCGACCAAGGTCGCCGGTGCGGTAGAGACGGCCGTTTCCTGCGAGCGGGTGCTCTATGAAACGGACTGCGGTGAGTTCCGGACGGCCCACATAGCCACGGGCGACGCCTGGTCCGCCGATACAGATTTCTCCGACCTCTCCGCCTGTGACTTGGTTGTGCTGTTCGTCGAGGATGAACACCGAGTAGGTCGGTAGCGGAACGCCAATGGTGACCGGGCGTCCGGGAAGCAACTCGCACCACGTGGCGGTGACCGTCGCTTCAGTCGGCCCGTAGGTGTTGAGTATTCGCCTACCCGGGCGGGCCCAGCGCTCGACAAGTTCTTGCGGGCATGCCTCGCCGCCCACGAGAATCGTTCGCAGCGAGGGTATTTCACGGGGGATGGTAGCGAGCAGTGTGGGGACGCAGTACACGACAGAGATTGCGTGGGATTCGAGGAAGTCGGCGAGTTCCCCGCCCAAGCGGCCGGTTCCTGTTGGCCCTGCAATGAGGGACGCACCAACTGCCCACGTTGGCCAGATTTCCTCGATCGAGAAGTCGAACGAGATGGACATGCCTTGATAGACGCGGTCACACTGGCGGACGTCGTAGATGGTGGGCACGATATCGAGGAAGTTGCAGATGCTCGATTGGGCGACATCAACACCTTTTGGGCGCCCGGTAGAACCTGAGGTATAGAGAATGTAGGCAGATGGATCATCCTGGGATGCAGCGCTTTCCGGTCTCGAAATGGGTTCCAAGTCGATCAGCGTTTCGGCAGAGTCAATCTCTATCCAGCGAATGCCCAATGGCGCAAGTGCGTCTCCGAACCGAGAATGCGAGAGAATAAGGTCCACGTCTGCGTCGCCGGTGATGTAGCCGATCCGCTCCGCAGGTGATTCCGGGTCGATCGGGACGAACGCCGCACCGGCCTTCAGGGTGGCCAGCAGCGCTAGGTAGGTCTCGGCCGAGCGGTCTAGCAGGATGGCAATCCGCGCACCGGCCCCCAGCGAGATGAGGAAGTGTGACAACTGATTTGCGCGATTATCGAGATCAGCGTACGTGTAGGCACGCCCCTCGCTTTCCAGGGCGATCTCGTCCGGGACGCGGTCGGCCGTTTCCTCGAAGAAGTGATGGAGCCTTCGCGTTTTGCGCATGGTACGAAGCGCGCCATCGTCGGGTGCATACGTCCGGAAGTTGGACATGGGTACCTCTCTGACTCTTGTGTATTACGAAGCGCGGAAGCTGACTGGATGGGTGCATGATTGTCCGGATAGGAGGGCCGTACGGCCGTACAGTAATCGTCGTGGAGGATCGGAAGTTTCCAACCCTTCACGAATTCTGGGCAAGCCCGCCGAGTTGGACTAGTTTTCAGTGGATGGGCTGGTCTGAGCAGTCGGATTGTGTCTGTTCTTGCTGTGGAGGATCTCTGGTAACACTCCATGATTTGGGTGAAAATTATGGGTGTTTCGGCTGGTGGGCCCATTGCATCCGGAGTTACGACGCCTTCATTCGGTATTCCGATGTTAAAGCGCGATCGATAAGTTAACCAAACGATGTCCGGACTATCCTCTTTGCTTTAAAACCACTTTTGACTGAGTGGGTACGAGATCAGCGGGCGTGCTAATCGTAGAATTTCTGTCGTTAACCCGGAAAAACTCAAGGATTTGAATGGAGATTTGAATCAATGTCCGCCCCGACTTGGTTGCATTTCAGTCAGCAGGGATGGCCGTCTTTTCCCGTCGAGCGTCAACACTCCGTGTAAAAACGCGGGCCCCAGTGCACTTTCCGTTTGTGCGTAGACCGGGTCCTAATAAGCGCGATGAGTCCTGAAATGTTTGCGAATGCGGGTATCAGTGAAGCGTCCTGATCGCTGAAAAGTCTCGTTGTGTCGTCCCTCCGGTCGTTGCGGGATAATAAATCGAGAGGCAGTCCATCTCGGGTTCGCACCTCTGTTGTGCGTGTCATCGTAATTGATCAAAGCTCACTGAACACCCCCCAGTGGTCACTTGATTTCGCTTATACGAGCAAAACATACCACAAGTTTGTTTCCTGTTGGTGGCGACCTTGTGCCCGCGGCACCACGGGCTTAGGCGATGCTGAAATCTGCTGCAGCAGTAGGACTAAAGGGAAATAAGGTACTGCTCGCTGCGTTCATCACTCAGCGGCAAAAGCGCCACCGTGCTATCCGCCAGCCTTGATCCTCGATCGATTCCCTTCGCTGCCGTCGCATTTGTCTGGTTAATTGTCGTATTTGTTACAAGTGTCTTTGGGTTTGAAATACCTGAATATAGGTTGATCTTGCGGGTGCCCGTTCTTTTTGGCAGTCTCGGGTGAGCGCGAGAAAGTAACGAACCGTGATCTCCGCATGTGCTGTGGCTGGATCCGTGTTATCGAATCAACACTGTCGCAATAAATCTGAGCGCTAGCCGTTGGCTTCCGTGGATGCGGTGACATGAGGAGCGATCGACAACATGTCGATCGAGAGATGCGTCCGGCGGCGTAATGACGTCGGAGCAGAAGTCTGAGCAGGTTCTGGCGAGTCAGTCCATCAGGCGCCAAAAGACGGGCGAAATGTACGAGATACGGATAGGGGATGATGTTAGGTGAAATATCGTCGAACGTCCCTGGCTGACTGGCGGGCCGTAAACCGTTGGTGGCGAGTGATTCTGTGAGGTCTCTAGCAGGGGGTCAACCTCGAAGACTGGAAAGGTGGCGGGCAATCAGTGGGTCAGTCAAGGCGCAGCTATCGAACATCGTTTGTGCAACCGGAGAGAAGGTTTGGCGCACTCGGAGACAGAGCGCGACTTCGGGTGTTGAGCGGTGTTTGATCGGTCACCCTGAGATTCGATCGGTTGCTCTGATCGTCAGATGCAACTCATCTGGCGATGGACCGACGATTGCTTTCATCGTGCCGGCGGGTGAGAGCATGCCCACTCGCGCAAAGATCACGGATTTCCTTACGGCGTCGGGCTTCTCATCGTTGGTGTGCCCTGATTTGCTTGTTCGAATTCGCACCATGCCGTTGACTTCAGGTGGGGAGGTCGATAGGGCTGTTCTCCGACGGATTCTGACTTCGCATTCGTAGACCGAAATTGACATACCTCCCGTGCGCGGGTTCGGCCGCTGGCGCGTGAAGTGGAAGTGGCGTGGCTTGGATCGCGTGGTCGATCGAACCGAAAATTTCTTGAAAGCCAAGCTATTTGAATCTAGGTTACGGGTGGTTGTATGAGTAATGGACGTCAGTTACACGGTGTCGGCGGCGGGCGCTCGTCCATCGCGTGTTGAATGCGGTGGGTGGCAATTAGAGTGATCATCCCACACCTCAACGGCGGGGCTGCGTCCACTTCAGCTCACATTTGGGGCTGATATCCCAAGCCAGTCATACAGCCAGGTTGTTGTCTCAAACTCGATTGGCGTGAGCTTCCCCAGGGCGCCGTTGCCGGTGTTAGCGATGGTAGGTCCTCTCGATCCAAGTCACAATTGCCAGCTGTAGTCGTTCCTGACTCGACCACCGTTGACGGTCGAGGATGTCCTGCTGTGACAACGAGAAGAACGGTTCCGTCGCCACCACATACTCCGGCCCTACCCATGAAACCTGGTAAACCGTCGTCGAACAACGCATGAACGGTCTTTCTTGGCGGAAATTGGCGACCCGATCGACACGGTCGAACTTCACAAGTTAGATGTGAACCAAACCGGGGCAGCCCCTAGTTCACTGCATCGCCAGAGCGAATTGCGGAAGGTAGGATGAAGTCGAGTTCGGGAATTTCCCCAAAGCTGGCGGATGGGACAGCATCCTTTGTGGAATCTGATTTCACGTACAGTGCGGCTACGGTTAAGGCCGAGGAATGATCGACGGATTGCTGGCAATGAAGAATCGCGCGCCAAGGCTTCCCGTGAAAAATTCATGCGGGTCAGACTACATTTAGCCAACACTAATGAGTCGAGTTCATAACGGGTGAGTCGAATCAAACGGCACGAGATTTAAAATAGTAAATGATCTTTGGAACTTAAAAGTTCCATCGCAGGCAATGGTGGGGGATTGCCTCATTGAAGTGTAGTTCATCATTTCATGAGGCAATCCCCCTATTTCTCATTTTTGAATCAGAGTTTCCACTGATCTTATTTGAGGTGGTAAAGCGTCACTGCTGGATTACGATCCATTCATGAAAACTCGGAGGAGCCTGGTAAGTGCTGCGAGATTGAGGGTCATTCGAAAACTCCATTCATTCCGTGGCAAGCGGGATGCTTGCCGATATCTCAAATTAGCACTCAAATCTCAGCTAATCAACATTTGATTTTTATCCATTAAGTCGGGTTTGGCTTAAATGGTCTATTTATCACTAATTGCAATATTTCACGGGCCAGGAAAAGCGTCAAACCCCAAATCGTACATATCCCCACGGGAACTAAAATCGGCCGATTGGAAACCCATGCGAACTACCCCGACGAAACGCGCAAATATGACCTCGTCCGCGATTCTCAACATCCAGAGGCGAAAAGCGACCTTGATGAGGGGACTGCCGTGGGCTCGGCAGGGATGTCCAATATGTCGGGTGAATATGCAACATTAAATAGCCAATTGTTAGCGGCCGATTTTCGGACGAGCCGTTTGGGTGCAAGAGATTGAAACTGCGATGACAGTGGGAGCGAACTACCGGCTCCCTCTTGCGGCATGCAATGTCTATTAGTTGGAGAAAGTTCAGGTCATTGACATTTTCTGACCAGTGAAGTCCGCGCTATTGCACGCCCATGCCGGTCGGGGCGGTATTAACAGAACTGTTGCCAATCGTGGGAGGCTCTGTCATCATTGGGCAGGGCAAAACCATTGCGCATAATTTTGCCAATGGTAAATCCGCCATCGGCGGATGCGAATTGATCAAAAAGGGATACTGGGCACATTTTGGGTTTTTGTTGGTGCGTTTGTGTCCGCTACCGAACTGAGGGGGTTGTCATGTTCAGAGAACTATCCAGCGCATAGGAGGTCGCTCAGAGTAGTGCTCTACGGCAACCTGTGAGCCCCGCACCAGTGAGCGCCTTAGCCAACTCCAGGTCCATAAATTGCGCCCAAACTAGCGGTCCGGGATGGTGATAAATCCCACCGATACAGGAGTGTCGGCAAGCTAACGAAAAATAGAGAACATGGGAAGGGGGATCTCGTAACTGGCCGTTTCGGAGACTTATTCTCCTGTCCTTTCTTCCACGACAGCAACGAGTGAGGTGCAGATCTATCTCGATGTTAGGTGCCCGGCGGGAAATCGATCACCGCCTCGGTTGCGCAGACTGCACTTGAAGCCGGGGCACCACGGAGGCTGGAGTGTAGTAGTCAACCCATCCGACAGGCTTTGCTTGCGATATTCTTGTGAGAGCAAATATTGGGTGAGCGAAAATTCGTGGTCAGCCACCCTCTTCGCGAATCGTGAAATGATACTTCCCTGCCCAGACAAGGGTTCCCCTTTTGAAATGACGTCCTTTGTGGTACGTGAGAGGGTGCAAATCTAAAAAATCGAGAAAGGTCGATGACGGTGGCCGAAATAGTACTGGGTTGTGTCGTTTTTATTAATTCTGAAAATGAAAGCAACTCTTGTGGCTGGAACATCGCGAAGGCAGGACTGCGTTATGGAGGGGTGTAGTGGATATTTATGATTTTAGGGCAAACGATTGTGGCGATACTTTCCAGGTTCGCCTCAACGAGTTGTTCGCGGCTGCGGGTCGACGCTTGACGAACCGCGAGGTAGCGGCCGCTATTCGTACCCATGGTTGTCAGATCTCGGAGGTGTACGTCTCGCAGTTGCGCGCTGGGGCGAGGCGCAATCCGTCCGAGCAGGTGCTGTCGGCGTTGGCAGCGTATTTTGAGGTGCCGCAGGACTTTTTTTTCGCGACTCGTTGGTCCAGTGGGGGCGTCCAAGCCCACGACCATGACGCCGCACTCGTGGATAGTCTGTCCACGTCGCGTCTGAAGAGGTTCTTGACGCTGGCGGTCGGTCTTTCAGGACGGAACTTGCGGCTATTGGAAACCGTGGCCGTGGAATTGAGTGACGCGGAGCGGAGACGCGACGAAACGCGCTGCGACTGATAACCGAAGGTCGGGGCAGGACTGCGCAAGTGGCTTGGCGCCTGGTCACTGGTGCAGAAGAACATTGGTGTTCTCGAGTTCACTTGTCCAGTGCACTCGATGTGGCGCGAAGGTTCTGACTGACGACGAGTGAGGAATCAACCTTGCGAGGTGATGGGATCCGAGAACATCGCGGTCCAGATGGTATGTAGGTCGGCCCGTTTCGGGCCGGGGCCTCGATTGCAAGTTTGCCGTGGGTTGCGGAGTAGGCGAAGCCTGGATCGGGAGTGCCTACATTTGCAGGAGGTCCCGGTGATGTTTTAGCGTACGAGTGTTGGCTTTGACGTGC
This sequence comes from Rhodococcus sp. APC 3903, assembly GCF_030407755.1. Lineage (NCBI taxonomy): Bacteria > Bacillati > Actinomycetota > Actinomycetes > Mycobacteriales > Nocardiaceae > Rhodococcus > Rhodococcus sp. APC 3903. The sequence continues at coordinate 10,514 of NZ_JASDCV010000022.1, forward strand.
AGGCACTCTCGGTAGCGGCATCCGCGATTGACGGTCAGACGGGTGAAGGTTCAAACAATGATTATGCCCGGATCACGGCGAAATTCTCGGCTGGTCGCATTCGCTGCCGGGCCCGGAGAAAAGTGTCTACGAGTCCGGGCCGACCGGATTCGGCCTGTGCCGACCCCTAAATCGTGCAGGCATGGAGTGCGTGGTGGTCGCGCCGTCGCAACTACAGAGACCTGCTGGTGACCGGGGCAAGACCGATGCTCGCGGTGCCTTTGCACCTGGCAAGGTTGTTCCGGCTGGACGAGAGCAGCGCTCACGGCAAGCGGGTCAGTCCCAACCCTGCCGTGAAAAGTCAAAAGGGGAGAAGCTGTTGTGCTTTTGCTCAAGTCCAGTTGCGGTGGGATGAAGTAGGCTGATGAAGTCCATTCTGCAAAAGGGGCCGGCTTCGTAATCGCTGTGCTGCAACGTTTTCCGAAAGTTCTCTCCAGATTTGACAGGCCCGAGACGATCGAGCCCTCAGAAGGGCCGTCGAGGATGCGGAACCACGCAAGGGGCGAGTGTCGGCGATGACCTCGAACCGCCGCCACGAATCAGTCCTACCGGCGGCATCGCTCAAGCAAACATCAAAGTAGCCAAGTGATCGCTAAAGAAACAAGCCGTCGACAGGAATCAGATCCGTACTCAGTCCGCGAACGAAGGGCCGGTTCAAGCGTGCGCAATTTTTGGCAGAAGTGCTGTGCACGCACACTAAACGAACGCCAACGTTGCAGGTTAAGCTAGTTTTGCTGACTTCTGGCGAGCATCTCGGAGCTTTGGGTCCGTCCGCAGGCATGACTCCAACACGCGTCGGATCCCATTTGCGTGAAGCCATCTGTACACTAACCGCAGATTAGCCACTGGGGACAGGTGGAGGAACTCTTGCGTTTCTGGCCAGCGGCATCCATATCCTTGGTGCGGGGATCGCCGGCGTCGACCTAGTTGTCATTGCAAGGGTGGGGCGGAGAGGAGTCAGTTCACGATGAGCAGTGCAAACCGTCGCTATGGCGCGCTGAAGCATTCATGATGTCTCAGATGAAGTCCATGAGGACGCTGACCCGCGAGTGGCTGCTTCTTCCCGATCAGTATGACCGTTTCACTCGCTATCTCCGCGACAACGGCCTCACGACCGCCACTCGGCTATTACTTGGCATCATTGTGATCGTGATGGGAGTGTGCGCACTACTCAACAGGTTCAGTCCGGCCGGTCCGGCAAGCACGATTGCGCTGTTCTTCAACAGTGTTGTCGTGATCTCGTGCTTCATGGTCGGAGTCTCATGGTGGGTCTTCGGCCCGACAAAGCGCCGCTCGTTCGGCTTTGTCGTCTTTTGTGACGTTGCGGTTTCGATCGCCATTCTCGGCGACTCGGCGCCGCTCGGACGTCTGCTCAGCTCCGTCATCTACGTGTTGATGGGTATCTACATCGCCTATTTTCACAATCCGAAGTTGCAGATCGCACACCTGACCTTCTCGGTTGTGATGATCGTGGTGGCTGCGCAGCCGATCCTCTTCGGGCCGGAGCGAGATCCTGCGCTCGGTGTTTCGAGAGTGCTGGTTGTCGTCACCGCTCTCCTGATCTGTGCGTACATCTCGCAGATCGTGCTGGCGATGCTCAGCGTGGACGCGTCCAGCTCCGACCTCGATCCCCTGACCGGGCTCTTGAACCGTCGTGGCCTCGACCGCCACGTCGAGAAGGTACTCGCGGAGTTCCAGCGTCAGGAATCGGCGGCACTACTCGTGATCGCGATCGACATCGACCGGTTCAAGACGATCAATGACGTCCACGGTCACGACGTGGGCGACCGCATAATTCTCCGGGTTTCACAGCGGTTGTCCGCCTGGGCGCGTGCGGATGCTGTTGTCGCACGGGTCGGCGGGGACGAATTCATCCTCGCTCAAAGACTTTCGGTGCCGGCCATCGGACCTTTGCTCGACTCGATCGGACCGGCAATGCACTCGAATACCGACGAGATACCGTCGATATCGAGCATCGGAATCGCCGTGCGTACCCACAAATTCGTCGCCGGAGAAGAGCGTGCAACAGCGTTCACCGACATGCAGAAAGTCGCCGATTCGGCGATGTACGAAAGCAAGAGACTCGGCGGCGGACGTGTTCACACGATCGTCACCACCGCGAACAGGTAACAGCACGCGAAAGGGGCCCGGAGGCCTGACCGCACGCGCGGTGGCGGTTGCGATGATGGAAGTGGCGAACCAGGTTTTCTCGCGACTGACCCCAGAAGTGACGCTGTAGGCAGATGGAAGGGTGAACCTGTCCTGCGTATCGGGACCAGTTGCGGTGCAGCATCGTGTCGTCGCGAACGATGGCGGAGGCAGGGAAAGTAGGGCGGTGCAACTGCTATGGCGACTCCGAAATTGGTGGCACTCTTGCGAACCCCCCCGAAAAAAGACATTTCGGTCACTGTCAGCTTCCGGCGAAGGTGCCGATTATGTGTCCGGGCTGTGCGCCGGCGGTGACTGCTCCAGGGGGCGGTCGCCAGGGCGAATCACCACTTCGTTTCAAGTGGCGGCGCTTTTTCTGTGTCGCCGGTTTCACTCCAATTGTTGGTTCAACCTGGAAGGAACTGACACGCAATGGAACCTGAGGTTTCCGTTGGATCTATCAGGGGCGTTGCTGGTGCGGGCGGTGACTCGGTAACGGTTGCAGTACGAATCGTGGCAGAGGTCTGAGCCGCCACGGGTAACCTTCGGGCTTCGGTATTGCGTCCTGTGGAATTGTCGGTGCCGTTGGTGGAGTGATCGGTTGTCCACCAGTCCCCGCACCATTCTCAGACGTTCCCTGCTATGTCATGAAAATCGAACCCGTTGGGCGCGAACTTATCTACCGTTAAGGTTCCGGCATATCCGTTGGCGCGTGTGTTCTCGCGCGGAAATTTTCCTTGCCAGATGTTGCATCGGTGAACACCGTTCGGTGTCAGTTCTCTCCTCGCGTGTTTCGGCTTGTTCGAGGTAGCCTCTGGCTGCGTACTCCCATTCGGTGTCGGTGGGCAGTACTGTTCCTCCCCAATTACAGTATGCGAGGGCGTTATTCCACACATGGGCTACCGGGTGATTGCCTCCACCGGAGATGTCGCTACCAGGTCCTTCGGCCGTGCCCTAGGTGTACCCGGCCATCAGGTTGGTGACAGCCGGCTGATCGGCGGCAGGCCTCCGAGTGCGCTGTGACGTCGTCGAGTGTTGTAGTGCTCGATCCAGGGCGCAAGCGCGGCGGTGCGCTCGGCGTTGCTGGTGAACACCTGCCGGTAGGTCCACTCGGCCTGCAGGGTGCGGTTCAGTCGTTCGACCTTGCCGTTCTGCCACGGGCAGTGCGGTTTGACGAACTTCTGACGGATGCCGTGCTGGGCGCAGACCGCACGCAATCACCACCGGTAGGCCCAGGCGTTGTCGGTCATTAGCCGTTCGATCGTGGAGATCCCGTTGCCGGCGAAGTAGTCGATCGCACGGATCGGGAAACCCGCACAGGTGGCGCCTTTCTCGTCCGGCAGGACCTCCGAGTGGGCGAGCCTGGAATGGTCGTCGACGAGCGAGTGAACGTAGTCGAATCCAACCTTCGTCGAGTAGTCCCGCTCCCGGTGCTCGCGGCCGCGGGCACGCCATCCGACGCCGTCGGGGATCCGGCCGAGCTTCTTGACGTCCATGTGCACCAGCTCGCCGGGGCGCTGGCGTTCGTAGCGCACCGCGGTGGTCGTCAACGAGCGGATCACCTCACCGGTCAACGGGTCGCAGTCGGCCAGATACGGCACCTGGTGTCGTCGCAGGACACAGGACGCGGGAGACGGTGCGGGCCGGCACCCCGAGTTCCGCTGGGAGCCAGTCCGGTCCGCGTCGTTCATGCATGCGTAGTTCGACGATCCGCGTCTCGACTGTGGCCGCGGTTCGGGTCGGCATCATGTGGGGACGAGAGGACCGATCGTGCAATCCCGCCTCACTCTCGGCCGCGAAGCGGTCCACCCAAGTGGACACACATTTACGGGAAACCCCCATCGCGCTGGCGATATGGGCCTTGGGCCAGCCGTCCCGGTGGCGTTTGACGATGAGCATTCTCCCGAGATACGTGGTGCGGGCATTACCGTGGGACACGAGAACCTCCTGTGGGAAGTGGGCCTTCGACAAGCCACACCCCATCCGGAGGTTCTCTTCACGTCAAGCCGACACGCCCGCTAACAACGTCCTGGCCGGGTACACCTAGGATGCTCCTGCATATCCACACCACTAGGGGTCCGCTCAGATAGTTGTGCGTTGCGGCGGAGCGCTGTGGGCAGAAATTCGGCGAACACGTAGACCATCCGCGTCGGTAACGTACCGGGTCTCGGATACGAACGCGGCAAAGTCAGCGTTGGTCACTGCGCGGACGTCGACGCGACGCAAGGAAGGAAATGTCTGAAATATGTTGCTGGGCAGTCCTTTCTGTCACGAACGGTTTGCGGGGGTAACGATTCTTGGTTGTGGCTGGTCCGGCGCGTGTTGTGTGGGGTCATGACTGCGGTGTGAGGACGATCCGCACGCTGCTGGTGGCGGCGTCAGCCCATGCTTGCTCGGCATCGGCGAGGGGTACGGCCCGAGCGTGGATCTGGAAGTTGCCGTTTGGTGGTCGCGTTGGCCAGTTCGGGTAGCTCGGCGAGAATCGTCTGGGTGCTGACTGATCCTTGGCCGCTGCCGACGATCTGTAGTCGCGTGGCGCGAAGAGCGGCCGAGGGGATGGGTGCGCTCGGCCCGGCGATTGAACCGATCTGCAGCCAGGTCAGTTGCTGATTGTCGTCGGTGCGGTTGGGGACGATTGCGTAGAGCGCATCGGCGGTCGGCGGTATCCGCCGATTCTCGGTTGTATGTGCCCCAGGCGGGGAACTCAGTGGTCGCCGTCGAGGGGGCGGGTATCGATTGTTCGATCAGATCTCCTTCGGGCGGAGGCCATGTGCTGTCGAGTTCGGTGCTGAGGGCCTCGATGTCGACGGCATCCACCGCATTTGGGTCGGCTGGGATGGTTTGTTCGATGTAGTCGGCGTCGGGTGCCGCGTCGAGGTCTGCGGGAAGGTGGTCGCGTTCCATGGTGATGGTCCTATCTCTGATAGGCGATAGACGTTTGGTCGGTGTGGGTCACAGTCGGTCGCGCCCGTGCGGAGGACGGCTTGGCTGGTGGGAGATGAGTTAACATCGTTGCCATGCCGCATGCCGTGGTTGACGCCTTCACTATTCCTGCTGGACACGGGCCGCATCCGGCGGCAAGTCCGTACGATCGCCGTGTCAGCGAAGCCCTCGATGTCACCGCGTTCGAGGTCTACCAGGTAGAGCTCCCGCCGGATGCCGAGACGGTGCCGCACGATCACATCGATGACCGCAATGACGATGTTTACGCCATCACCGCCGGCGACGGCTGGCTCGCGGTCGATGACGAGGCCACTCCTGCGGGGCCTGGGCAATTCATATCGGTCGATATGCGTCACACGCGTCACCCGCGTGCGGGCCGGAAAGGCCTGAGCTTCATCGCTGTGTGTGCCGAAGCCACACGCTGATTGATACCGTGACTGGGTGAGTTCGTGACCGGATCGGGCCATGCTCGTCGGTATCGGACTCAGTGGTGGCTGTTTCCTGGCTCTTTCTGTCAGTATGACTGCTTTCACGCTGGCGGCATGATGAAGGTCCCTCGGCCAGGGTGTTGCCTGGCGCTCAAATTCGGTGCCACCGGCTTGTTCTGGCCGTCAGTGATCGGTGTTGCCCCGTTCCAGCGCACAGGATCTGGCTGCTACCAAGTTGGAGATTCATGAAGATGAAACCAGTCGTCGCCGGTGTTGTTGCCCTTCTTCTCGCATTCGCTTCCTACGCAGTGGTTGCGAGCTGGATATCGAGTGACAATTCTTGGGGTGGATGGGTTTTCGCTGAATGCCTTGCAGGTTTGGGCGTCCTGGCGGTGTGGACCGTTCGCTGCATCGCTGCCGATCCAGCGAAGTTCATTCTCGCGGTCTATTCCGTGACTGCATTGCCCGTTGCTCTGGCTGCCCTTGTCGCGGAGAGCTTTACCCGGGCTGGAGGTATTGCCGGAGCGTCGGTGGTGTTTGTTGCGATCATGGCAGGCGGGGGAGAGCATGGCTCAACCGCCTCGGGTGAAAACGGTGGCCATGACCGCTGACCGGACAGCCCGCGGTTCAGCAGTGCGGCGAGAGCGAAGTGCAACCCAGATAAGGTGCGCACCAATTCGGTTGGTGCGGAAGATATTTTGTGGGCCCGCTGCCGATCGGCCGGGCTCCCAGATCGCTAGCCTGGACGATTCGGCGGTGTTTCGTATCCGAGAAACGTAGGAGAGTGCAGTTTGTCTGGTTCCCGGTGCGTGTATCCGAGCTACTACCCGATCCTGCTGTGCCCGACGAGCATGTACAACGAGTTGGGTAACCACATTCAGAATGCACAGAACTCTCAGCCCCCCTGTCCGAGACGTGATCCCGAAATGAGCGCATTCGGTTTGTTCAGTGGATGCTGACGCATCGCACTCGATTTCCGACCCGGTAGGGTCCATATCGTGATCACAGTTTGGCGCCGCGCCGCGACAGTCGTCTCCGTGTTCGTTCTCTCGACCTGCTTTACCATGCTCGGTTCGTCTGCAGCGCAAGCAAATCCGTCTACTTCGACGGGATCATCGGTGACGGGATCTCTGTCCGCACGTGTGGGCGTCGACGCCGAAGTGACGTTCGAATCGCGCGACATCACATTTTACGGGAGCCTTCGTACGCCGACAGCGACCCGAAGTTCCGGCATCGCGGTTCTATTGCTGCCGGGTAGCGGACCTACCGATCGCAACGGAAACCAAGAGAATGCGATGGTCTTTCCGAACACCCTTGCGTACCTGGCGGACGAGTTGGCGTCGCACGGAATTGCGAGTCTGCGGTTCGACAAGTTCGGGTCCGGGCGCACAGGCCTGGGCGGTAGCGTCCCGGATACCTTCGATTACGGCTTCGACATGCAGGTCGACGACGCCGACGCCGCGCTCAACGTGCTCGGTGAACTGACCGGAACATCGGCCTCCCGAACCGTGGTGCTCGGGCACAGCGAAGGCGCGCTCACCGCACTCGCATTGCAACAGCGTACGAACACCCCGGGCGCCGGTCTGGGCTTGCTGCAACCGCTTTCGCAGCGGTATCTCGACTTACTTTCGGACCAGATCAACGCCAGTCTCGACCTCAGTGTCCAAGGCGGACAACTACCAGCCTCCGATGCGGACGTCACGCGCAGCAGTCTCGCTCGCACGGTTCAATCGTTGCGGGAGAACGGGATCATCCCGCCCGACCAGGACCCACTGCTCGGATCCGTGGGATTGACATCCGCGAACGAGCGGTTCCTCGCAGAGGCCGACCGTTACGACCCAGCCGAACTCGCAGCCGGGCTGCCGGATTCCCTGCCCGTTCTGATCACATGCTCCGAGAAAGACCTCAATGTCAGTTGCGACCAAGTACAACGGCTACGCTCCGCCGTCGCACCTGAAGCGCTCACCTTCACCCAACTGACAAGCGCGAACCACGGACTCGGCGAGATCGGAATCCTGAACCCCGGACAATTCGATGCGATGGCGCCGCTCCCGCTCGCCGGTCAGTTCACACAATCGTTGACGGCGTGGGTGGACCTGATCGAACCCCGCTGATGTTGCTGCTGTCAGTTTGTGTGGGTTCGATGGGAATCTCGGGCGGGAACTGCCGTTGATGTTGACCATCATGGCGATGGCTGCTGTGGCCACGGTCGTGTACGCGATCGTGGCCACAGCAGTGTGTTGGATCGAAAACTCTGAGTGGACCACCGCTCAGCGAGCCGGCGGTTGGGTAGTCTTGGTCCTCGTCCTGGCCGGCATTGCAGCAGTGATCGTCAACGTGGACAAGGATGTGGTCGTCGGGTTCTGCCTCGGAGCCCTGATCGCGCCGGTCTTGAACCCTTTCGTGGATCGTCGCGTCGTGGACCGACGCCCGCAAGAACTAGAGCATGGTGAGCAGGTTCGTCGTCACGAACGTGATAGCCGTGGACACAGCGTCGGTTTTCGATTTGGAACTGGACACCGAGATCCATGCCGAGTTGATGAAGAAGAGCGGTGAGTCCGCTGTCACGAGTACCGGGCGGTCATCGGGTTCGTTTCAGGGACGCGCCCTGTCACGAGTCAGTGAGTGTCTCGATCAGTCTGTGCGCGGTAAGCACACTTCCGAATAGGTAGTCCTTGGATGGCAGTGTGGTGACATCGGCGCCGAGGTTGGAGAAGAGGGGGTTTTGGCGCAGTGCGGCGGCAGCGTCGTCTGCGCGGGCGTCGGTTAAGAGAATCAATCGATCTGCGGCGAGGATGTCGAGCCGTTCTGGGCTGACATCGACTGTCGCTATCTCAGGTGATCCGAGGTCTTGTTGTGTGGGGGCGCGATAGCCGAGGTCGGAGAGTACCGAGTAGGGAAACGATCCGTTTTGGGTCATATAGCGCACGGAGTCGGTACGCACTCTTGCCACGGTCAACGTCACGTTGTCGGTGGCGAGGGTGGTGCGTACGCGGGCTACTTCGGTGTCGTAGTCACTGATCAGACTGTCGGCGAGATCAGATTCGTTGAGGAAGCCCGCGACTTGGACAAGGGTGTTCTTCCAGCCTGCTTCGGTGTAGTCGACGACCGCTGTGGGGGCTATGGACTGCAGTTGATCGTAGAGTTCGCGGCTGTTTTCGAAAGTAGTGCGCATGATGATCAGGTCGGGTTCGGCTGTCAGAAGTGTTTCGATGTTGATCCCTGCGCCGGCGGCGCCGATATCGAGGGGCTCGGTGTCGAGTTCATCGCGGACTGCTTGAGAGTAATCTCCGGTCAGCGGGGGTTTGATTGCGGCGATCGGGTCGATGCCGAGGGCGACGACCGCTTCGAGGGTGCGATCCCCGTCGAGGACTGCGACACGTTGGGGACTGACAGGAATGGTTGCTTCTCCGAAGATGTGCTGAACCGTTCTGGAAGTTGATCGTTCTTGTGTGGTTGTCGACGTTGCGTCGGGCTGGTTCTGTCCACAACCGGTCAGTATTGCGAGGCAGGCTGACAATGATATGGCCAGCCCTATCGTCTTTTTTGAAGATTGTTTACGTTTCATGAGGGCAGCCTAATAGAGCGGACGCAAGCCGCTCGGTCAGTCGAAGGCCCGTGGATGTCATGGCTCGTGCCGAAGGCTGTGGTGACGAACATGGCTCGTGCCGAAGGCTGTGGTGACGAACATGGGCAGGATACGAGAATCGGTCGAAGGATCAGATCTTGATCGAATTCACGCCGCGATCACGGAAACCATTGCGGCACGGCATCTCACTTTCGAGTTGTCGGACAGCCCGCTTGTGCCGGCTGAGGAGGAGCCGACGTCGAGGGCGACTGGATATGTCGATCTCGGCGAGAAGGTGATCGACGCTCACATTCGCGTTAGGGATCGGATAGTTCATGGGATCGACGGTTCGAACGACAAGCGGGGTACCGCCGCCCCACTCGATGCCGACCTGCACGTCGTATTCGCTCGTGCCGAGCTGGAGATTGGTAGCGCGGGTCAAGGCCATGAAATCGGCGACAGCGCTCTCGATATCTGCGGCAAAGATGTGATCGCCGCCGAGCTGGGCTCGCGAGTTTCTGGCCCCTCCGATTGCTTGTCCCATACACCGCGCGCTCCCCGACGCACATCGCCGCGATGTCAGCGAACCTTGTTTTCGTCCTGGCCATCGTCGAACGAGATCGCGGTGATGGTTCCGACGACGCTGTTGGGGTGGGTGAATCGGGTGAACGAGGGACAACTGTGGATCTGCCGGGCTCGCGCACCGTCAGATCCACAGTTTGTTCAGCGAGCAATTACGGCCCGAAATCGCGTCGGCTTGACCTCGGTGGGTTTGTTTCCTGGATAGTGCGCTGGCTTCGTCCACAACGAGAACAGCCTCGAATGAATCAGCACGTTTTCCGCGCAGGCGCGGACACCGTGTCGATCGGTGGTGACCACGGAATCACGGGCGGATCGTGCCAGGTATCGCCGGGGACGAGGCCTCTCCGCTCGGCGAGCAGGTGGCGCTGTTTCAGTTCGATGCATGCGACAGCCTCGATCAGTGCCTCGGCGCGAAGAAGTCCGCCGCGAACTGGGCCGCGCGCCTGAGACATCGGGGCAACGTCGACGCGAATAAAAGCGCCCAGCTCGGAATGCCCAGTAACCCCCGCGTAGACCAGCGCGCCATTTGCCGATGACGGCAAGACTTGCCATCAGAATTTGGAGCTCGTACCGCCGGTGCCGGCCCGCGGTCTGTGCACATCACGGTGTCCATCGAAACTGACGCGATCCCGGTCGTTGTATTGCACAGCAGCGGTGGGGGATCCGGCGCCGATCCCGTCGCGATCCGGTCAAACGTGCGGCGCGCTATCAGGGGAGCAGCTGTGCTCTTCGGCTGTTGACAACTACTTCGAGTCGGCTGCTTGCAGAGAGCTTGTGCATGAGGTTCTTCATGTGGCCCTTGACGGTATACAAGCCGATTCCGAGATGATCAGCAACCGCCTGGTTCGTCATCCCTGCCGCCACCAACACGAGAACGTCGTGTTCTCGCCGCGTCACGCTGACAGGCGGTCTCTCCCGAGTAGATTCCCCGGCCAGAATCTGTGCAGCCTCGAGGATCTTGGCTCGCAGCGCGAGATCGTCAATTTCCCGCGCGATCGACTGCAACGAGCCGTATGCGTCGCGCGCACGTGTGCGCCAGTCATCTTGAGGGTTAGGAACATTCGCGTGTGTGTTTCGAAGAAGATCTTCGACGACGAGACCTTGTTCGAGGGCCCGCGCCTCGTGAACCGTTGCGTCGAGAAGCCTGCCTACCTCGACGGTCGGGATCCGGGTCGCGGCGTAGAGGACCGCAACTTGTCTACGGGCGACGATCACGGGGACCGCGACCAGTGTTTGCAGTAACTCTGCCCGGATGATCTCGTCATAGGTGTGGGTGATCGAGGTTGATTGGAAGTAATCCGACAGCGCAGCGGGGCGCTTTTCCACCAGCACCCGCCCGCCGAGGCCGTGTCCGGCGTTCAAGAGCGCGCCACGGAGCGGGCCGACTACTCGTCCGTCGAAGGCGGAAAGGTTCAGTCCAGGGCTGGTCACCTCGCCGATGAAAGTGAGGCAGGCGCCGGTTGCTTTTCGTAGACGAGAGAGCACTGCAACGGTTTTGGTGGAGGCTTCGGTTCCCGCCTCCCCCCTCTTTGGAGGGTGTACGTCGGTCTCGCTCATAGGTGACAGTGTTGCCGAACACACCGAGATCGTGCAAGGAGCGAGAACGTGCAGAGAGAACATGTGCCGACTATCGACGACACTGTCATTGCCTGGATGAAGGAATACTCTTCCGCCACGGCGGACAGTGCCCATCTGCTCTGTGATCGCCACCCGGCCGATGCGGTCGCTTTCACCTTTGTCGGATCCGACCTGACGCACAGGGACCTGACCTTCGGCGATATCACCGAACGTTCACGCAGATACGCCACAGTGCTCCGTGGCATGGGTGTAGCGCAGGGTGATCGGGTGCCGGTCATGATGGGCAAGCGACCTGAGTTGATCATCACGCTCGTTGCCCTGTGGCGGCTCGGCGCCGTGCATGTCCCGTTGTTCACAGCGTTCGCATCGGGCGCGGTCGAGCTTCGAGTTCACGGCAGCGCCGCACGCCTCGTCATCACCGAATCGGCTCACCGACAGAAATTTTCAGACCTCCAGGACGTCAAAATCCTCGACGTCGACGAACTCGACGACGCTGCGGGCACATGCGCCTCGAATTCGGACTCCGTCGCAATCGGCGGCGAGGGCACACTCGTCCAGCTGTACACGAGTGGAACCACAGGTAAGCCGAAGGGAGTTCCTGTTCCCCTCCGCGCGTTGGCATCCTTCCGGTGCTACCTGACATTTTCACTCGACGTTCAGGAAACCGATGTCTACTGGAACGCTGCGGACCCAGGATGGGCGTACGGCCTCTACTACTCGATCATCGCCCCGATGGCTGCGGGACGGCGGAGCCTGGTGTTCGAGGGTGGGTTCACTCCGGAGTCGACTTTCGAGGTGATGAACGCCTTCGGCGTCACCAACTTTGCCGGCGCACCCACCATGTACCGGTCGATGCGCAAGAGCGCTAGTGATATCGACCTTTCCCTCCGACGAGCATCGTCGGCTGGCGAACCCCTGACACCAGAGGTTCAGGGTTGGGCCACAACGCAACTTGGCTGCGAGATTCGTGATCACTACGGCCAGACCGAACTTGGCATGGTGATCTGCGCTCACTGGCATCCGGACATCGCCCGGACGCCGAAGGAAGGATCCATGGGGCGTCCACTACCGGGCTACACGGCGGGCATCGTCGATGGCCAGATCGCCATCAACGTCGAACAGAGCCCACTGCTGTGGTTCAGCGGCTACCACAACGCGCCGGAGAAGACTGCTGAGCGGTTCACCGCGGACCGGTCGTGGTACCTCACCGGCGATACCGGGCGAGAGGATACTGATGGAAACTTCTACTTTTCTGCCCGCGACGACGATGTCATTCTCGCGGCCGGCTACAGAATCGGACCGTTCGACGTCGAAAGCGTACTGGTGACACACGCCGATGTCGCAGAAGTCGCCGTAGTGGGACGGCCAGACCCCGACGGCATTCGAGGCGAAGTCGTCGAGGCATTCGTTGTCCTGGACGCCGCCGCGGTGCCCGACGAAGGACTAGCGCGTGAGCTGCAGGAATTGGTGCGGGACAAGTACTCAAAGCATGCATATCCCCGAACCGTCCACTTCGTGGATTCGCTACCGAAGACTCCCAGCGGAAAGATCCAGCGATTCCTGCTCCGGAACGGCTCGCGCGATTGATCGAATGGCCGCCATTTCAACCATCAGCACGTCTTCTGCGGATGTGCCGATCAAACCCAAGATAGGTTTCGGCTCGGACAGCGGAAGCGATACGAGGCGAGAGTCGCTGCTGGCAACCTGAAAACCCTGACGAGCTGATTGCGGACGTAGACCCTGGAGAGGGACATGCGTACGAGGGCGCGGTGGGACTGGTCCGCATCACTGTGGGTTGAGGAGCCGGATGCTGTGTCTGGCGAACCAATCTGTTCTGCGTCGATGCGCTTGGATGTCGAATGTTGTTGGCAAACAGCAGGTTTCAGGTGAGTTGTCCGAGTTCGACGCGGAGTTGGTCGAGGGATTGGGCGAGTAGTCGGGAGACATGCATTTGGGAGAGTCCGACGTTGGCTGCGATTTCGGCTTGGGTGAGTTCGCCTAAGAATCGGTAGAGCAGGATGGTGCGTTCTCGTTCGGGGAGGGCGAGCAGGGCCGGTTGGAGGGTTTCGTGGTTGTCGATGCCGTCGAGGGCGGTGTCGTAGTCTCCGAGTGTGTCTGCGATGGCGACGCCGTCTTTGAAGGTGTCGACGTCGAGGGATGTCGACTGGTATCAGTCGCCGGCGGCGACGATTTGCCTGATCTCGGACGGTTCTACGCCGATCTCGTCGGCGAGTTCGGGTGTGTTGGGTTCGGGGCCGAGGTGTTGGGTGAGCGAGGATTGTGCTTTCTTTAGTGCGAGGTAGTTTTCCTGCAGTGAGCGCGGGACGCGGACACCCCACCCTTTGTCGCGGAAGTGTTTGCGCACTTCTCCCATCGTCGTAGGAACGGCGAAGCGCAGGAAGTCTTTCCCTTTGTCGAGGTCGAAGCGGTTGACTGCGCTGACCAGGCCGAGGCGGGCGACCTGGACGAGGTAGTCGTGGGTTTGTCCACGCGGCCGCGGTATCGGGCGGCGATGTTGTCGGCGATCGGCAGCCCTGCTTCGATGATCTGGGTGCGTAGATGTTCGCGTTCGGGATCGCCTGCGGGAAGCGTGCTCATGTCCGCGAAGAGCGCGGTGAGGTGTGTGTAGGGGTTGTCCTTGCCTGGGGCGGCGGTCATGAGCGTGCCGGGAGGGCTTTCTCCAAGGTGATCGTCGCAGTCCGGTCGCCTTCGGTGCGTTGATTGTCGGTATCACGCTCGAATCATTGACTCCCGGAACGCCAACGACCATCGGTAGAGGGCGAACCCTGCTGACGAAGTACATCTCGACGGTATTCGAAACGGTGCCCGCGCCATGAGCGGTCGTGCGCGGAGCGATCAGGCTCGCGCGATGGCCCAGAAGAGTCCTGGACTACGCGCGGTGAGAAGGCCTGTGTCCGGGAAGACCCCCGAGTTCGACCTGGCCTACACCCGAACCGGCCCCCGCGGCGGGGGCCTACCCGTGGTGGTACTGCCCGGCGGGCCGGGTCTGGCGTCAGTGCTGCCGTACCGCCGATTTCGCGCACGAGCGGCGAAATCCGGCATTGACACGATCATGATCGAACATCGTGGTATCGGCTTGTCCCGAGCCGATACAGCGGGAAACCCTCTCCCGCCCAACGCGATCAACATCGCGTCGGTAATCGACGACATAGCAGCGGTCCTCGATGCCGAGAATGTGGCCGAAGCAGTGCTGTGCGGCTCCTCCTACGGGACGTACCTTGCGTCCGGGTTCGGGATCGTTCACCCGGGACGTGTGGCCGGGATGATTCTGGACTCGGTAGTGCTGTCCGCTCATGACCACCACATCGTGCGATCACATGCCCGAACGCTCTTGTGGGACGGCGCGACCCCTGAACTCGCAGAATGCGCCCGACTGCTCCGGGAACTGGTCGCCTCCGGAACCGACCAAACCGAAGCCGCCGACGTCGCACGGATCGTGTACGAGTTCGGCGGCCGAAGGCTTCTCACCCGAGTGCCCACCCAAGCGACCGCCGGACGCGCTGAGCGGACATGGAAGTTCATCGCAGGAGTAGGCAACAGTGAAATCAACGACGAGATCGCCTCGGCCTACGTCATGGAGCTCGGACAGGTAGGAAGAATCGCGTTCACCGAGCTCAATTACGCGCCACCACCGGACGGAGAACCTTTCGACCCTGCACCACAATTCGCTGCCGCCGCACAAAAGTATCCAGCCTTCGCCGGCGAGCCGTTCGACCTACCGGGCCGAATGCCTCACTTCGACTGGCCGACAACAATCATCGCGGGTACGCGCGATTTGCGGACGCCCTTTCCGATCGCCGAACGTGCCGCTGCACTTCTTCGTGACGTACACGTGGTGAAGATCGACAATGGACACAGTGCACTCGACACCCACCAACTCGCCGCACTTCATGTCATCGAACGAATGGCTGGCCGCAATTGTGAGCGCCTGCAGACACGGGGGGACCGAGCGGTCCTCGCCGCGCTGCCGTACCGAGGATCTCCCACCCGCTTCCTGCGCCACCTCATCACGATGAAGCTGCTGTCGGACAACGTCATCAGTGCGCCTCGAACGCTGAGGAAGAGTGCTTGAACCGCATCCGCAGTATCGATGTCGGGGGAGAGGTAGTCCGCGGAGATCGGTCTGGTGAGAGCGGCTCTTTCTCGCATCGTGGGTCTATCTCGCTAATGGTGTTTCGGCGGTTTTCCATCAGTGAGCTTCCCATCCGGGCCAACGATCGGTGAACGTGATCGCAAATGCGTTCAGAGCAGGCTTCCACTTTGTTATCCATCGTGTCTGGCCCTTGCCTGCCGGGTCCAGTGAACGGGTCATCAGGTGGAGGCACTTGCGCGCAGCAGCCTCCGCGGGGAAGTGCCCATGGGCCTTGAGGGCACGCCAGTATGGGCATTCAAGGACTCAATAGCATTGGTGGAGCAAAGTGCTCGCCGCATCTTCATGTCGTAGTTCAGGAACGGGATGAACTCCTGCCAGGCGTTGTTTCAATCGGATGAATCGCTGGATAACCAGGGCCGTGTAGGGGCCGCGGACACCCAACGATGTACGTCACGGGTGTCCTGGCACGAAGCGGGTGCATTGCCTGGCCTACCGCGCAGCTCCGCAACGAGACTGCAACATCGTAGTACGTGTTCGGCGTCCCCGACATCGGCGGCGCATCGACCACCGATCTGCCCTACCTCGACGCTGCGCCATTTTTTTCGACCGCCGGTGCCAGCACCGCTAAAGTGCCGACCAGATCGGTCGTCACAACGTTCGTGAAGGGGGGCGAGGTCCTGCGCCCCGGTTTTCCTGACTACGCGCGCCCCGGCGACGGACGATAATAATCTGAGGATAGCCGGGCACAAGATCATCGCCTAGCGTGCCGGATGGCGGCTGCGGGGTCCAAACCGGATTCTGCAGCCATCGCGCTGGCAGTTCGGTGGGGCACAGTTCACGCTATTTCCAAGGGGACGGCGCCCCTCGACGCACCAGTGAGGGATGGTTGTATCTGGCGACGGTGATGGACCTCGCGACACGGATGGTCGTCGGATGGCAGACCGCGTCGCACATGCGCACGTCGCTGATCGTCGACGCGTTGCAGATGGCCGTCGCCTGCGGGACGGGCGGCTGGATGACCAAACGTGCGGGCGCAGTGTTCCATTCAGATTACGAAAGTCAGTACACATCAACGGAATTCGTAGAGTTCGCCGAGTCGAAGGACGTGCGAACCGGTGTCGGACGAACAGGGGTGTGTTGGGAAAACACGGCGGCCGAGTCGTTCTTCGCGACCCTGAAGAACGAGATGTACTACCGGGAGAGGTTCAACACCCGGAGTCGGGCACGGTTCGCGGTCGCCGAGTACATCGAGGTGTTCTACAACCGACAACGTCTGCATTCGACGCTGGGCTATCGCACCCCCGCGGAAGCCCGCGCCGAGTATCGAAACGCAGCATCAGCTGCCTGAAACCACCGAGTCGCTGTCCAAGAACCTTGACACACTCCAATTCAAGCTGTCATAAACAGGCAGAACAGGTGGATGCCTCGTTATGCGGCATCCACCTGTTCTGTTCGGCTATCCCTTGTTCAGGATGACGGTTTTCGTCTCGGTGTACGCGTCGAGGACGGCTGCACCGTGTTCACGGCCCCATCCGGATTGCTTGTATCCGCCGAAAGGTAGTGCAGGGTCAAGGATGTGATAGCTGTTGATCCACACTGTCCCGGCTCTGAACTGCGCGGCGATATTGTGTGCCTTGGACACGTCCGAGGTCCACACACCGGCGGCCAGACCGTAGTCGGTGTCGTTTGCCATCCGCACGATGTCGTCCGGATCGTCGAACGATGCCACCGTCACGACTGGGCCGAAGATCTCCTCTCGGACAACCTTCATTTCCGGTGTCGTGTCGACCAAAACCGTAGGTTCAACGAAGTATCCGGCCTCGCCCTTCTGCCGGCCACCAACCACTGCCCTGGCGCCGTCGACCCGTCCGCTCTCGAGATACCCGAGAACCGTGTCCAACTGCTTCTTCGACACCATCGGCCCGATCTGGGTGTCGGGGTCGAGACTGTTCCCCACGTTAAGCTCCGAGGCGATCTCGGCGACACCCTCGACGACCCGGTCGTAAACCTTCGATTGCACGTACAGCCGTGATCCGGCCTCGCAGGCTTCCCCCTGGTTGAAGAAGATCGCGTTTGCGGCGCCAGCTATGGCGGCGTCGATATCAGCATCGTCGAAAATCACGTTCGGTGATTTTCCGCCCAGTTCGAGGGTGACCTTCTTGAGGTTTCCCCGGGCTGCGGAGATGATCTCGCGACCGACTTCGGTGGATCCCGTGAACGATATTTTGTCGACGCCGGGATGTGCGGCCAGAGCGGCACCTGCGGTGTGGCCGTATCCGTGGACGATATTGACTACCCCGTCCGGCACACCCGCATCACGAAGGACCTCACCGAGTAGCGCGGCGGTGAGAGGCGTCTGTTCGGCTGGTTTGAGGACGACAGTGTTGCCGGTAGCCAGTGCCGGACTCAGCTTCCACGCAGCCAGAAGCAAGGGAAAGTTCCAGGCGATGACTGCGCCGACAACACCGACGGGTTCCCGGACGGTGTAGGCGAAGTAGTTCCCAGGGGTGGCCACTGCAGAGACCGGAATGGTGGTTCCTTCGAGCTTTGTAGGCCACCCAGCCATGTAGCGGAACCAGTCAGCAGACAGGGGAATATCGACCAGACGGGCGTAGGTCAACGGTTTCCCGCTGTCGAGGGCCTCCAGGACCGCGAATTCTTCGCTGCGTTGTTCGATCAGATCGCCGACGCGCCAGAGGATCTTGCTGCGATCGGACGGGCTCATTTTGGCCCATGGACCGCCGAGTGCTTGCCGCGCTGCTCGGACGGCCCGGTCGATGTCCTCGGTCTCCCCCATGGCTACCTGCGTCAGTTCGTTACTGTCGCAAGGATTGAAAGTCGCGAACGATTCCCCGGATGCCGACGCCACACTGGCGCCGCCGATGAGGTGTTGGACCGGTCGGGAAAGAAAATCTGTGACGCCGGAAGAGATCGACTGTACTGCCGTCGTGGGTGCTGATGTCATGTGATTGCCTTCTACGCAATGTCAACTGGAGGTGGTTGTTTCGGAGTTGCGCCGAAGGTCAGGATGGGACGTTCTCGTTGGTGATGACCCAGAACTTCTTGACGTACGGTGCCCGCGACGTCCAGGTGGTCTCGAGCCCGGAGGGTAGAGCGATGATGTCGCCGGCCTTGAAGTCGTATTCATCCCCGCTCGCGTGATCGACGAGGTGCGCTCTGCCTTCGAGGATGAGCATCGTCTCGTCGCCGAGGGGAGCGGTGTACGGGACAATGGACGATCCGTCCGCCTCGCATCCGGCGATTCCGACGCCGGTTCGCCAGAGTCCGCACATGAGAGTGCCGGTAGCGCCGGTGCCACGTAGTGCGAACAGCTCACCGCAGACCTGCGGACCGTGTTCGGGTTCGACCCATTCGTACGGCGCCCATTCTTCGGGATTGTCGCTGATGTTACCGACGTAGACGTCGCCGTCCTTCGTTGCTTCCTGCGGACTGTCCCAGAGCACCCAGAATTTCTTCAGGAAGGGGCTCTTGATATCCCAGGTGATGTCGAGCCCCTTCGGGTGACTCATGATCGAACCTGCTTCGAGTTCGTATTTCTTGCCTGTCGACGTCACAGTGACCTCTACGACGCCCTCGAGTATCACGACGGTTTCATCCGCTGTGGGTGCGGAGTAGTCGACGTGACAGGTCCCGTCGGGGTTGCAACCCGCGATACCGACTCCGGTACGCCACAATCCCGCCTGCAGGGATCCAGAGGTGCCACCGGTGCGTATGACCAGGACCTCCCCCTTGACCTGAGGGCCGTGGACGGGCTCGGTCCATGCGAATGGCACCCATTCCCCAGTGCTGTTCCGGCTACCGGTTTCGATGGTATTCGCCAGTGAAGTGGTCATGTTTCTTCCTTCGAGGTTGTTGTGGAGCAGTATTTTTCAGTCTGAGGGTGGCTTCAGGCTCGGACGGGCACAGAGCGATCGCCGTCGGTGACTACGACATCTACATCTGGATCTGACTGAGACAGTGGTACGTCTTTGAAGACTGCGAAACTGGTCGGCTGTTCCGTCAGGTACGGGAAGTGGAAGCCGCACTCAGGGCACACTTCGCGAAGGACGGCTTGCTCTTCTTCGAGGTTGTACGCCTTGTCCTGAACCAAATTGCAGCACGGACAGATGCGTAGCAGTCGAGTTCCCGTCAACTCGAAGTTGGTGATGATGTCTTCCATGATCGCCCCATTGGCCGCCCACGCCTTCGCGCGCTTGTGGTATTCGTTCATATGCCAGTCGTAGAGCGATTCCTTACTGGCCCAGAAACTGCACTCGTTGAACCAGGTCGGGTCGTCAGGGTGCTCCCACCACGTCAAATGCATGAAGCCGGGAAGCTTCATCAGGTGATGGCGGGTATCGGCAAAAACCACCTTGAACTTTTCGTACGAATCCGGACTGGAAAACCGAACGCGCTGCATACTCAGATAAACAGCCACGATTGCATATCTCCCTCGCTGGACTGTGCACGGACAGTGCATGATTCGTTGACTTGCCCACCGCCGACATCCATGCGTTCCTGTTGTGACATGAGACACATGTACGGTGTGGTGGTTCCAATACTGGTCCACCTTGTTGGGGATCACCAGGTCCAATTTCGAAGAACTTAGGGGTACCGCTTGTCACCGACCCGCAACAAAGACAATCCGCGCTCCACGAGCGAGGGGGGGCCTGCGTATCGTCAAATCTACGAACAGTTCCGGGACGCAATCCTCGGTGGCCAACTCCAAGCAGGAGCTCGACTGCCCCCGAGCCGCCGGCTCGCAGCGGAGATCGGCGTCTCACGTAATACTGTGCTCGCTGCATTCGAACAGCTCGACGCCGAAGGTTACCTCGACAGACGGCAAGGTTCCGGAATCTACGTCGCCGAAACTGTTGTCGATCAGACGTATACGGCCATCCACGCTCCAGGGATCCGCTCCGCCGCCCATATAGAACCGCAAGGGCTGTCCGCGCGAGGGCGCGCGATCGCCAAGACCACTCGAATGCCATTGCCATCCTTGACTGGAGTGCCGGCCGGTTCTACGGCATTCCAGATCGGCCTCCCATCGCTGGGCGACTTCCCCTTCGATTTGTGGACTCGAATGTATTCCGCTCGCCTCCGTCGATCCAGCCATGAGTTAATGCGCTACAGCGACCCTGCCGGATACCGGCCGCTCCGTGAAGCGATCGCCTCACACATTGCAATCTCACGCGGAATACGCTGCACCGCAGACCAAGTGGTGGTGGTGTCAGGTTCTCAACAAGCCCTCGAATTCAGCGCCCGCATGCTCCTCGACCCGGGCGATCCCGCATGGATCGAGGACCCCTGCTATCTCGGCGCGAAAGCCGCACTGGTCTCGTCCGGAGCGAAACTCATTCCCGTACCCGTCGACGAAAAGGGCATCGACGTCGCAGCAGGAATCGAACGAGAACCTGACGCCAAGCTCGCATTCGTCACACCCTCACATCAGTTCCCGCTAGGCGCCACGATGGCTCTCGACCGCAGATTGGCGATCATCGACTGGGCCGCCCAAAGCGGAGCATGGGTAGTAGAAGACGACTACGACAACGAATTCCACTACCAAGGGCGATCGCTGGCAGCACTTCAAGCGATCGACCCTCACGGCCGTGTGATCTACGTAGGCACGTTCAGCAAGGTCATGTACCCAGGCATGCGCCTCGGCTACATGATCGCCCCACCCGAACTAGTCGACGGCTTCATCTCGGCACATATGAGTACCGACATGCACTCACACCTTTTCGACCAGGCCGTACTCGCCGACTTCATGGAATCCGGACACTTCGCACGTCACTTGCGCCGAATGCGACTGCTCTACCGCGCCCGCCAACAAACACTTCTGGAAGAAGCGCAACATGTCCTGGGCAAGAAAATGCGAGTCGAAGCCACTATCCACGGACTACACCTGATTGGTTGGCTGCCTGACGGGACCGACGAACATGCACTCGTACGAGAAGCTGGACGTCAGCATCTTCACCTATGGCCGCTGTCCCAGCATTGCATCGAACGACAT
Organism: Rhodococcus sp. APC 3903; assembly: GCF_030407755.1. Taxonomy (NCBI): domain Bacteria; kingdom Bacillati; phylum Actinomycetota; class Actinomycetes; order Mycobacteriales; family Nocardiaceae; genus Rhodococcus; species Rhodococcus sp. APC 3903. The sequence goes on from NZ_JASDCV010000022.1 coordinate 31,927, forward strand.
CTACCACCCGCTCTGCTGCTCGGCTATGCAGGAACGCACGACAAGCACATTCGGCAGGGATTGCAAATTCTCAACCAACTACTTCGCTAGGTGTTGTGTGAGGCGCCGAGCCTGACGGGACTGTTTCGTAATCGGTGTTTGGCCCGAGAAGCTGAGTGAATGCTTGGTGAGGAGGTGCCGAGATGGCGACACTGGAAGATGCGGGCGAAGAAGCAGGCCGAGCCCTCGGCGGAAGCTGCGGCGGCCGCGGAGTTGGTGCGACTCGCCAAGGTGCACGGCTGTCTCTGGCCGGGCCGGACGGTTTGCTCAAGCAGTTCACCGAAACCGTTCTGGAAACCGCACTGAACGAGGAGATGACCGAGCACCTCGGGCACCGAACTCCGCCCGATTGGGAGTCTGCGAATATTCGAAACGGGGCTCGGTCGAAAACGGTGTTGACCGAGGCCAGCGGGCATGTCCGGGACTTCCCCCACTTTCCCGCAGCGCAACAAACATCGCAACTCCCACGCCGAGCGTGGTGAAGATTGCACCGAGGGGCGCAACTGCCGCTCCAGTGAGGATCAGCCAACGCGGAAGAGGAGTCCCCACGACCTCCTGCCCCGGCTTGGTAACGCAGATCCACGGAGATGCGACGACGAGGGCGATCACCACCCAGGCGAACGCCTAGTGCCACGCCTTGGAGTCATCAGCCGGATTTTGAAGTCTTCACGCTGAGCCGCACACCGCATCTTTGGCGGCATTTTCTCCGGATTCAATGTCATCGCTGCATCCTCCTCCAGATGAGATGCACAGATGCTTGGCAATCAGGTCTGCCGACCGTTCGGAAGCGCTCTTCTGTTCGGTGGACCGAACCTCTGGTTCGTCCTCCAGACGGACGCAACGTCCTCGTGCTCGGGCTCCTTCATTCCGGCAACTGCCGAAAGCGGTACTGCACAATTGCGGGATGCCCCCCGCTTCCCGCTGCCCGTTTGGCGATAGTGCTCGAACAGATCAAGTCGGCGAACGAGCGCACCGAGATCAAAGCGCTCATGACAGTCATCTTCGAAACTGAAACAGATGCTGCCTTCGCGGAGGACCTGGGCTTTTTCTGTCAGATGCCGGGTGAGATCGAACGGCAAGTTCGGGCGCGCGACGAAGAAGAAATAGACATTGAATTCTTCCTGCAATGGGTGGGTCCGGTGAACACAGCGATCACCCGACTGTGGGCGTTCAGCTCCGTAATTCAATCTGTCCAACAGGCATACTCAGCGACGGACATCATGAATCTCAGGGCGTGTAGCCAGACTCTGCATCGCGAAGAAAGCGAACTACGCATTGCGCAATCCCAGATAGACGATCTCCGCCAGCAAGTGGAGGAACTCATCGACGCTCTGCACGCTTCCACCGACCTACCTGCCGAGTTGAAAATCTGCCTCATCGAGCAACTCGACAAGGTGCTGATGGCGCTCCGGCATTACTCGATACGCGGGCCACGAGGATTGGACGCGGGCCACGAGGATTGGACGCAGCCGTTGACGCAGCAACTGGGGACGCAGTTCGTGCCTGCAACAATCACCCTCCATCCACCGCCGAGGCAAAGACGTGGGTACAGAGGTTCATCACAGTTTTGAACAATGTTGCGGCGGTGATAGTGATTGCCGGCGGTGTCCTTGCCATCACGGTGCAGGCGGAAACGGTATTGCAAGTCTTTCCGGGTGATAGCCCTGCGACAACCCAAACTGCCTCTGAAAATGGCAGTCAACCTGATCAGGATGTCCCAGAGCCCAGATGAACGCTTCACCCACCTGACCAGCTCCCGCTCAAACAAAGGAGCAGCCAATGGCACCACTACATGAAGAGTCGGCCGAGGACATCGACGAGCCGTTCTACGAAGGCGAGATCGACGAGACGATCTTCGACCAGACATGGCGCATTATGAGTCAGTGGCTCGCGATGGACAAGAACGCCAGCGACGAAGTCCTCGCGATGGGCAGGGAATCGGAGCGTCTGCAGCGGCTGACTGACACGGCAACCGAATCGTTGGAGCATCAGCTGAGCGAGCAGTGGAGCCAATCGAACCCGGGTAAGATCCCGGAAAGCGCGTTGGGTGAGGTGCGGCGTCGGGGTTCGAGGTTCGTGTGGCTCGGGTTGTTTGCACCGACCTTCGAGCAGATGACGGCGATCACACAGACGTACGGCCTGCACGAATTGGTCGCCGAGGATTCGGTGCACGCGCATCAACGCCCCAAACTCGAACAGTACGACAAGGTGACCGTGTTAGTGATGCGCACAGCGCACTACCTGTCGCCGATCTCGATCCGGACCGCCGGTGACATCGTCGAAACCGGTGAGATCCTCGCTGCTGTCGGATCGGTTTTCATCGTCACCGTCCGGCACGGCGCGCACACCGCTTTGGCCGGCGTGCGCGCGGAACTCGAAGGATCACGGGAACACCTGCAAATGGGGCCGTGGGCTGTCCTGCACGCGGTGATCGACCGAATCGTCGACGGATACCTCGGCGTCGTCGGATCGGTCGACGTCGATATCGACACCTTGGAAGTGGAACTGCTCGGCCCCGATCCGCTACACCCGCATCGAGCAGATCTATCTCGTCAAGCGAGAGGTGCTCGAATTGCGGCGCTCGGTCAACCCGCTCGCGGCGGCGCTATCCACCCTCACCACGACAACCGCCCTGCCGGACCCGATTCCCAAGGAGGTACACAGGCCGCTGCGCGACGTCGCCGAACACCACGCCGCGGTGGCAGAACGAATCGTCGAATTCGACGATGTCATCAGCTCACTCGTCGCACCGACCCTCGCCCGGGTCAATCTCGAACAGAACAGCGACCCTCGAAACCGAAGTTCCCTAAGCTATTTCGGCGTGGCGGGCGGCCTGCGCGTTGAACAACGATGCGGGTACGGCTGGATCTTTGACCGTTACCGTCAAGCTTCGTCCACGCAGATTTTGGACGCGCAGTGCTTCACCGTTGCGCAGGACGAGTGCCCGGGAGCGGTCAGCTCCAAGGCGGAGCCCCCAACCGAGGAACTCGGAGAGGCCCCGTATTTCGGTGACGTCGGCAACCGTCTCGGCTGTTGCCGGCATGGAGAAACGCCCGATGCCGAGCAATGTGCTGCAGGTGATCCCTCGGTGGTCGACGGTGACGGTCCAACGGCCACCGACGATGCCAAGCAGTAGCAGCGCGCCGCCGATGGGGGCGAGGAACCACAAGGTCGTTGCCATAGACGCCACAAGTAGGGCGATTCCGCCGATTCCGCCGGGAACCAGAAACGTCCAGGCGGTGACGTGCTGGCTCCACACCGCCACCTCACCTGGCCCCAGATCCATGGGATGGACCTCGGCGCCAGCCTCGGTGTCCGCCTCGAGGGGGCGGCCGCCGGCGACTGTTGCGGCCAAAGCCCCGTAGGCGAAGCTCGCGATTCCCAGGATCAGCATCCCTGTCCGAGGGTCCGGGGCCAGCAGAGGCTCGGTAAGGCCCACCTGGGGGTGAAGCATCACCGGCGCGGACCCGGCAAGAAAGAAGGCAATCCCGGCCAAGGCTGCGACGGACGTGCGCCGTCCCCACCCCGTGAGCTTTCCGGACCATTTCATGACGGCGAGGACAACAAGTGCGGCAGCGGCCATGCTGGGCATTTGCGCCACATTGACCCAGAGCGGGCCTACTGTCGTGACGCTCCCGGACGCCTGATCCCATTTCTGGGCCACTTCCGAGGGTAGATCTGGACTCCACCGTATCGTCAACGCCAAACCGGCACAAATGATCCCCGACGTTGGCACGACCACTCCGAGCCATAGACGAGGGTCGGGCGGAGATATCATTGCATGGTCGGTCACGTTCGAGGTCATGAGATCTGGGCTCTCTCTAGTCGTGAACGAAAAAGGGCAAGAACTGTTTCCGGCGGGAGCCCTAGCTCGTTGAGGTGGCAGACGGCCTCGTCGAGAATCCTGGTGGCCTTCGCCCTGCTGGGCTCGGATAAGGCGGTGACAACTGCCCCTCGCCCGCGGCGCAGATCGATGAGTCCGGCATCGCGAAGTGCCTGGTATGCCCTCAGTACTGTGTGCAGGCTGACGCCCAGTGATTCACCGAGAGCCTTGGCGCTCGGTAGCCGTTCACCGTCGGCTACCGAACCGTTGAGAATCCCATCCCGAACCGCGTGCGCTATTTGCTCATGAAGCGGCATGTTCTCGTTGGGTGTCAATCGGATCAGCACAAACTGATCATATTGTTATGGTTTTAATAAAACAACTTGAGATTTCGAGAGTTGGCACTCGCATGAGATTTCAGTGATCCGCTCCACGTCTGCTGGGAAAATGTGGGGCCGACCAGCAGAAGGTGCACGGACCACAGAAGGTGGCATTCTTCCGATTGCTCGACTGAGGGGCGCAGGTCCTTGGCGGCATAACAAGCGGAAGGCGCGCGCCGGATCCAGTGCGCGCCTTTGTGGTTGACTAGCGCAACCGGGTGTTCCTGTTGGGTCTTCGGCGGACGTCTGCTGACGCGCCGCCGAACGCCGGCCTTCTTGGAGGATTCCTTCCGCCAGGCTGTGGTTTGTCTTTGCTGGTGGGACGGCGGAGAGGGCTGTTCGGCGGGTGGTCGGGCGCGGTTCTTTAACCAGATAGTCAAAGTGTATTCTTCGGCCCACGCGTGTCGACGTCTATGAAAAGCTTGTGAGCTGGCAAAACGCGAGTTTCTTCAATTTCGTCTAGTTGGTTGACTGATTAGAAACAGTCAACCAATTTGACTATCCTCATGGTTGCAGATCAGCTCACACGCAAAGTGGTCAAAGAACTCAACACCGCAGGCTTCATCCCACTGCGGACCGCAGGCTCTCACACCACGTGAAAATCGGAGAACGAAAAAGGTGCACGTGAGCGTCCTGGACGGGCATCGAACCATCTCCCCAGGCTTATACCGCAAGGTGCTCAAGGCAATTCAGGAGGCGAAAGCGTGAGCGAGACCTACGAAGTGACCGTCACCCGTGAGGGGAAGTGGTGGATGATCGAAGTCCCCGCCCTCGGAGACGACGGGCTGACCCAGGCGCGCCGCCTCGGTGAAGCCGAGTTGATGGCACGGGAACTGATTGCCGTGTCAGTGGGTAAACCGTTGGCGGACATCACTGTTTCCGTTCACGTCAAACTCGACGCCGAGGGGCAGGACTTGGCCGAACGCGCCGAAAAGATCAAACAGGACCGAGAACTCGCCGCACAATACGAGTCTGCGTCCGTCGAATCAGCCCGCGCTCTCGCACACGAAATGGCAGCTGCCAACGTGCCGGTGCGCGATATCGGCCGACTCCTCGACGTCTCGTTCCAACGTGTGAGCCAGCTCATCAAAAGCTAGTTGAACGCCAGACAGCCAGTCCAAAGAGGTACTAAAAGACGTACAACATTGCGTTCTTGATTGCGTGTCGTAATACGTTCGACAATTAGGTCATATTGACGTATGGTCACTTCATGGTCCATGACACGAAAACCGCTAGCGAGGTTAGAACAAATTTCTCGTCATTCGTCGCGCAGGTGGTGGAAAATCCCTACGCGAGAGTATTTTTCGGAAGCCACCGAAAGTCGGAGGCGGTACTGATGTCCAGTCGCTCCGACGTTCCGGACGAGGTGCTTACCCGACTCCTTGTCGCGACTGCCTGTCACGAAGCTGAAATGATCATTCGCGAGCACCGTCCGAAAAACTCGGACCCGCGAATCGGTGACGACACCGGCAAAATTCTGGCGTGGCTTTGGCGGTTGGACCCTGATCGTGCAACGAATTTCCTCACCGACATTGTCGCCGAGCTTCGGCACCACAACCCGAGGGCACCGAAGCCCCGCATCAAGGTGTCCGAGTTTCTCAAGGTGATCGACGGAGCACTACCGCACGGATTTCCACCAGCCGAATTGGCGGCCCTGCGCAGAAAAGCTGCCATCGATATCCCTAGTCGTCTAGGTGAAGACGGCGAAAAGCCCTGACAAGGGGCTACCCGGATCAGGCAAACGCTCTCGCACAGAGCGAATCTCACACACCCATAGAAGCCCTGACGGTGGGCAAACACCGCCAGGGCCGACAGCCACAGAACGGACCTGTAGCCATGACTAATCCTAACGACGTGCCTTCAGAACTCGCACCCGCCGCCATGACACGGCAAATGCAACAGCGCGCGATCGCCACCCGCGCAGCCATCCTCGCCGAAGCAGCAAAGTCTTTCGACGCCAGCGGCTACAGCTCCGCCAGCGTCAACAGCTTGATCGCACACTCGAATCTCACCAAAGGCGCTATCTTCCATCACTTCCCATCCAAGGGAGCTATCGCCCAACACCTCGTTCAGGGTTGGACGAGCGCCGCCGAGAAAGCATTCTCCGAAGCCGACACCACCGGCGAACCCTCATCGGCTCAGCTTCGAGCGGTCTTCCTCGACCTCGCCAACCAGATCGAAAACGACGTGCATCTGCGCGCCGGAATGAAGCTGACCCTCGAACCCGCAGTCGAAGGCGCGCATCAGGCGTACCGCCGGTGGGTCGACGCAACCAGCGACGTCGTCGAGGATGGCATCGCAGACTCCACGATCGACGACTCCGCCCTGGGCCACCGGCTCGCCTGGAACCTCTGCGCCGGATTCGCCGGAGCCGTCAACGCCATTCCGGCCCTGCGCGAAGACCTCGACCTCCCCACCCGCATCGACGACCTACTTACCGTTCACCTGGCTGCTGTCGCAGTGCGATGAAAAGCCCGAAAACTGTTACTTCCGAGGCGGATCGGTCATGAGAATTCGCACCGTTTGTCCACCGCATTAGGCGTGCTGCGCAAGGGACCCGCCCCCGGCGAGTACACAGCCGGTTGGTGGGTCCTCACGCGGTACGGGCGCAGATACCCCTTCATTACGGTCACCCGAATCCCGTGTCGCGAGAGTGTTCGGGTCGGCGGTCACAGGTGCGACCCGATTCGGCTCGCTCTGTGTGTCCTCGCCGGAGGGCTGACAGTCAGTGGTTCGGTTGTAGCCATAGTTCGTGGCTCACCGCCGACTGTGTGACAAGCGAGCGGTGCAGTGACAAGCGGTACACGCTTTTCATGAATTTCCGTGCAGTTCAGCTCAGGTAGGCCCAGTTGTAGTTCTGCCGCGGCGGGATCCGTTTCGTATGAGGGTTGTAGCAGACGAGTCCGTCAAGGGCGTCGTTGACCGGTGACGACGGCATCCACGTCAAGATCGCGGCAACGGCGAGGGCCAGGACTGCGACCACGCCTAAGACATTGGTCATATGGGAGTCCAGAATCGGTACGAGAGCCAGGACGCCGGTGACCAGTAGACGATTTACCAGTCCGTCGACGCTTGATGCCCGGTTCGGGTTGGCGAAGGCCGCAAGCGCTGCTCCGCCCACGGCGGCCGCTCCACCTGCGCCGATGCCGCCGAGGATGATTGCGGCGTAGGCGATGATGGGCGATGGCGCCAGCGCTGCCACTCCGAAGGACAGCGCCAACTCGATCAGGCCGATGCGCCCGAGGAGGTGGCGGTGTCGGCCTGAAGCAATGCCGGTAGTGGCCAGGGCCGCTAGTGGCCAGGCAGGTGATCGCGCAGACCAACAGCGAGGCGGTGAAGACGGCCCCCTGCTGCGGATTCGGTGGCGCCGAGGTCGTCGACCATCGCGATGATCATCAACGGCGTCAGATTCGCGGTGATGAATCCGACGACGCCGATGCTGAAGACGGGGCGCCGCGGGAGGAGGTGAGCGGAACGCGATCGGAAGCGTTGGTGGTCACGAGACGAACTCCAGATGAGGAAGGAGTGGCAGAACCTCGCCGGCCCCCGAGCGTGATTCGACTCACTTAATGAATGTGATTCGTTAAGTATGGGGGTGGAGTCGGCCAGGTCAAGGATTCTAACTAATTTTATTCGTTAAAGGCGTGTTTCCTAAGTAGGACAGCGAGTTCTGCCAGCTGACATCGGGTACGGAGAAGCCGCCAGCGCCTGACATCGTCCAGCGGCTTCCATCGTTTGGCGTCGAGTTGTCTTCTCCCGGCGGATTCGCCGCTTGAAGCGGCGTTGCTTACGGTGATACCGAGCGACGTCGAGGGCGGTCGGTATGCGGGTTAGGCCAGGACGGCGCCTCCGTCTATATGCATGCAGGTGCCGGTGGTGTACCCCGAGTCGGGGCCCACGAGGTACGCCACTGCCCCGGCCACTTCGGCGGGTGTGCCCATGCGCGCGATCGGTAGTCTGTCGACTCCGTAGTCTCCGCCGGCCGCCATAGGTGATGCGATGGGGCCTGGCGCAACGGTATTGACGGTGATTCCCCAGTCGCCGACGTCCCGGGCGATCCATCTCGTGAGGTTGATTGCGCCCGCTTTGGCCGATGCGTAGGCCGCGCCGGACCGGTTCAGTGCGTCGGTGGATCCGATCCCGCCGACTTTTCCGGACACGGACGCTATGTTGACGATTCGGCCGCTCTGTTGTCTCTTCATGTGGGGGAAGACTGCGGCTTGACAGGCGAATGCGGTCGCCGTGAGGTTCGTGTTCACATCGCGATTCCACGTCGCGAGACTGAGTTCTTCGAACGATTCTCGCCCGCACGTGCCTGCGCAGTTGACCAATGTATCCAGGGATCCGTACCTGTCTCCTACCTCGCGAATCGCTTTCTGCAATGTAGGAATGTCGGTCACGTCGAGCTCGATAGCGTCGTCGGCGCCGATCCGCTCGGCGGTGTCGCTCACGCTGGGGAGCAAGTCGAGTAGCACGACGCGATCGCCGCCCTGCACGAGTCGTTCAGCGATTGCGGCCCCGATTCCTTGTGCGGATCCGGTGACAATGGCGATACGAGGTGACGTTGGGACGGGCACGATTTCTCCTAGCGATACTTGCCGGATGGGTTCGCCGGGAGAACAGGATTGCGGCCGACGCGAGTGTCGGCGCCTTGTTCAATGTTCCAGGCGTCACTCAGTTTCGGCCGCGGTTCGCGTCGGCACAATGGCGAACTTTGCACCATGGATGTGCGCAAATGAACTGCACTCGGCCCGGTGGTGCCGAAGAGGACAAATGCCCGATCGTGGCACATTCTGCAGGGATCAGTGGCGTGCCCGGGCATTATCCGAAGCGGGGGTATGTAGCGTTCTGGAACGGCGGAGCTGTTGGACGGTCAATGAATTCGCGCTGATTACTGCTGCAGTCAGCCATGCGCGGCGCTGCTGATCCAATCTTGTCGAAGCGCCGTGACCACGGCCGCTACGGCAGGTCGGCGAAGTGCTTCAGCTCGCGTGACGAGCCAGTAGTCGAGCGGAACAGTGATCAGGGTTTCCAGGACGCGTTCGAGGTCCGAGTGATCATCAGCCAGGAAGGTGGGAAGAAGCCCGAGACCGGCTCCTCCTCTGGTCGCTTCGATGTGTGCAAAAACGTTCGTGGAGGTCACTGCATCCGTCATGTTGGGTACAAAGCGTCGACCGACGTCAAGATCATCGATCTGCAGCATCGATGTAATGAAATAGACGAGTCCGTGGTCCTCGAGGTCCTCCAGAGCCGTTGGCCGACGGAAGCGTTCGAAATACTGGGTGCTGCCGTACAGCCCCAGCTCGTACGAGCCGATCTTGATGGCTTCCGCACGAAGTACCCGCGGCTCACCGACGACGATCTCGATGTCCAAGCCCGACCGTTGAATTGCTGCCCGCCGGGTCGCTGAGATTAACTCGACCGAGACTCCCGGATGAGCTCGACGGAGTTTCGCCGCTACCGGAGCAGCCACGCGGACGGTGAATGCGTCTGGGGCGGAGAGTCGGACGACGTCTTCGAGGATCGCCCGGTCCAGGGGTTCAGCTTCCAAAGTGGACAGTAGGCCTTCCACTTCCTCGGCTGCAGCAAGGGCCCGGCGCCCCAGCGGGGTCAGATCCATACCTCCCGCTGTGCGAATCAAGACTTTGCTGCCCAATGCCCGTTCGATCGCAGCGATACGACGTGCGACGGTGGTGTGACTGAGCCCCAACAACTCACCAGCTCGGGTGAAGCGACCCGAGCGGGCGACTTCGAGCAGGATCAGCAGATCGTCCGAGCTCACACGGTTTCGCATGTGAACATATTTGCACAGTGAGTGTCTCTCTTTGGTTATTGCGTGTGCCTACCCGCACAGGCCACAGTGGTGTCTCACGTCACAAATTCCGCTTTGAGCGGTATCCACGCGCTCATCGCCCACCGCCAGCATGCCGAGGTGTATCAATGTCTTCCAGTCAAACCGTTCACAAACCCGAACCGGACGGAGCGCCCACCGGTTTGAAGAAGGTTGTCGGTGCCTCGATGGCGGGCACCATCGTCGAATGGTACGAGTTCTTCCTGTACGGAACTGCTGCCACACTGGTGTTCTCGAAGATCTTCTTCGCCGCCGGTACCAGCGAACTCGACGCGATCCTCGCCGCCTTCGTCACCTATGCCGTGGGCTTCGTCGCACGCCCCCTCGGCGGCATCGTCTTCGGTCACTTCGGCGACAAGTACGGTCGAAAGAACTTGCTGCAGTTCAGTCTCGTACTCGTCGGCGGCGCCACCTTCCTGATGGGCTGCCTCCCGACATTCGAGCAGATCGGTTACTGGGCCCCCGCGCTCCTGGTCGCACTGCGCTTTATTCAGGGGTTCGCCGTCGGCGGCGAATGGGGAGGCGCGGTCCTACTGGTCGCAGAACACAGCCCGAACAGGAGTCGTGGATTCTGGGCGAGCTGGCCGCAGGCGGGCGTGCCCGCAGGCAACCTCCTCGCCACCATCGTGCTACTCGTTCTCACCACCACGTTGTCCGATCAGGCATTCCTGAGTTGGGGCTGGCGAGTTGCCTTCTGGCTCTCCGCTGTAATCGTCTTCGTCGGTTACTACATTCGAACGAAAGTCACCGACGCGCCGATCTTCCTCGAGGCACAGAAGCAAGCCGAAGTCATCAAAGCCGCGTCGTACGGAGTGTTCGAGGTCGTCAAGCGTTACCCCCGTGGAGTTTTCACTGCCATGGGACTGCGTTTCGGTGAGAACGTCATGTACTACCTCGTCGTCACCTTCACCATCACCTACCTCAAGGTCGAAGTAGGCACCGATACTCAAACAATCCTGTGGTGGATGCTGGCCGCGCACTCGGTGCACTTCTGCGTCATCCCCCTCGTCGGCAAACTGGCCGACAGAATCGGACGCCGCCCGGTCTACATGTTCGGTGCCGTGACAGCGGGAACCTGGGGCTTCTTCGCCTTCCCGATGTTCAACAGCGGCCCCAATGTCGTGATCATGCTGGCCATCATCATCGGCCTCGTCTTCCATGCGTTCATGTACGCGACGCAGCCGGCAATCATGGCAGAGATGTTCCCGACGCGCATGCGCTATTCAGGTGTCTCACTCGGCTACCAAGTCACATCCATCGTGGCCGGCTCGCTGGCACCGATCATCGCCGTTGCACTGCTCGACCGATTCAACTCCGGCGTGCCGATTGCGTGGTACCTCGCCGGTTCCTGTGCTCTGACACTCATCGCGGTGATCGCCGCGCGAGAGACCAAAGGACTGGCTCTGGAAACCATCGACATCGCCGACGCCAAGAATCTTGCCACCGAAGCCGAACTCGCCAAGGTCGGCCTCATGGACCTGGAGGGCACCAAATGATCGACCCGAAGCCGACATTCGATGCACTGTGGCGCAATGCTGTCCGGACACACCCCGCATCGCCCTTTTTGATCTATCAGCTCCCCGACGGTCACACCCGCACGTGGAGCTACAGCGAATTCGACGAACTGGTCGAATCGGCGGCGTGTCTTCTCCGTGAGCTCGGTGCCAACGCGAGCGCACCGATACACGTGGCACTCAAGAACTGTCCGGAATTCATCGTGCTGTGGCTGGCCGCCGCACGCGTGGGCACGTGGATCGTCTCTGTCGACCCGGCGTCGCCGGCGCGCGAAATCAACGCTCAGATCCGTCGCACCGGCGCAGTCGTCGGTTTTTGCGGCACTGCGCGATCCGATACGTACACAACCGGAGCTTCGGATCTTCTGACTCGGATGATCGACGTCGACGAAGAAGCAGGGCAACCGCACACCGTTTTCCGTGCGCCGGGTTCCGCAGTTGCGAAGCAGAACGAAATGTCACCCGATCCGTCACATCGTCTCGCGCTGATGTTTACCTCCGGTACGACCTCGGCACCGAAAGGGGTGGCCCTGACCCAGAACAACTACCACTACGTGTCCGTGACAATGGCGAAGATTCTCGGACTCGAATCGAACCACCGGTGGTTCGTCACGCTCCCGTTGTTCCATGCCAACGCCCAGTACTACTGCATCGGCCCAGCAATCGCCGTGGGCGGTTCGGTGGCTCTGACCGGATCGTTCTCCGCGTCGCGGTGGCCCGATCAAGCCGCATCGCTGCAAGTGACCCATGCCAGTTTGTTCGCCGCACCGATCCGCATGATCCTCTCCCGGCTGAGAGATCAGGCTTCGCGCCTGTCGCTCGAACACGTCTGGTTCGCGCAAAGCCTCGGGCGCGAGCACTACTCCGATTTCGCCGACCTCGTAGGTTGCAGACCGCGGCAGCTCTACGGCATGACCGAGACCACCGCAGTGATCACAGCCGACCTCTCAAAGACCCCGGCGAACGATGTCATCGGAACACCACTGACCGGGCGGACCGTCAGGTTGATCGACCCCGAGACGGGTAAGGATGTGAACGTGGGATGCCCGGGCGTCGTAGCCGTAGAAGGCGTCCGGGGAGTCGATCTCTTCGACGGCTACCTCGACGATGTGGAGAATACCGAACACACACTTCGTGACATAGACGGCACCACTGTGCTGTACACAGGTGATCTGGCGGCACGCGACAAAGAGGGCGTCATGCGGTTCGTCGGCCGGATCGACGACGTCATCAAAGTCGCTGGAGAAAACGTCAGCCTCTCCGAAATTGAGGCGGCGGTCGCTCAAGCCCCTGGAGTACTCGAAGCCGCGGTTGTCTCGGAAGCTGATCCCGTTCGCGACCACGTGCCGGTCGCCTACATCGTCGCCCGCGACCCATCGACCCCACCCTCGACCGCGGACCTCGACGGTTGGGCACTAGCCAACCTCGCGCCGTCGAGTCGGCCGCGGCGATGGGCGCTGATCGACGAATTACCTCGCACCAGCGTGGGTAAAGTCCGTCGTTTTCGCCTGTCCTCAACCTCTGCGGACAACTAGTGGCGGATCGAATTGTTCGGCCAGAACGTGCTCCGTACCCGCGTGCAATTCGAGCGTCCCCCGGAGAGGGCTGAGAACGTAGATCTCAGGGATTGAGGCACAAATGCCGAACCGCTGAAGCCGAATGCCCACAGACTGGCGCTGGGCACGTTTATGCCGACCAGCCAATCAACACGCTGGTCGGCAGCGATCTCGATTCGTTAGGCCAATTAGCAAGACACTCAGTAATTTTACGAATTCTTCACTGCTTCAAGTGTGTGTAGGCGCGTAACGAATGCCCCATCGGAATCGATTCACAAGTGGTCGTGGATATAGCGATCAGAGGTATGTATTAACCGAAAGGTATCGAGATCTTGATTCGAAAAACGGCAATCTGGTGGCGCGCGACGCAGGCCGGAGTTTCTCGCGGTCGCTTGCTCTCTGGGCGTGGCCGGAATCGCCCAAGCCGCGCCGGCTAAGACAGGCGGCACATCGTCGGTCGAAGAACAGCTCGTTTGTGGAGTCCGTTGAGAAGGTGAACGACCGTCAACTTATCGTCAATGATTATGCAGCATCGATGAACCGGAAAATTCCGATTCAGGTCATCACGGCAGCAGACCCCGCCGAGCCACGGCTAATCTTGTATCTACTCAACGGTGCGGGCGGCGGCGAGGACTCCTCAACATGGCAGCGCCAGACTGACGTCGTGGACTTCTTCGTTGACAAGAACGTGAACGTAGCGACTCCGGTTGGCGGGCGACTGTCGTATTACACCGATTGGGAGAAGGACGATCCTCAGGCAGGCCGTAATCAGTGGTCGACATTCCTGGGCACAGAATTACCTCCATTGCTCAACAAAGATTGAACTCCAACGGCAAACAGGCGATCTCCGCTATCTCGATGTCCGGAACCTCAGTGCTTAATCTCGCGATCGAACATCCTGGTTTCTACAGCTCGGTCGCCGCATTCAGCGGATGTGCGCAGACCAGTGATCCGCTCGGGCAGGCATTCGTTCGCACGACCACGGAGTGGATCGGCGGAATCGAAGACATCACAAATATGCGGGGCCCTTAGACCGCCCCGGGTGGGTCGAACACGACCCCTTTGTGAATGCGGAGAAACTACGAGGTACGCCCATCTATATGAGCACTGGAAATGGGCTACCGGGGATTCCGAACGACACATTTCTGAACCCGCGCCTGAGTGACGGACGTGCGTACACCGAAAACCAGATCATCGTCGGTGGAGTGATCGAAGCATCGACAAACCTATGCACATCGAACATGGCGAAGCGACTGTACGAACTGAAAATCCCGGGCGTGGTGGACTTCGAGCCGGTAGGAACACACTCCTGGGGCTACTGGCAGGACCAGCTACACAAATCATGGCCGTTCATCGCGGGATCGCGCGGCGTGTGAACGAGGAGCTGGGGCATCGCGACCAATCCGCCTAGTACTCCAGATCGCTCAGAAAACCAGGATGGTTGGCATCGATTGACCTTGGGACGTGTTGCGGCACAACAAATATCCTATCGGCCTTGGCTCGTCCGACCGCAGCCGCCTGTGTGGTGAACATGCAAGGGATCACCGCGAAAGCGCTTGAATAGACAGGCTTCGCGTGTGTCGAGCGGCCGCTATGAATGCAATGGACTTGAGCTACAAACTCGCATCCTCACCGCAAACCCGGAAGCCGGCGGCTACTCGGCTACCTTGCCGCCGCGGGGGAGGATGCGGGTCCTTCTTTGCTGTGTGCGCCGATCGGCTACTCGAAGCCTGCAATCTGTAATTGAGTGCGTGGTCCAGAGCTTCTGCGCGCAACCAACTGGGCGGGCGCCACATTCGTCCACGTCCTTAAACAAAGGCGGACAATTCGGCGTCACGCTGTCGAAAGAATCGAGCATCGACTGTACTTCGGGAATCAATGCCAAACGCGAACGGGTGCATGCACCACCCCAGGCGACCATGCCCCGGGACACAAAATGTTTTGAAATGCTCGTTGCCCTCACCTTCCGGGCAGCCAGCACTTTTTTTCGTGCCTCCAGTGCTCCTATCCGGTATCTTTGCGCCGTGTCGCGATCCTGTGGGTCGCAACGATCGCCATTGCGATCCTCGCAGTTATCGCCTTTTTCAAAGTCGGCGCAAAGACGGACGACATCGCCTGGGTGGACGAAGGCGTCACGGCTGAGGTCCTTCGTGTGGCGCCGTCGGCGCTTGCCGCGGTCTACACATTCTCGCCCGACACGTTCGATGCCGATTTCGACGAGAACGTCGAGGGCTTGAATCAGTCGATGGCCGATCAACTGATCCAATACCGCTCTGCGCAGCATCTTCGGCGCCGCGGGTCCACACAGGGTTTACCATGGTACGAGAACTTCGACGTCTTCTTCTCGCTTGGTCACGGACGCGATGTCGAGATGAAGCGGCGTTGGTTGATTATATCGAATGCATTGTTCTGGTGCAGCTTTCGCCTCTTTTGACGGCTGTTCTCCGAGGATGGAGTTGGCTTCGGTGCAGCTATGTGCATCCCCGCCGGGGTTATTGGGACGGGGTTATTGGAATCAGTTGCCTTTAGCCTGTGTCGTGAAGCAGAAGTGGTTTCGCTGCGGTACGGAGGAGTGGGACTGTGCGGGCCTTAGTCCCGCGTCGAGACCACGGCACTTCTGGGTATTCCACAAATCGCGGGGGAAGAGTCTGGGGTTTTTCACTAGACGTCGACCTGTCCGATGAATGAACCTTAAGTCTCGGCGAATCGATCCGACAACGGCATTCGAGCAGAGATCGAGTTGCATGTGAACATTCTCGGCCGGCACCCCGGAACCGACGAGAATTCGTCGGTCGGGTTGCCCGTCATATCCGAGAGCTGATCGAACGAGGATCTGGAGAGGAACACCAGTGGGGAAGACAGATACGAAAAACGGGGCGGTGGTTGCGGTGAATCCGCCGAGTTTGGCCGCGCCTGCCGGCCATTTTGGTCGAGCGGTTCGAATCGGCGACTTTCTCCACGTCTCGGGAACATCGGCGCTCCCCAATCTCGCTGGCACAGTAGAGGAGCGCATCTTGCCGGAGGGGTTTCGAGAGCAGGCTGTGACTACCTTCGGCAACATCGAGAAGGTACTGGTCTCTCAGAGGGCGTCCTGATACTCATGGGATTCGTGCAAGTCGTCGAGTCGTGAGGCCGATCATGGCGATGTGCACCATGGCTTCGTGGTGGTCAGGTCTGGTTTCGTAGTCGCGGACGCAGCGACGGTGCTTGTTGATCCAAGAGAAGGTCCGCTCGACGACCCAGAACCGGGGCCGGACGTGGAATCCGGTACTACCGGGGATGCGTTTGATGATTTGAATCTGAAGGGCGACAACCTGTTTCGCCCAGCCGATCAGCCGACCGGGGTAGCCTCCGTCGGCCCAGACCAGCCGGATCGTGGAGAACGTGTCACGCAGACGCGACAGTAGTCGGAACGCGGCATCGCGGTCCTGGATCGACGCGGCGGTAACCACCACGGCCAGCACCAGCCCGGTCAGATCCACCGCGATGTGTCGCTTGCGTCCATTCGTCCGTTTCCCGCCGTCCCATCCGCGACTGGATCGGGGCACCGTGTCGGCGGCGGGCAGGGTCTGCGAGTCGATGACCGTCGCGGTCGGGCATCGATCTCGTCCGACCTGCACCCACAGTCGGTCGCGCAGCGCGTCATGGATGCGTCGCCACACCCCGGCTCGCACCCAGCGGGTGAACACGTCGTAGACGGTGGTCGGAGACGGGAAGTCGGTAGGCAGTTGATGCCACGCGATCCCGCCCCGCGCCAGGTACAGGATGGCATCCAGGATCATTCGGCGGCAATGCTTTTCGGGACGTCCGCCGCGACCCGCCGCATTGCCAGGCGGCGGCAGCAACGGTTCCAGCATCGTCCATTGCGCGTCGGTCAGCGACGAGGACGAATACGGCGTGCAGCGATGCCCGCGTGCCGTGTGAGGCGGGCACGACGAGCACTGCGGAATCAGCGATGACGACATTGGTGGGCTCCTGGGTACGGTCAGCGAATCGATATCACTGACCTAATCAGGAGCCCACCACACCACCAATCGCCATCGTGAGTTCCCGGACGCACTCTGACATCTGATTCGTTCTGAGCGTCCTGAGCGGGGCGCAGGCAGGTGATGGCGACGGCTGAGACGAGGACGACGAGTCCGACGCCGAGGTAGAGCTGGCCTGGCGTCCACTCTGCATCGAGCAGCGCTCCGGTGGCGAGGGGCGCGAGGATGGCGCCGATGCGTCCGATTCCGATGGCCCAGCCGACTCCGGTTCCTCGCACGTCTGCGTCGTCCGAGGCGGGCGTGATGGTGTAGAGCCTGGCGATGCAGCCGTTGATCAGCATGCCCACGATGATGCCGAAGGCCAGGGCCAGGATTCCGGCGGTGGAGATGAAGAGCACAATGGCTACAGAGGAGATTCGCGATCGCGGTGCCGGCGGGTAGGCCGACTGCGATATGGCTGCGATTTCCGTGTTTTTCAGCTGCCTTCTTGCCAGAGGGGCGTGATGCCGCGGTGCGCCTGTTGAAGGTCGACCTCTTCGAAGGTGAGCGTCGTTTCGTTTATGTCCAGGATCGGGCATGTCAGCACCAGGTGTAGGGCTCCGGGTGAGGGGAAAGGGGGCGAGGTAGTACGTCACGGATGCCGAGGGGGCGCTTGCGCTGTTGGGGGACAGAAGGAACGGTTCATTGGGTCAGTTGATTCGCCACGGAATCGGTTGTGTTGGTCGCTTTTCGGACGTCGGAATGCAACGCTGTCAGCCCCAGGCTGGGGGCTGGGTGGGGGTGAACGTAGGACCCCAGCTCCGGAACCAAAGAGAGGGGTAGAAGTGCGCCGCACGACTTCCGTCCTGTCATGGGGCAACGGAGTAGGCAGCTACGACATTGCGCGAGTGTGTGAACGCTTTAATGTCCTCGCGGCACTGTGCGCAATGGCCGCTCGACAGCCCATGACGGCGGACGGCGGAGAGATCAGTTAGTGGCCGTTCATTCTCGACGTGGGGGAGGCGAGACGGCTCAGCGCGTCAAAATATGTGGCTTGATGCACTCAGTGGCGCCAACTGTGACTTATGGCATGACCCCAAAGAGGTACTAAGACAGCACCAAAGAGGTCTGTAAGTCGCGCTGGATGAGTGGTTGCATGATTCAGAGCAACGGGTCAGCCCCGCGGCACTGGTGCAAGTGGATTCACTACTGATAATGGTGTGCTGGCCAGGGCGCTGGGCCGCCGGCGAGATGTCGTCCGTCAGGTGTGCCCCTACAGCGTTGAGAGGAACACGACTGTGCAATCAGCCGACTTAGCCGTCGACCAGAGGGAGATGGTGACCGCCACGCCATCCCAGTGGAAGGCCAATGTTGCCGTCGCGCCCCGCGCGGTGGGAGGGTTTTACGCAAGCTCAATAGCGACATTTCGAGCAATGTTTCGTCGCCCGTTTCATGTGCGGGAGTTCATGGAGCAATCATGGTTTATCGCCAGTGTCTCGATCATGCCTGCGTTGCTCATGGCCATCCCGTTTTGCATGATGTTCGTCTACCAGATCAATATTCTACTCGCCGAGATCGGCGCGGTCGATTTGTCGGGGGCAGGAGCAGGTGTCGCCATCATTCGCGAGATCGGTCCAGTGGTAACGGTCTTGGTCGTTGCTGGGGCCGGATCCACTGCGATTTGTGCAGACTTGGGTTCGCGAACCATCCGAGAAGAAATCGACGCCATGAAAGTCCTTGGGATCGATCCAGTTCAAAGGTTGTGCGTGCCAAGGGTTCTTGCATCAATTGTCATCGCAATATTTCTCAATGGTCTTGTGTCGGCGGTGGGGTTGGTTGGCGGATACATCGCCACGGTCTACATGCAGGGCGCTTCTCCTGGCCAATACATCACCTCAATCTCCATACTTACCGGCACCAGTGACTTCGTGGTCAGCGAGATCAAGGCCGCTGTATTCGGGATGCTCGCGGGTCTCGTGGCGTGTCACCTCGGTTTGCGCGTGCGAGGCGGGCCGAAAGGCGTAGGTGACGCAGTCAATCAGACCGTGGTATTCAGCTTTCTCCTACTCTTCCTGGCGAATTCGGTCATCACGACCATCGCGCTTCACTGAGCTCACCTACACGAGAATGTCTGACAACCGACAGGAATGATGTGTCGTCAATTACAGGTCACCAACGCACTCCACGCAAGACGCTCACCAAAATGGCGACTGCCCCCTCCCGGGAGCTTGAGACCATTGGTCGGCAGCTTACGTTTTACGGTCATGCGATTTCGTCCATTCCTCGGACCGTGTATAGGTACCGCACAGAGGTGCTGCGTCTGCTCGCCGAAGTGAGCATGGGTTCAGGAGCGCTCGCCGCGATCGGTGGCACCTTGGTGGTTGTCATCATGCTGACAACGGCGGTCGGTTACGAAGTGGGACAGCAAGGTTCGACATCGTTAGGGCATATTGGGCTGGGGGCCTTGTCTGGGTTCATCTCCGCATTCTTCAACACCCGTGAAGCGCTACCTGTCATCGCCGGCATAGCGCTGACCGCCACGGTAGGTGCAGGATTCACTGCGCAGTTAGGTGCAATGCGCGTCAGTGAGGAAATCGACGCCCTCGAGACTATGTCAATTCCGTCCCTCCCTTACCTGGTGACCACGCGAGTGACGGCTGGTATCGTCGCGGTGATTCCTCTGTATTGTGTCGCGTTGTTCGTGGGCTATGCGGCAACACGCCTCGTGACCGTATATATGCTCGGTCAGGCTGAAGGAACGTTCGACCACTACTTCAATGTGTTTCTGGTGCCGAGCGACGTAGTGTGGTCTGCGGTAAAGGTTTTGGTGATGTCTGCTGTGGTGATGTGTGTGCACTGTTACCACGGCTACAACGCCAGCGGAGGCCCCGCCGGCGTAGGAGTCGCCGTAGGCCGTGCGGTCCGAACGTCACTGATTGCAATCATGGCGATCGACTTGCTGATTGGAATCGCGGTGTACGGCGGTACATCCGGGGCAGTGCGGGTGTCGGGCTGATGAGTTCAGGTCTCAAAGAACATTCACGCAACACCAACATCGTTCTCGGATTGGCGGGAGTGTTCATCCTCTTGGCAACCACCGCGACGTCTATTGCACTGTATCGAGGCGCCCTCGACACCACAGTTCGTGTCACTGTCCTCTCGGATAGAGCAGGACTGATGCTCGAACCAGGATCGGACGTGAAAATGCGTGACGTCGTCGTGGGCAGGGTGGAGGATGTGCACGTCGACTCCGGTCAGGCAGCAATCGAGATCGACCTACAGGCTGATCACGCGCGGTCGATATCGGAGAATGCGGTAGCGACCATCGACCCCACCACACTTTTCGGTCGCAAGTTCGTCGCCCTCGCGAATCCGGGAGGCCCGCCGTTCCTCGCAATCGAGGAAGGGACAGTCCTCGAAGGGCAGTCCGTTCCCACGGAGGTCAACGATTTGTTGTCGTCTCTGGTCGATGTGCTTCGTGCGGTAGAACCGCAGAAGGTCAACGGTGCGTTGAATGCCCTCGCGACTTCCCTACATGGCCGTGGTGACGAGTTGGGTGAGACGCTCGTTCAGCTTGACGGATATCTCGGCCGATTCAACGGAAGCCTGCCCACTTTGCAAAGAGACTTGGCGGCTGGCGCCGACACTGCGGATCTGCTTGCCGCCGCCACGCCCGACCTTGTCGAGACAGTTGCCAATCTGACGACAACCGGAAATACGATCTCGGAAAAGCAGTCACAGCTTTCCGCTTTCCTGCTGAGCTTCACCAAATTCGGAAATCGCGGCGAGTCTTTCGCGCATGCAGCCGCAGTTCCGTTGGTCGAGTCAATGCGAACGCTGACCCCGACGACAGCGTTGCTGGCTGAACGCGCTCCGACATACCCGTGCTTTATGGAAAGTCTTGCTCAGACCAATAAATATCTCGAGCGAACGGTCGGTGGTAGCGCTATGCCAGGACTGAACATTCTCGGCACGTTGCTGATGGGCGACCCTCCCTACACCTCTCCTGCCGATCTACCCGTCGTCAGCGCAGACGGTCCGACGAGATGTTATGACTGGACATCGCCACAACCTCACACCGACTTCAACGACGGTAGTCACGCGTATTCCGGCGCTAAGACATTGGTCGATCTGATCGGAAATCCGTTCGCGCAGTTTGTTTCAGGAGGCGGCCGATGAACGGGAACGGTATCGGCCTCAAATTGTTTGCATTCGTCCTCGTCACTACTCTCACAGGTTTGGGCGTGGTGGCTGTGGTCGGCAATCTCCGTTTCGGTGACACAGCTGACCACCAGGCGGTATTCAGTAATGCATCCGGATTGGGGAACGGTGAAGACGTCCGCATCGGGGGAGTGCCCAGCGGAAAGGTGGCTGGTGTCGAACTCCAATCCGATGGAACTGCTTTGGTGTCCTTTACGGTGGACGCCGACCATGTTCTGACGGCCAGCACCTTAGCGGCCATCAAGTACAAGAATCTTATCGGGGACCGCTACCTCGATCTCTCTGCAGGGGATCCCGACGCACGGCCACTGTCCGATCCGATCCCGATTGAACACACAACCGCGGCTTTGGATTTGGATCAAGTCGTCAATGGATTCCGCCCACTCCTTCAAGGATTGGACGCCGAACAAACCAACCGACTCTCCGGCTCACTCGTGCAAGTTCTCAATGGGCAGGAGTCTGCAATCGGCGGGCTCGTCACGGAACTCGGCTCGCTTGCGAACACCCTCGCCGATCGTGATGCCACAATCGGCAGTGTTGTCACCAATTTCAACACCACTCTTTCCTCGGTTGACCGTCGAGGCGAAAATCTGGGCACACTGCTGGATCGTTTAGGGAAGGTCGTCGCCGGGCTCGACTCAGACTCGAACACAATCTCGACATCGTTGTTACGTATCGACGAACTTACCGATGTTGTGTCAAAGATATTGACGGAGAACAGGTCCGATTTGTCATCGGAAGTCGCTTCGTTCGGCGATCTGACAACCAGACTCAATGCGCAGACCGACACCTTGAACCTGGTGCTCTCCAAGCTTCCTGAGAACTATCGACTGACCGGACGTGCCGCCGGATACGGAAACTTCGTGAACTTCTTCGTGTGTGGTTTGGCCGTGAAGTACGGAAACGGCCTAGGCGATGTTTCCCCGATGTTCACCGCGCCGGCAGAAAGGTGCAAATAATGGCCGGTTCGCATAGAGAGACCAATGAGGTCCGACTTGGGATCATCGGCACAGTGATGCTGGTCCTCGTTCTGGTCGTCGCCTTCACTTACGAATCGATTCCGTTTCTGCGGGGTTCGACCACCTATCGTGCTGAATTCTCTGATGCCTCCGGTCTCGCGGAAGGCGCAGAGGTACAGATCGGCGGCGTGAGCGTCGGCAAGGTGCGCTCGATCGAGCTCGAGGGAGGAAAGGTGCTCGTCGGATTCGACGCCGATGCCGGCGAAGTGCATCTGACATCCGATACGACCGCGACTATCAAAGTGGAAACTGTCCTCGGACATCGATTCGTCGAACTCGCGGCAGGAACGTCGGCCGACGATCTGGTCAGCGGAGCCACAATTCCCCTCCAGCACACCACGTCGGGGTACGACATCACCAGATCCCTCGAGGAGGTCACTGAAACGGTGTCGAAGACGGACACCGTCGACTTGTCCGGAGCGCTCGAACAGGTGTCTGCCGTTGAGGATGCCCTTCCCCCCGATCTGCAAGACCAGCTGTCCGGGTTGGGCAGGCTCTCAGATTCCGTTGCCCGTCGTGACGCCGAAATCCGTGAAATGTTAAGCCACGCGGCCGGGGTCACGGCAGTGCTGTCAGATCGAAGCGAACAGATTGCGGCACTCGTCGATCACGGCCGAGGATTGTTCTCCGCGTTGAACGAACGATCGTCGTCGATCCATCGCATCCTCGTGCAGTCTCGCGTCATCGCTGACGAGTTGACAGCTCTGAGCCGAGAGAACAGGGACACTCTGGGGCCGACGCTCACCCAGCTGGATTCGCTGGTGCAGACCTTGAATGACAACTCTGCCAATATCGATGCTTCGCTCACGGGCTTGCAGCGCTACACGGCTCAAATCGGCGACGTGGTCGGGAGCGGACCCTTCTTCGGTGTCTTGCTCCACAACATCCTTCCTGCCAACCTCGCCGGACAACTTCCAGGCAGCCTCGGAGGTCCACGATGAAGAGCACCGCATTCTCTGCACGGCCCACGCGGCCGTTCATGCTGCTGATTGCGATTGTGCTGGCGGCTGCCGTCGCGCTGACGACGGGAGCGGTAGCGCAACGTGCGGGAACAAACCACGTGTCGGCCTACTTCAAGAACACGGCGGGTCTCTATGTCGGCGATCGGGTCATGGTACTAGGCGTCGCGGTTGGCTCGATTGAGAATATTGCCCCTGAAGGGGATCGCGTACGGGTCGATATGTCGTACGACAACGACTACGCAGTGCCCGCTGATGCAGGCGCCGTGATCGTGGCGCCAACATTGGTCACCGGTCGATACATCCAACTCGCCCCGGTCTATACAGGAGGACCGGTCATGGTGGACGAATCCACCATCGAGCTCGAAAAGACCGCCTCTCCAGTGGAATTCGACGAGGTCAAGAAGCAAATCGTAAAACTTGCGAACGATGTCGGCTCCACTCCGGAGAATCCGACGGGGGCTTTGTCGGATTTCGTGTCGACCACTGCGGACACGTTGCGGGGCAATGGGCAAACCTTGCATGATTCGCTCGTTAAATTGTCGGACGCGGTTCACACCCTTGACGCCGGTGGAACAGACCTCTTCGCGACAGTGGAAAACCTTCAGCAGGTCACGGCGGCGCTTGCGACGAATGACAGACAGATCGTCGGTTTCAGCAACGAGCTTGCCGGGCTCTCCGGGGTACTCAACGACAACAGGACCGAGTTGGATGCTGCATTGTCCAGCATGTCCACCACGTTCGCAGAGGTCACCTCATTTATCACCGACAACCGTGAACTTCTGAGAAACGATGTGGGGAAACTGAATACAATTACCGGGCTCCTCGTCGACCGCGAGGACGCGCTCGCATCGATCCTGCACGCCGGACCTACAGCTCTGTCGAACTTCTACAATATCTACGACGAGAAATCGAACTCCTTGACCGGGGCCCTGGCGGTGGCCGATGTGCCGGACCCGCGATCACTCATTTGCGCATTGCTCACGACCGCCAACGCGCCCGCCGACGAATGTTCCAAGGCGAATGCGGCGATCGGTCAGGGGTTGGCGGAGGACGCCACACAAGCAGGTACGCGATGATCGAGCGCACGCTCAAGCATGTCGCTTCCATTGCCATCCTTGCCGCCGTTGCTGTGGGCCTGAGTAGTTGTCGGTTCGACGGAGTCAATTCAATCGCGTTGCCGGGAAACGGAGTTGGAGGTGATACCTACACGGTCAGGGTCGAACTCGAGGACATTCAGAACTTGGTAGGCAATTCGCCGGTGAAGTCGGAGAACGTGATCATCGGAAATGTCAGCGGTATCGCCAGCAAGAATTGGACAGCGCTCCTCACTCTCGACATCGACGCCGATGTCATCCTTCCGGAAAATGTCACGGCCAAGCTTGCGCAAACCAGCGTCCTCGGGTCTCAGTACCTGGAGTTGGCATCGCCGCAGGACGAAGCGCCCTCCGGCCGACTCAAAGACGGGGATATCATCCCTCTTGCTCGGAGCAGTCAGTACCCCTCGACCGAAGAAGTGCTGTCCGCATTGTCGCTCGTTCTCAACGGGTCAGGCCTGCAACAAATCCAAACCGTGACCTCGGAACTTAATCGAGTCATCGGAGGCCGTGAAACCTCACTGCGGTCCTTGACCGATACCCTCAACAGTTTCGTATCCGGACTAGATCGGCAACGCACCGACATCCTCGCCGCGATCGATGGACTCGATCGAGTCGGCGCCGAACTTGCCGGACAGACACAGACTCTGGAGGCGGGAATCGACTCCCTCGGCCCCGCCATGGACGTGGTGGAGAACCAACGCCAGCAACTGACCACCATGTTGGACAAGCTCGGCGACTTCGGCACCGCAGCAACAGGGGCGCTCAACGACTCACGGGCCGATCTCCGCTCCAATATCGAAGCGTTACAACCCACTCTCACTCAACTCGCCGAATCGGCGGACTCGATCCCGGAAGCCCTCAAAATCGCGACAACCATTCCCTTTCCCGTCTCGACCGCTGAACGAGCACTGCGTGGTGACTACCTGAACCTCTTCCTCACGTTGGATGTGAGTGCCGAAACTGTCGGTGGAAAAGTTCTGGGCAGCATACCTATTGATGAACTCGTCGGCCTCAATCCTGCGCGTCAAGCAGCTGACCCGCTGTTGTCCCCGATGGAGTCTGCGGTAGCGGGACCCATCCTTCCCACACTTGACGACGTCGTGAAGCAACTCCAGGGAGGTCAGCGATGAGAACACGATTGGTGCGTATGCAGTTACTGGTTTTCGGAATCGTCAGCGTGCTGGCAGTAGGCTACGCGGTCTTCACCTATATGGGAGTTCAACGCTATACCGGGATTGGGCTATACACGGTTCGAGCCGAAATGGACCGTGCGGGTGGGTTGTACGTCAATTCGCTCGTCACTTACCGTGGGGTCGACATCGGAGTGGTAACGAAGCTTGAAGTTGGACCTGAGTCTGCCACGGCGACACTTCAACTGAAATCCGGTATCGATGTCCCGACGGACACCGACGCCGTCGTCAAGAGTGTGTCCGCGATCGGGGAGCAGTACATGGACTTGGTTCCGAGCACGAGTGCAGGCCCCTATCTCACCGAGGGTGACGTGATCGAGTCCTCGCGGACATCTGTGCCCACACCGTCATCGGATGTGGTGGAAGAAGTCGACACACTCCTCCGCTCCTTACCGAAAGACGATCTCCGAACGACCGTCGACGAAGCCTACGCGGCTTTCAACGGACTTGGACCTTCTCTGGGCACATTGATCGATTCGACGCAACCCTTGATTGCTTTGGCACAAGCAAAGATCGGGCCGACCGAACAGTTGATCGCGGACGGCGAACCAGTGCTGAACGACATCAACGAGTCCGGACCCGATATCAGCGCGTTCAGTTCCAACCTTAGTACATTCACGAAGCAACTTGCGCTGAACGACAACCAGATTCGTTCTGCTCTGAACCAAGGGCCGGAGTTCTTCGATGCGGTCAACGGAACAATGTCGGACCTCGAGTCTCCACTGCCGATCCTGCTGGCAAACCTGCAATCCGTAGGTGAGGTGACGCGAGTCAACGTGCCGGGGATTCGACAACTGCTGGTTGTCTATCCGGCGTTGTCGGCCTCGATAAACTACATGCACCAAGGATTCCAGGGTGAGGATATGGTCTACGGACAGGGCCCGCTCGATATCAAACTCGGGAACACCGCGAACCCCTTGCCCTGTACCGAAGGCTACGACACGCAGCGACGCGATCCCTCTGATCTGACGCCCGTCGAACCATCGGCAAACCCCTATTGCAAACTGCCGCAGGAGGACGCCCGGGATGTGCGCGGAACACGCAATATTCCGTGTGCGACCGACCCTTCAGTACGCTCTCCGGAAGTCGCCGACTGCCCTGGTGGGCTGCCGTCGACCTGGCCCCAGATGTTAACGCGGCCAGGATCGCCCTACTCCCCATCGGCGATGTCAGCACCGCCAACGGAGGAAACGGATCCATCCTCCACGCAACTCCAACAGTCTCGGGATGGAGCGGAAGCGGCGCCGGCCTCATTCGGCGGATCCGAGCCCGAATTTGCCCCGGTCCCGTATGACCCGGTCACCGGACGCTTTAGAACCTCGGACGGGACCCTTTACAAACTCGGAAGCATCGCTCCCCACCCCGACAACCGAGAGGTCCCGTTATGGCAAACGCTGTTCGTGTGAACACTTTCAACGAATCACTACCCGATGACATCGATCAGTCGTCAGAGGTGGAGATATCAGCTGAAATTGACCCAGAGTCGGGCACACGTGTGGTCCGCACGGGTTCGAAATGGATCCACATCGCGGCGACAATCCTGTTGCTCGGGATAACGACCACTGCGATCGCCATTTGTCTCGTGGCTCTCTGGTCATGGCGGGCAGCCGCCGAAGTCGAAGATCGCGACAGCGAAGTGCTGAATGTCGCGTCCACGATGGCTGCCAATCTTGTCACCCTGAGTCAGGGCACCGCCGAGGCAGACCTCGCGCGGGTTGTAGCCGGAACAACTGGGGACTTTCGCGATCAATTTGTTTCTGCCACAGATGGTTTCGGATCTCTTCTAAGTCAAGGAGGAGTGGACTCGACGGGGGAAGTGAAGTCAGCTGGCATCGTGGAATCGAGTGATGGACGGTCGACAGTCCTTGCGGCCGTCACCTCGACCGTAAAGAACAACGAAGCGCCGGAGGGAGAGATCCGTGTGTACCGAATGAAACTGACTCTCGAGAGCGTTGATGATCATTGGCTCGTGTCGAACGTGGAGTTCGTCGCATGACCAGGCTGGCAGTGACCGTAGCGAATTGGTCCCCTCGGGCACGGCGACTGGTTTTGCTCTCGCTTTGTACGCTTGCTGTTGCCGCAGTCGTAGGCGCGGGAATCGCACTTCGCGCAGACCACCTCTCCGATTCTCGTGCTCAATCTGGACGAGAGGGTCGAGCTTTCGCCGTCGAGATCGTTCCGAAATTATTGTCTTACGACTTCGATACCGTGGAGCAGCATTTCGCGGAAATGCAGGATGATTTGGGTGGAGACTTTCGTACGCAGTTCGAAGATGTCGGGCGAACAGTCATCGTGCCATCCGCTCGTGAACGACAGGTCGTCACCACTGCGGAAGTGCTCGAAGCTGCTGTCGTGGCTGCCGATACCGAGAATGTCGATGTGTTGCTCTTCCTCAACCAGTCCACCACCAGCTCGGAATCGCAGGAAACCAAACTCGACGGCAGTCGTGTACGCGTACACGTCGAACGAGCAGACGGCGGATGGCTGATCACAGAATTGACACCGGTATGAGTACCGGTAAAGAGGAAGGCGTCGCACATGGGTGTTGAGGTTTCGGTCGAGGGTTTGACTAAGTCTTTCGGGTCGCAGAGGATTTGGCAGGACGTGTCGTTGACGCTTCCCGCTGGTGAGGTGAGTGCGTTGCTGGGGCCTTCGGGTACCGGCAAGTCGGTGTTTTTGAAGTCTTTGATCGGTTTGCTCCGTCCCGAGCAGGGTTCCATCGTGATCGACGGCACAGATATTTTGCAGTGTTCCTCGAAGGAGCTCTACGAGATCCGTAAGTTGTTCGGTGTGCTGTTCCAGGACGGTGCGTTGTTCGGTTCGATGAGTTTGTACGACAACATTGCGTTTCCGTTGCGTGAGCATACGAAGAAGTCGGAATCCGATATCCGCAAGATCGTGATGGAGAAGCTCGATCTGACGGGTCTGGTCGGTGCGGAGGACAAGCTTCCGGGCGAGATTTCCGGTGGTATGCGTAAGCGTGCCGGTCTGGCTCGCGCGTTGGTTCTCGATCCGGAGATCATCCTGGTCGACGAGCCGGACTCGGGTCTGGACCCGGTGCGTACGACGTACATCAGTCAGACGTTGATCGATATCAATGCTCAGTCCGATGCCACGATTTTGATTGTCTCGCACAACATCAATCTCGCTCGTACCGTTCCGGACAATATCGGGATGCTGTTCCGTCGTCAGTTGGTGATGTTCGGTCCTCGTGAGGTGCTGCTTACCTCGGGTGAGCCGGTGGTCAAGCAGTTCCTGAATGGCACGATGATCGGTCCGATCGGTATGTCGGAGGAGAAGGACGAGGCTCAGATGGCGCATGAGCAGGCGCTCGTCGACGCCGGTCATCATGCCGGTGGTGTCGACGACGTCGAGGGCATCGTGCCGCAGATGAAGGCCACCCCCGGAAACCCGGAGCGTCAGGCTGTTCGTCGTCGCCAGGAGCGCGTCCGCCAGATCATGCACACCTTGCCGATAAACGCGCAGACGGCAATCCTGCACTCGCTCGCAGACCCGACCGCGCAGTACGCAACAGTTGGTAGATGACTCTTGCATGTTCGATGTGCGCGAGCAGATACGACCCCCGCGCCGCGGATGTACCTCCGGTGAGAATTTGCAAAAGGAGATGCTCTCTGAGAGTTTTTGTCGCCGCCGAAGAGTTTGATCGACCGCGAATAGGAAAGTTCGACTCACATCCGCCCACGGGGTGGGCGGGAATGTTGCCTTGATCGAATTGATCAGCCCCGACACAGGAAACACCATCGACTTCGCCTTCACCGACGAACTGCGCGAGGTTGTCCGGTCATCGACCCGGATATGCAATGCATCACGCTGACTGCCGAGGGCAAGAACTGCTGTTTGGGTAGTGATCTTTCCTGATTCACATCGCTGGATAACCAGGAGAATTCCTCGGAGAGTTTGAAGTTCGGCTCCACCTGGCTCTCGTGGCCCTTCACAAGGTGCCCATTCCGCTCGCCGTTGGCGCCCCGAAGTGGTGGTCGACTGGGGCCGGAATGAGCATTGCGTTGATGGGCGATATCAGTGTTGTCGAGCGGTCCTCCAGGCTCCGGACTGAGTATGGATCTGTAGGCCTGACATCCGACACCGGGATGTCCTGGAAGCTTCCCTGCGTAGGCGGACGTGCAGCGGTGATGGACTTGCTACTGCGCAACGAGTTCTGGGAAGTGAAGAGGCTCTACAACTTGGTGCAGTCGCCAGGGTTGTGACCGACGGTGAGGTACGTGTCGTAGTTGAAGGCATTGTGCGTTCGATCATCTCCGGTCCCACCGAGCGCTGAATATCTCGAAAAGGGTTGCGGGCGAATAATGTTCGCCGTCATATTTGCAACATTTGGATTCCGAGGCAGAATTTGTTGCTTTCCCTGCGGCCGGGGACGAAGGTAGGGAAAGGGCAGGCCTTTCACGAGCGGCGCTAACCGAGATTTGCAACGGTCCGCCTGGACGCAGTCAGAATGTAGCCGAACGCGGCAATCCAAGTTTCGAGGGCGGGAACTCGATCATGTGTCAGTGTTGTTCAAGCAGGATGCTTTCGGCTAAATCTTGCCACTGCACTAGGTGTCGATCCGTGCTCGGTTCACGCGGGTCGAAGGTGTAGGTCATTGCTACGCCGCGCATACTGGTAAGCAGGAGTTCCCGCAGGCTCTTGTAGCCAGATTTTGCTGTGTGCTCGGGCCCGAACAAGTGGTCGGTTTGAGTGCGAATGACTTGGCCGAGGCGTTGTTCGACCGGACGGAGCTCGGCTCTCAGTTCCGGATTGGTTCGTGCGGCATTCCACAGTTCGTTCGATGCCCAAAAGTACGGCTGACTGTAGTTGGACCACATGATCTGCAGTGCTCCACGAATTCTCTCGCGCGGATGGTCCGGAATCCCTGATTCGAGGCTGAGTTCGTGCATGCGTTCGATAGCTAGATGGTGAACCGCCGCGCTGAGCAGTTTTTCGCGAGAAGGATAGTGGTGGAGCAATCGGCCTCTCGACACTCCAGCCTTCTGCTGGATCTGAAGTGTGGATGCTCCCGAATACCCCTGGTCGACGAGTACGGAAACCGCCGCCGTCAGGATCTTCTCCTGCGTTTCGAGGCTTCGTCCCTGTTGGCGGCGGCTTCTAGCCGACCCCGCTCGACCCTTGGCGGGATTTTTCATCGGCTTCTCGTTGTGCGACACGCCGGCCAGTCTAGTAACCATGCGCTTCTGTTTTGGCACGTGCCGAGAGGATGTCTCTGACTGCTTCCACCGCTCCAATACGGCCGTTGGGCGAGTCGTCCACAGGTAGAAGGTAGAGGGTGCTTACGCCCGCCGCGTCCAGGGCATCGAGCTGTGCCGCTATGTGTTTTTCCGTGCCGATCAGCGACATGTCGCGGACGAGCTGTTCGGGCACGGCTTCCGCAGCTTCTGCCTTTCGTCCGGCAAGGTAGAGATTTTGAACACGGTCGGCGTCGGCCTGAAAACCGTACTGACACGCCAGCTTGTGATAGAAATTCTGGCCTCGGGCTCCCATGCCGCCGATGTACAGCGCGAAATGCGCGCGTGTGTGCGCGAGCGCGGCGTCAGTGTCGTCACCAATAGCCACTGGAAGCTGGACGTTCACCTTCAGCGGGGCCAACTCAGTCGATCTCTGCTCGGTCCCTCTCTCGAGCGCCTCGCCCCACACTTCGCGTGAGCGAGTGGGATGGAAGAAGATCGGCTGCCAACCGTCGGCGACCCGCGCCGTCAGTTCGACGTTCTTCGGTCCTATCGACGCAATCGAAATCGGAATCCGTTCGCGTAGCGGATGGTTGATCAGGGCGAGCGGCTTGCCCAGCCCCGTACCCTTTCCCTCCGGAAGCGGAATCGAATAGTGTTTTCCGCTGTATGTGAGTTTTTCACGGCGCCACACGGCTCGACAGATCTCTATGATCTCTTCTGTGCGTCCCAAGGGGGCGTCGTAGGCAACGCCGTGGAACCCTTCCACGACCTGGGGTCCAGAAGCCCCGATTCCGAGTTCGAAGCGGCCTCCGGAAACGTAGTCGAGACCAGCTGCGGTCATAGCAGTCAATGTTGGAGTGCGGCTGTAGATCTGCATGATCGAGGATGTGAGTACCACGTCCCGGGTGGCTGCGGCTAGGTAGCCGAGCAGACTGACTGCATCGAACGAGTATGCCTCGGGTACCGCGACGACGTCGATGCCGTGTCGCTCGAGGTCGACGACCTCTGCTGCAGCAGTGTGAAATTCAGATGCGTAATTGACCAGGACGCCAAGTTTCATGACAGGCTCTCGATTCTTGAAAGATCTTGCGGTGCAACAACATCAGTGTACCGTCTGGGTATGAGTAATTCGAGCAGATAGTAGTCGAGTCCCAAGGGCCGGTCGCACATATCAGGCTCAACCGGCCGGGCCGACACAATGCGCAAACCGAGACCATGTGGTCCGAGCTTGCTTGCGCCGGCGCACAACTGGCTGGCGACGGCGAAACAAGAGTGGCGATTGTCAGCGGGCATGGTCGCTCGTTCAGCTCCGGTATCGATCTCGCCGAAATGAAGCCGAGAGGATTCCTACGGAGGCTGGGCGAGTGCCCGGAAGGTGACCCGGATCTGATGCTTCCGGCGATTGCCATCGCACAGGATTCGACGCGGTGGATGAGAGATGCGCCGTTCTTGGTCGTTGCCGCAGTGCACGGCAATGCGATCGGCGCCGGTTGCCAGCTCGCTCTCGCCGCGGATGTGCGTATCGTCGCCGAGGAGGCGGTATTTGCGCTGAAGGAAGTTGAGTACGGTCTCATTCCGGACCTCGGAGCGACCGCGACGTTGACCGAGCTGGTAGGCGCCCAGCGCGCGCTCGATCTGGTCCTTGCCGGGCGCACTGTTGATGGACGCGAGGCCGTTTCACCTCGGCCTCGCGCTCGAAGCGCTGCGGTCGAATGATGTGCCCGGTCGTGCTGTCGACTTTGCGAATGATGTCGCTCGCAACAGCAGAACGGCCGTGTCCTATGTGGAAGCTGCTGTGTACGAGCGCGATTACACTCGTTCGCTCGACATTGCCGGCCGTGGTCAGGCGGCGTGCATACGCGAGCGGAAGTTTGCGACATCGGGCTGTGCGCGCACTGTGCGTCGGGCACGACCCAGTGCTGTACCTCGTCCTCCGTGTCGGGCGCGGAGGGCGAGACGTTGCAGGTGATGGTCGGCATGGAAGCTCCCAGGCGCTGAAGATCATTAATCAGTCAGTATTGACTGTTAAAGCTACATCACATTACAGTCAGCCAAGTGGCAAGTGGACTTTCAGATCCTTCCCACGCTCACACAACAAGACTTTTCAGTCCATCCCTCGGGTCATCGCTCCTCACGCACCTGGGACACGACATCAGAAGGAAGACGAGTATGTCCGAAGCATTCGTCTACGAGGCGATCCGCACGCCTCGAGGCAAGAACAAGAAGGGGTCGTTGACTTCGGTCAAGCCCCTCGACCTGGTCACCGGACTGGTCGATGAACTGCGGGTGAGGTTCCCCGACCTCGACCCCGCAGGTGTCGACGACATCGTCCTCGGCATCGTCTCACCGATCGGTGACCAAGGCGGCGTCTTGCCGCGGGCAGTTGCACTCGCGGCAGGCCTTCCCGATACCGTTGCCGGAGTGCAGATCAACCGATTCTGTGCCTCCGGCCTCGAAGCCGTGAACCTCGCAGCGCAGAAGACGCGATCGGGATTCGAACAACTTGTCATCGCCGGCGGTGTCGAATCTATGTCGCGTCTCGCGCTCGGATCCGACGGCGGCCCGTTGTTCAACGACCCCGTCACCAACTATGACCTCTACTTTGTTCCCCAGGGTATCGGAGCCGACCTGATCGCAACGATCGAAGGGTTCGCCCGCGAGGACGTCGACGCTTACGCAGTGCGGTCGCAGAAACGCGCCGAAGCGGCCTGGGCTGGAGGATACTTCACGAAATCGGTCGTTCCTGTCAAGGACTTCAACGGCGTGCCCGTGCTCGACCACGACGAACATCGACGCCCGGGCACAACCCTCGAAGGGTTGGCGTCGCTGAAGCCTGCCTTCGCGGGGATGGGTCAGGCTGCAGGATTTGATGCCGTTGTGTCGCAGAAGTACACAACCGTGGAAAAGATCAACCACGTTCATCATGGCGGCAACAGTTCGGGAATCGTCGACGGCGCGGCACTCGTTCTCGTCGGTACCGAACAGGCAGGCAAAGACAACGGACTTGTCCCTCGAGCGCGGATCGTCGCCACCGCGGTGACGGGTTCGGATCCGACGATCATGCTCACCGGACCGACGCCGGCCGCCAGGAAAGCACTGGCATTGGCCGGTTTGACGCTGGAGGACATCGATTTGTTCGAACTCAACGAAGCTTTCGCTTCCGTCGTGTTGAAGTTCCAGAAGGATCTGAACATCCCTGACGAGAAACTCAACGTCAACGGTGGCGCTATCGCCATGGGTCATCCGCTGGGCGCGACCGGCGCGATGCTCGTAGGAACCATGATCGACGAACTCGAGCGACGCGGCGATCGTTACGCGCTGATCACGCTGTGTGTCGGCGGCGGTATGGGCATCGCAACAATCATCGAGAGGATCTGACATGGGGAGCGATAAGGCAAGAAAGGTAAAAACGATTGCGTGGGAACGCGATTCCGATGGCGTCGTCACGCTGACGTTCGACGATCCGTCGAGTTCGGCAAATACGATGAATGCCGACTATATCGAGTCTATGAGTGTGACCCTCGATCGGCTGGACGCCGAACGAGAGTTTGTCACCGGAATCGTGCTGGCATCCGGCAAGAAGACCTTCTTTGCGGGCGGCGACCTTGACGATCTCGTGAAAGCGACGCCTGACGACGCAGTTAAGATGACTGCGCTGGCAAACACACTGAAGTCTCAGCTTCGTCGGCTTGAGACGTTCGGAGTGCCCGTCGTTGCGGCGCTCGGGGGTGCCGCGCTTGGCGGTGGCCTCGAGATTGCACTCGCAGCGCATCACCGTATTGCAGTCGATGCCAAGGGAGTAGTGTTCGGTCTTCCCGAGGTAACGCTCGGTTTGCTTCCGGGGGCCGGCGGAATCGTACGGACTGTTCGGATGCTCGGAATTCAGACTGCGTTGACGAAGCTCCTGCTTACCGGCAGCAGATTGAAGGTCGACGCCGCAGTCAAACTCGGGCTCATCGACGATGTTGTTACGGACGGCGAACAACTGATTCCTGCTGCCAAGGCCTGGGTAGCTGCAAATCCGGATTCGCACGTTCAACCGTGGGATCGCAAGGGGTTTCGTATTCCCGGCGGAGACGCGTCCACACCTGCGTTCGCCGCTAATCTGCCGGCGATTCCGGCAGGCCTGCGCAAGCAACTTAAGGGAGCACCGCTGCCTGCGCCACGCGCAATTCTTGCCGCCGCCGTCGAGGGCGCGGGACTTGACATTGATTCTGCGTCGTCGATCGAAACGCGATACTTTGTGCAGCTCGTCACTGGGCAGGTCGCTAAGAACATGATCAAGGCGTACTTCTTCGACATGCAGGCAATCGGTCGCGGTGCCAGCCGCCCAGCCGGATTCGACAAGTTCCGCGCTGCGAAGGTCGGCATCGTAGGCGCCGGAATGATGGGTGCAGCCATTGCGTATGTGTCCGCGCGCGCCGGGATCAAAGTCGTACTCAAGGACGTCAGTCTCGAAGCCGCGCAGAAGGGTAAGGCATACGCGGAGATCCTTGAATCGAAGGCAATAGCCGCAGGAAAGACGACTGAAGAGCACTCTACCGACCTCCTGGCACGTATCACCCCGACAGCGGATGCAGCGGACTTTGCCGGCGTCGACTTCGTTGTCGAGGCGGTGTTCGAGAGCGTCGACCTCAAGCACAAGGTGTTCCAGGAAATCGAGGATCACGTTCTCCCGGACGCAGTTCTCGGATCCAACACATCGACATTGCCGATCCGAGATCTGGCGAAAGGTGTGCAGCGGCGCGGAGACTTCATCGGGATTCACTTTTTCTCGCCCGTCGACAAGATGCCGCTCGTGGAAATCATTGCGGGCGAAGAGACATCACCTGCGACAATTGCCAAGGTCTTCGACTTCACCGAACAGATCGGCAAGACACCGATCGTCGTCAACGACAGTCGTGGGTTCTTCACCAGTCGCGTCATCATGACGTTCATCGACGAGGCCATCGCAGCGATCGGAGAAGGCGTCGACCCGGCGACAGTAGAACAGGCTGGACTCCAAGCCGGATATCCCGCTGGACCTCTGCAACTCTGTGACGAACTCACGTTGACATTGGTTCGTAAGCTGCGTGACGAAACCCGGGAAGCCGTACTTGCAGGCGGCGGGACATGGATTTCGCACGGCAGCGAAGCCGTCGTCGACCGTCTCGTCGATGAACTCGATCGAAAGGGGCGTTCGACCGGGTCTGGCTTCTACGACTACGACGGAGGCAAGCGCGTCGGGCTGTGGCCGAAGCTGTCAGCTGAACTCAGCGACGGGCCGAAGGAGATCCCCTTCGTAGACATCCAGGAGCGGATGCTGTTCGCCGAGGCTATCGAGACGGTCAAGTGCTTCGATGAAGGTGTCCTGAACACGGTCGCAGACGCCAACATCGGCTCCCTACTCGGTATCGGATTCCCCACGTGGACAGGTGGAGTCGTGCAGTACATCAACGGCTACGCCGGTGGACTCAACGGGTTCGTCGACCGTGCGCGTGAACTGGCGGACCGTTACGGTGCGCATTTCCAACCGCCCGAGTCATTGGTCGCCAAAGCCGTCCGCGGCGAAATCTACGAGTAGCGGAGAAGCTATGTTCCAGACCGCTTTTACCGAGGTTTTCGGGGTCGAGCACCCCATCGTGCAGGGTGGCATGCAGTGGGTCGGGCGTGCCGAACTCGCGGCCGCTGTCTCCGAGGCAGGTGGCCTCGGTATGATCACCGCACTCACGCAGCCGACGCCGGCTGATCTCGTCACGGAGATCGAAAAGGCACGGACGCTGACAAGTAAGCCGATCGGGGTTAACCTGACGATCTTGCCGTCAATCACCCCGCCGCCGTACGACGAATACCGACGGGCCATCATCGATGCCGGCATCACCATCGTCGAGACTGCCGGCTCCAACCCCGAGCCGCACATGGCACTGTTCAAGGAACACGGCGTCAAGGTGCTGCATAAGTGCACCAGCGTCAGGCACGCGATCAAGGCGCAGAACGTCGGCGTTGACGGTGTCAGTATCGACGGCTTCGAATGCGCCGGACATCCGGGTGAGGACGATGTCCCCGGACTGGTCCTGATCCCGGCAGCGGCACGTGAGCTGACTATTCCGATGATCGCCTCGGGCGGGTTCGCCGATGGCCGCGGTCTTGCGGCAGCGCTCGTGCTGGGGGCTGACGGAGTCAACATGGGTACCCGTTTCATGTGTACCCGAGAGTCGCCGATCCACGAAGATATCAAGGCGCGAATTGTAGATGCTGATGAGCGGGATACGGCCTTGATCTTCCGACCATTGCGTAACACTGCGCGTGTCGCGCTCAACGAGGTGAGTAGGCAGGTCGTCGAAATTCTCGATCGCGGTGGAGAATTCGGTGACGTGCGTGATCTCGTTGCCGGAGCACGAGGGCGCACCGTATACGAGACTGGTGATTCCGATGCCGGGATCTGGACGGTCGGCATGGTTCAAGGGCTCATCCAGGACATCCCGGATGCGGGCGAGGTGGTTCGCCGCACGGTGGCAGAAGCCCGCGAAGTCTTGAACTCGACAATCGCGAAGTTTCACTAAGGCGGGTATCAATCGGTCAGATCCGTGATCGACACATGAGCGCTGTCTGACGAGGCGTCGGGCGGCGCTCATGTGTCGAGTCCGATGCTCGTCCGACGTCGATCAGTCCGAGCGGCAACAGAATTCTCGAATGTCGCCATGTTTAGCGGGCCTAAGCGTTCAGTCGAGTGCGGCAAACACAGCTAGCGCGGCCTCCAATTCCGGTCGCCTGGCGTCGATCGATGATCCGATCAGATCAGTCGCATGCCGCAGTCGGGTTGCGACTGTCTTCTCGTGAACGTGCAGTACCGCGCTTGCCGAAATCTTGCTGGAACCGCAGCGGAAGTACGCCTCGAGCGTGCTGCGCATGCGTTCTGCTTCAACAGTCTTCACAGCCAGCGGCCCCAGAACGACATTCGCGAACCTGCGGGCGCGCACGGGATCGGCGAGAAGTGTGACAGTCAGCGCCATGTTCCTGAAAGTGGCCGCACCCCCGGACGGATCTATCCTGGCGAGCGCATGTGCGGTTTCGCACGCTTCGTGAGCGACTACAACAAATCCTTCGGCGCTGCGTCCGACATCGGAAACAGCGACATGCAATCCGGCGCTCGGTTTCGAGGTAAGGTTTTCCCACACTTGCTGGGGAATAGGGTTTTTGGTTGATATCCAGAGCAGGTGCAATCCTTTGTACCCATCGAGTTCTAGGGTGCTACCCGTTGCATGTCTCGATCGTATGATTCGCGCAAACTCGAGCGCCGAGTTACGTTCGTGGCCGATTCCCTGACCAATAGCGATTGCGACATGGTATCGCTCGAAGGAGTAATCGAGCGATTCGGTATTAGGATCCGCACCGCCGAGCACGGCACGAAGCGCGGACTCTTGCCTCCGGCCATCCTGTTGCATGCGCTGAGTTCGTTCGGACCACCGCAGGCTTAAACACTCGACGATATGGTCGGCATACGTGTTGAGGTGATCCCCGGCAATCAAGACGATTTTCGCGAGGGTATGACCGTCCTCGACTTGCGTTCCAACGAATTCTACAAAGCACTGCCACGTGGCCGCCGCCCCGAGTCGATACACGCGGAGAAGGAGTGGAAGGCCCTCAGGGTCACAGGCGATGCAGTCCACCAAGTCGATAGCGCCGACTGGAGGCTCAACACCATCCGCCGGGAGTCCGTAGGCGAGGGTACTGAGGAAGACAGTGACGTTTACCTCGGTCGACCGGTTCAGTACTTCCAGATAACCCTTTTCTTCCATGGAGGTTGGCGGCGGTTGACGTTCTGCAACAACCGCACTGATCGAACGCGACATGGTTTGTACGTTCGACAGCATATCGGTAGCAACAACCCGCAGAACGTCTTCCGCAGTGTCCACGCTGGGGCTGATTGGCTTGTGCATAGTCATAAGACTCACCTCTCGATACGCAGTCGGCGGGAGCCGGTAGGCTTTCGTCGACCGCGCATCAACGCAATCCTACAGTGGCGCATAGAGTCCCAGAACTGCTGATCGGTTTTCGATAAGCCAGTCTTCGAGCCGTTTGGCCGGACGGCCGGTCAGAAAATGCACGATATCGGATTTGCGCCACACCGTCTCATTGTCTTGTTCGAATTGAAAGTAGTCCAAGTAGTATTGGACCGCATCAGGTTCCCCGATATAGGCACGAATTGCTTCGCCGCAGTACTTCTCGAATCCTTCATCCGTGCCGTCATAGGTGATTGTTTCGCCGAGAATTGTTGTTGCAAATTCGGCGACCTCGTCGAACTTCATTACGTCGTGCCCGTTGTCGAGGTGGTAGATCTGCCCGATATGAACAGGGTTGGTGGAAACCAGAATTGCGGCAGCGCACTCGCCGGTGTCTGTTGTGTCCAGGAAGCTCATCCTACGGTTTCGAGGAACAACGAGCTTTCGATGTTCTCGGATCGGAGGGCCGAAAAAGCTGAGAAAGTTGTCCATGAAGTACGCCGCGTTATTGATGTAGGTGATGGGAAGTCCACTCCTGTCGAGGATGGCTTTTGCGCGAAGATGCTGAACTGCAGTTCCTCCGCCCACTGCCATCAAGGCCGCCGGGACTCTCTCGAGAGTCATACCGATCGGGTCGGCGACAAGGCGGACGAGATGCTGCAATGTGTTGTGGTGCCGTACCGCGGCAATGATGTTCGTCATGGCGGTCTCTTCATCGAGGAAGTCCGGTGTGACAACGAAGCAAGCGTCGACGTCCTGGAATGCTTCGATCAACCCGGGAAGGTTGAAGTAGTCGGCAACAACGACTTCCGCGTCGGGAAAGTTCTTGGTGAGCTTCTCGGCGCTCGAAGCATGGTGTGTTGCCAGTCGGAGTTGGACTTGCGGCGCCTCACGAGCGATTGCCGCTGCTGCCGGCCCGCCGATATGTCCACTTGCACCGAAAACAAGGATTCGATTCGGCATCGGTTTCTCAACCATGGGTAACTCCTTTGTGTAGGTGTGAAGCCGACTGCCTGCGATAACAACAGTGACCGGCCTCACAAGGATTAGCCATCGCGATCCGTGCGGGTAGTGCATGAACGGAGCCAGTCAGGCTCCGCGCCGGAGTGTCGTGAAGCATCGCGACGGCACTTGAAGGGTGATGGCTGACCGAAATTTTTCTCAGTGAGAACTGGATCACACCCCTC
This sequence comes from Rhodococcus sp. APC 3903, assembly GCF_030407755.1. Lineage (NCBI taxonomy): Bacteria > Bacillati > Actinomycetota > Actinomycetes > Mycobacteriales > Nocardiaceae > Rhodococcus > Rhodococcus sp. APC 3903. The sequence goes on from NZ_JASDCV010000022.1 coordinate 71,914, forward strand.
ATGGGGGGCATAGATATCACCTTCGAGAGTTACCGCAGATCGGGTGAGTTGGTTCTATTAGGGGACAAGCAATTTCGGTCGATTCACATATCTCGAGGAGCGCGAAAATCACATGGGTTTCTTCAAGGATGCAGCAGAACTCGACAATTACATCGGCGGCGTGTTTCGTGATGCGGGCGAGCACCCCGAGTCCGGACCCAAGCTCAAAGCCGCCAACATCATCATGCGTGTGCAGTACGCGGATCCGGACTGCGAGGTGACGATCGCATTCCGTGATGACTACCAAGTCATCAGCGGCCCAACTGATCTCAAGCCCGACATCACCTTGCTGATGCGCGGAGACACGGCAGACAAGTTCTGGCGGGGGGAATACAACTTGGCTGTCGGGCTCGCTAAGGGGCAGGTCAAGGCAAAGGGCCCGACCAACAAAATCCTGAAGCTTGTACCTCTGACCAAGCCACTGTTTCCGATGTACCGCGAGAAGATCGCTCCCAAGGATGCCGAGGTAACGGCGTGAGCGAGACCATGAAAGCAGCGGTGTTGCGTGCGCCTCGTGTAGTCGAGATTGCCGACGTACCGATTCCGCATATCAACGAACCGACAGACATTCTCGTCAAGGTCGAAAAAACGGCCATTTGCGGAACCGATCTTCACCCGTACGAGGGACGACTGGAGCTAGAGGCCGACATCATCCTTGGTCACGAGTTCATCGGCTCGGTGGTGGACGTGGGCAGCGCCGTGACGCAGTTCTCGGTGGGCGATCGAGTGGTCGCATCGTGTGTTGTCAGTTGCGGCGCCTGTTACCAGTGCAGACGGCATCAGCCGGGTAACTGCGCAGGAAGTCGTATTTTCGGATTGGGGCTGGCGCTCGGTGACCTCGACGGTGGGCAAGCCGAATATGTGGTCGTTCCGTCCGCGGACATCACAGCGCGGGCAATCCCTCAGGGCAGCAACGTCAATGACGAAGACATTCTCTTCGCAGGCGACATCATGACGACCGGTCACGAGGCAGTTGCACGTGCCATGCGGCCCGGCGACACCGTCGCCGTCGTCGGTGCCGGCCCTGTCGGCTTGTGTGCAGCGATGTCCGCAGTCGCGCTGGGTGCTTCGCAGGTACTCGTAGTGGACAAAGTTGCGACCCGCCTGAAAGAAGCCGAACAGTTCGGTGCGATCGGTATCAACTCTAGCGAGAACGACGCAACAGACGCTGTCCTCGACCTCACCGATTGGCGCGGAGCAGACGTCGTGGTCGACGCCGTCGGACACCCGTCGGCACTATTGGCGGCAATCCCCCTTCTGCGCGCCGGTGGCGTGCTTTCGATCCCCGGGGTCTACACCGAGGAATCAATGACGATTCCGTTCGCTGACCTGTACCTCAAGGGCGTGCGCATCGAGATGGGCGTCAGTCACATCACCGAGTACATGGACGAAGTGATTGCGCTGATGGGAGCTGGCAAGTTGCACCCGAGCGCCATGATCTCTCACCGCATGGGGCTTTCCGAGGCAGCCGAGGCATACAAGCTCTTCGAGGCTCGCGAAGCCGTGAAAATTCTTCTGGACCCGACGAGGTGACAACATGACAAGCATTGATGTGAAGCACTATCCGCTGCTCATCGGCGGTGAAGCAGTCGATACCCACGAGAAGATGACCATCGTCGACCCCTCGGACGAGAGCGTCGTCGCCACTACTGCCAAGGGCGACGCCACTCATATCGACCTTGCTGTCGCAGCAGGTAAAGCTGCGTTCCAGAGTGGTGTCTGGGCGGGCAAGCCACCGCAAGAACGTGCGGCGATCATGCGTGCCATCGCAGATGCGGCCAATGACCGAATCGAAGAACTCGTCGAACTCGAGATGGCGGCCAACGGCGCGACAGTGCGACAGGCGACGGGCTTCCACGTCGGGTACGCGCTGGCGCATTTCAACTATTTCGCGGACCTCGCGGACACGTACGCTTTCGCACGGCCTGCACCCATCGCGAGTTTCCCGACCCTCGCTCAGAGTGTGGTGCACCGTGAGCCCATCGGTGTCGTCGGCGCCATCGCACCGTGGAACTTCCCGCTGCTGTTGACGCTGTGGAAGGTCGGACCTGCGTTGGCGGCCGGCAACTCGGTGGTCGTCAAGCCCGATGAGCACACGCCTCTGTCGATTCTCAAATTCGCCGAGATCGCAGAGGGGAACGGTCTACCCAAAGGCGTTCTGAATGTGGTGCCAGGTGACGGACGAGATGCGGGCGCACGCTTGGCTTCTCACCCCGACATCGGCAAGATCGCGTTCACCGGTTCCACGGCTGTCGGACGCGAGATCATGAAGCTCGCGTCGGGAACTGTCAAAGAGGTCACTCTCGAACTGGGTGGGAAAGGCCCTTCGATCGTTCTCGACGACGCCGATCTCGACATGGCCGTGGACGGTGTCCTCTACGGCTGCTTCGTCTACTCCGGACAGGTCTGCGAATCGGGCACCCGTGCGCTGGTGCCACGCAGCCTCCACGACGACTTCGTATCACGTCTGATTCAGCGCGCGGGCACCATCGTCCTGGGTGAGACCCGCGACTGGGACACCGATATGGGCCCGGTCATCAACGGTAAGCAGCAAGGACGAATTCTTCAGTATGTCGAGGAAGCCGTGCAGGCCGGTGCCACCGTCGCGACCGGGGGAGGAAAGCCCGAAGGTGAGGCTTTCGAACGCGGTTTCTGGGTTGCGCCCACGATCGTGACCAACGTCGACAACTCCATGGCGATCGCTCGCGAAGAAGTGTTCGGCCCGGTTCTCGTCGTGATTCCGTACGACGACGACGACGACGCCGTCGCGATCGCGAACGACAGTGACTACGGTCTTGCCGCCAGCGTCTGGACGACCGACAACTCGCGCGGCCTGTCAATCGCTGCGCGCGTCGAAGCCGGCAGCGTGTGGATCAACGACGCACACCAGATCAATGTGGAAGTTCCGTTCGGTGGCTACAAACAGAGCGGCGTCGGTCGTGAGCTAGGTCCGGATGCGCTCGACGAGTACACGCAAGCCAAAACGGTGCACCTCGATCTGTCCGGTGGACGTGAGAACAAGCCCTACGACATTCTGCTCAGCCACACAGACGACTGATTTCAACTTTCAGGGAGACGTTATGACTACGACCAGGTTCGACGACGGTCCAGAACTCCGCTTCGACGACGATGACGACAACGAACCATCCATCCCTACGAACGACGTCGCAGCGACGCGTGACTTTCACGAGGTCGACGTGTGGAGCGATAGTTTCTGGGGCGAAGATGCACCGCAGCGCGAGGTGGTATTTCGCCAGCTTCGCGAGCACGCTCCCGTGACCTGGCAGAAACCGATCGAAACGTCGGTCGTTCCCGACCCGAATGACCCCGGCTTCTGGGCAGTGGTCAAGCACGAACACATCACCGAGGTCAGTCACAATTCCGATGTGTTCGTCTCTAGCTACGGCGTGATGTTCGACCTGTTGCCGGCCATGTTCCTCGAGATGGCCATGTCGTTCCTTGCCATGGACAACCCGCAGCACGACAAGATCCGCAAGCTCGTCAGCGTGTCATTCACGCCCAAGCAAATCAAGAAAATCGACGACGACATCGCGATGCGTGCCCGTCGCATCGTGTCCGCGGTCGCCGATCGCGAGGAGATTGACTTCGTCGCCGACATCTCCAAGCACCTGCCAATCGAGATGTTCGGCGACATGTTCGGAATTCCCGAGGACCGGCGAGCCGAGGTTGCACACGCAGCCGACGAAATCGTCGCGTGGGCCGATCCGGAGCTGCTGGCCGGGCGTGATCCCATCGCCGTACAGAGTGACGCTGGAATGGCTATCCACGCGTTGGCCGAGGAACTGATCGCCGAACGCAAACATGAGCCACAGAACGACCTGCTCACCAACCTAGTGCAGGCCGAGGTCGACGGTGAATCGCTGACCGACTTCGAGATCGGCGCCGTCATGACGTTGATGGCGGTCGCAGCAACCGACACCACGCGCCACACCTCGAGTTTCGCGGTCAAAGCACTGACGGACTTCCCTGAGCAGCGCGCATGGTTGTGGGAGGACTTCGACGCCCGCATCAACGGTTCGATCGAGGAATTTCTCCGATGGGGCTCTGTCGTGGTGACGTTCCGTCGCACGGCAGTAAGCGAGTACGAACTCGGCGGACAGCAAATCCTGCCCGGTGACAAGGTCGTCATGATGTATGGGTCAGGCAACTGGGACCGCGAGGTGTTCACCGACCCGGACAAGTTTGATCTCAGCCGCAGTCCAAACCCCCATGTCACTTTCGGTGGAGGCGGCGTTCACTTCTGCCTCGGTAATCAGTTGGCGAAATCGATGATGCGGTCGCTGTTTCGTGAGTTGCATCAACAGATGCCCAATTTCGTTGCGGGAGAGCCTAAGCTGATGCGCACGAACTTCATGCGTGGAGTACTGAGCATGCCTTTCTACCCGAACACTGGAGCGAAGTAGTCATGGCCGGTGGCTGCCGAATGGTTGTCGACATGGCCAAATGTTCCGGCCTGGGGATCTGCGAAGCCGTAGCCCCTGATTTCTTCGAAATCGGGGATGACGGCGGGCTTCTGGTCTTGACCCACGAGGTAGGGCCTGATCAGCACGCCGAGGTGGAGGAAGCAATCAGGTCCTGCCCCACCCAGGCCATCGGTCTCGTGGAAGACACCAACAATGAGTAGTCCAGGTCTAGTAGTAGTAGGTGCAGGACTCGCGGGCGTCGCAGCTTGCGAGTCCGCCCGACGAGAGGGATACACCGAACCGATAACGCTCCTTGGCGCCGAATCGTATCTACCCTACGATCGGCCACCCCTCTCGAAAGAACTATTGCTCGGAGAAGCGGCCCCGACAATTCCCGCCCTCCGAGAACGGGACCGTTTCGAGGAACTCGACATCGACGTGTGGACTGATGCACCGGCGCTCGGACTGGATACTCAATCGCGCATTGTGACGACGGGCCGCGGTGATCTGCCCTACCGACATCTGGTGATTGCTTGCGGTGCATCATCGCGAGAGCTGCCGGGCACCGCCGGTGTGTCCGGAATTCACACCCTGCGAACGTATGCCGACGCAGAGGCGATCTGGAAGCGGTTGCAATCGCCGGCCCGTGTGGTGGTGATCGGTGCGGGGTTCATCGGAGCCGAAGTTGCCTCGGCAGCGCGCAGCTATGGACATCCCGTCACGATCGTAGAAGCAGCACCTGCACCGTTGACACGATCGCTGGGAGTGGAGGGCGGAGCACTATGCGCAGAACTACATGCCCGCAATGGTACGGAACTCGTCCTCGGAGTCGGGGTCGCCGAGGTGATGACCGATACTTCGGGTCAGGCGGTTCGCGCTATTCGATTGACGGACGGACGAACCCTTGATGCAGACCTCGTCGTCGTCGGGATCGGCGCTGTCCCGTCGACGGAGTGGTTGGCGGACAGCGAGATTGCGCTCAATTCGATCGACGGGGGAATCGAATGCGATGCGACCCTGGCGGTCCTGACTAACTCGGGGGATCCGATCGAGGGAATCTGGGCCGGGGGCGACGTCGCTCACTGGCCCAACGCCCTGTTCGATAGAAGGATGCGTCTCGAGCACTGGGCGAGCGCTTCCGAGCAAGGGGCGTTGGCTGCGCGTAATGCAGTAGCCGTGAGCCCTGCCCATACGTACACGGCAGTGCCGTACTTCTGGTCGGACTGGTACGGCACCAGACTACAGTTCGTCGGCACCTCCCATGCCGATGAGTTGCTAGTTCAGCATCGCGTCGACAAGACCGGCGGGACTGTGGTCCTGTATCGCTCCGGCACACGATTGACCGGAGTCCTGACGATCGGTAGGCCCGACCTGATCATGAAGTATCGACGGTTCGTCGTTCAAGCCGACTCGTGGTGCGCGGGAGTTGATTTCGGTGCTGATCGGTGCCGTTGACGGTTCATTCCCGTACGAATTCGCTGAACCACACTGCAACTGCTTCGGATCTGTTGGAAACCTGAAGTTTTCGCAGTACATGTTTGACGTGTTGCTTGACGGTGCCTTCGGCGATGACGAGTTCACGTGCGATCGCACTGTTGGTGCTCCCTTTGGCCATCAGTGCGAGAACTTCGTGTTCCCGCCGAGTCAAAGGGACACTGTTCGGAGGTGCAGTACGGTACGGCTGCGGCTTGGGATGGCCAGTTCCCGAATCAAAGTAGCTGCTCTCAGTCGAACGCCGTACGGAGACTTCGTGAACGGTATCGGTGCGGAAGCCGAGCATGGAGCTGATCGCATCGAGTCGGCTCTTGGCTCCATTTACCTCTTCGGCCAGTCGGGCCCTGCTGAGTGCCAGCCGCAAGCTCTGTGCAAATCCGATCAGGAGCTGGCAGTCGTCCGAATCGACATCCGCGCTCTGCCGGTATTTATCTGCGTGAAGAAGACCGACGACTCGACCACCGGAAATGATGGGGGCTGCAACGTACGACCGCGACTGCGATGCCACCGCTATCGGACGGTTGACTCGGCTTTCGGTCTGAACATCGGTGACCAGCAACCCGTCTCGGCGACGCACTATTTCCGTTTCGAGTATTCCGGTTCCGAGTTTCTGTGGAGTTTCTTGCCCAGCACGATTGATCTCGGCGGCCCACTCCTCGCTCTCGGGGACAAAGACTGCTTCGGAAATCCACAGCCCGTCTTCGATCCGGGAAATGATGGCGCGGTCGAAACCGAGTTCGCAGACGAGTCGTGGTGCGGCGGCGATCAAGTCATTGGTGATGCAGGGGAGAGACTCGAGGATTCCGATGACCCCGGCCAGTTGTCTGGTCGAGGAATCAAAACCCAATCGCCGCATGATTTGCTGATCGACAGTGCGAAGGTGGGCAAGAGCAGCAAGCAATTCCGGCGACAGGTCATGGACTTCGGCGTCCAGCGCCGCCGCCAGATCCGCCCATGCCTGCCCAGCTGCGGTGCCGATCGGCATGTTCGAGTCGGTCGGGCTCCCGAGGGCGCTCGGAGCCTCACGTAGCCCGCCGACGATCAGCCGACCGTCCACAGCAGATCGGGTGGGTTTCCTCACCGAAGTACTAACAATGTGATGCACGCCATATATGTTACCGGCCCGGGTGCCTGGACCGAAAACTCAATGCGAGGAGATTGCGATGTACCCCGGAATTTATGCTAAATCAACGCCTGATCGACCAGCTGTGATCATGGCCGGCACTGACGAGATCCTGTCATACGCAGATCTTGAACGCCGATCTGTACAACTGGCTAATGCCTTGTGTTCAGCGGGATTACAGATCGGCGATGTCGTGGCGCTACTGTCCACGAACTCGACGGAAATGTTCGTCGTCTACTGGGCATGTTTGCGGAGCGGCTTCTACTTGACTCCGGTGAACACGCATCTTGCGAGCAACGAGATCAGCTACATTGTCGACGATTGTGGTGCCAAGGCGCTGATCGTCTCCGCCGATCTCGCGACCGTTGCCGACGACGCTCGGCGCACTAGCGGACACATCCGTACCGCTCTGGCGTTTGGCGGTGTTGGGATCGATGGATTTGACTCCTACGAGCAGTTCGTGAGGGGAGGGTCTGATGTGCCCCCCGCATATCAGCCCCGGGGTGCAGATATGTTGTACAGCTCTGGCACCACCGGTCGACCAAAAGGCGTCAAGCCGTCTCTTCCGGCGCGACAGGTTGGGGACAACGGAGATCCCTATGTGGCGGTATTCGGCGGTGCGTACGAGATCAGTGCAAATACTATCTACTACTCACCGGCACCTCTCTATCATGCTGCGCCACTGCGGTTCGGAATGATCACTCACAGTCTCGGAGGTACAGTGATCACTTCCGACAAGTTCGACGCGGAGAACAGCCTGCGGATCATCGATCACTATCAGGTCACTCATAGTCAGTGGGTTCCAACTCATTTCGTCCGAATGCTGCGGTTGCCGCAAGGCGTGCGAGATTCTTACAACGTCAGCAGCCTCACCCACGCGATACACGCTGCGGCGCCATGCCCGACCGAAGTCAAAAGTCAGATGATGGACTGGTTCGGGCCGATTCTGCACGAATACTATTCGTCTACCGAAGCAAACGGCATAACCATGGTTGACCCGACCGAGTGGACCAGCAAACGTGGCACCGTGGGGAAAGCGAAACTCGGCACTATTCGGATATGCGGTGACGATGGATCCGAGCTACCCACGGGGACTTCGGGTATCGTCTACTTCGAGCGTGACGTTACCCCGTTCGAATACCACAACGACTTGAGCAAGACCCTCGACTCGCAACATCCGACCTATCCCACCTGGACGACGTGTGGAGATATCGGGTACATCGACGAGGACGGATATCTATTCCTCAATGACCGCAAGGCGTTCACCATCATTTCCGGTGGTGTCAACATCTACCCTCAAGAGATCGAGAATTGCCTGGCGCTTCACCCTGTTGTGGAGGATGTGGCGGTCATGGGAGTGCCCGACGAGGAGTTCGGAGAGCGGGTGTTGGCCGCTGTTCAACTGTCAGCCGGAGTCGCAGGTGACGATCATGTGATCGTCCGTCTGCAAGACTTCGTCCGCGAACACCTTGCCGGATATAAGGTTCCACGCGAAGTTAAGTTTGTGGAGACATTGCCGCGCACGCCCACCGGAAAGTTAGTGAAGGGGCCGTTGCGGGAACAGTTCTTGGAGGGTACTGGCGTGTCTGACTAACACACCGTGCGGACTTCGCCCTGAATGGCAGTGGCCGGGATGGTTGGATCTGCGCCAAATGAGGCGATCACGGACCTTCTCGGTGTGTCGGCGGTCGGTGCGGAAGCGGTGGCCGCGATGGCGCTGATGGAGTTTCGGGGCCGACGTGGCCCAGAGGACGCGTGAGGAGTTGGCGGCGTTGGAGCTGTTCCCTCGGCGAGGGAGAGTAACGACCAGACGCTGGGCGGCTCATCAGCGGCCGCCGATGGTGTGGGGGGATCGGTACCATCTGACGCGGATCGCCATGTGGCAGGCGCTGATCGGGTCGGCAGCGAACGCGGTGACCATCGGCGGCGTCATGTGAGGTTCGGCGCGTAGCTCGTCCAGTCTGTTGGGTCGGGAGGTGGGCAGTGTCCACTGTCTCCACCTACCCACTTCGCCGGACGCGCGAAGGACAGGTGACGAAGTGTGTGTTGTACGCCAAGTAGGTACCGGGACAACAGTCGTCTCCGTCTGGCGCATCCCATCCCCGGAATCACGTTGGTGAAGCTCCGAGGCGAGTGCGTTTCACCGCTTGCGCCGCCTAGCGAAGCGGGGAGGGGTGCTGGCGGAATAGGTCCGGGACGGGCGTCCCGCCTCCCGTCGAGTGACCAGCCGGTCGACGGACGCCCACTGCAACAATAGCTGCGAAATCCCCTACTGCACAGGAAGTTCCCGATTTCAGGGACAGTGACTGACGCGTCGGCGACGTCAGTACCCCTGGCTCAGTCCCTCCCGCTTCGCTGATAGTAACCATCTTCAATCAACAATGTGCTGAGGAGTTTTCATGGGATCGTTCGACACCGCATCGCTGAGCACCGAATCGCTCGAGGATCTCAATCTCGGCAAGGTCAGCGAGCTGCTCAAGCTCGGGCATCACCGCAGTCTCTTTCATCACCGCCCTGAACTCGCTCAGCTGAGCGCTGCCTCGGGTTGAGGTGGAGGAGAATGCAGCCGGTGTTCGGGAACTTACCGCCGCCAGAGTCGGCTGATGTGGCGGACGGGGTTCCCGGCCCACTGCAGAATGTCGTGGACTTCACCAGTGATCTTTGGTGAGCGTCGGTGGGCCCCTTCGGCGCTGCCTTCCGTCTCGGTTCTCGCGCGCCAGACCCGTCTGTAGGTCACCTCCTTGTCGGCGGGTACTCCTGGTACGGGTTGGATGTATGCCCCACCCGATGTTCCCATCTTGGTGACGAGCGGCCGGCATCACGACGAACTCGTCCTCCGCCCGAGCCTGCCAGTCGCGAGCACAACCTGTGCCGCGTGTGATCGCGGCAATCCGCACGCCGCAGTGACGAAGACGCCGACGAAGCGTGTATCGAGCCGGTGGGCAGTTTCCGTCGCTGTGTGTCAGATGCCGCGCCGGAATTGCTGACCGGCCTTCCCCGGAATACGTTGAAATGCGGTGAAGTGCCAGGCTGGCCGGAGCCCTCGCGTGCGGCACGCTCGATTGCGCTCTAGAGAGATATCTGAACCTATGGTCATCTATGGGGATGCAGCCATACATTGCTATAGTTTCCGATATGGACTTGGAGTTGAATCCGTTCAAGCCGGGGTCGGGCCTTCGTCCTCCCGCGCTGGAAGGTCGAGACAAGCAGCTTGCGGCCTTCGACCTTCTCGTTGCGCGGAGCAAGCGCCGTAACTACGACCGGGGCATGATCTTGTCGGGGCTGAGGGGAGTGGGTAAGACGACACTGTTGAACACCCTTGCCGAGCATGCTGATCGGCATGAATGGTTGACGATCGGTATCGAGGCGCGGCCTAATGTCTCCGGCACCGCAGCAGTGCGGGCGAAGCTTTCGCAAGAGTTGACAGTTGGCCTGCGCCGCTACAGTCGCAAGCACAAACTTCAGCAGGTCGTCGACCCGCTGATTGACCTTGCCCGAGGATTTTCCCTGCAGGTCGGGCTCGGACCGGCGACGGTGAAGGTCGGAGCGGCGCAGCCCGCGGCAGCGAGCGGCGACATCGACCTCGATATCGAAGAACTCGTCGAGGCGATCGCCGGGGCACTCAAGCCGCGCGGTGGTGCTTTCGGTTTGTTCATCGACGAGATGCAAGATCTCGACACTGATTTGCTGTCCGCATTGCTGGCGGTCCAGCATCGTGCGAGCCAGCGGGAATGGCCGTTTTTCTTGATCGGGGCCGGCTTGCCGAATTTGCCGGCAACCTTGGCCGAGAACCGTTCCTATGCCGAGAGGCAGTTCCTCTACAACACGATCGGGCCCCTTGACCGGGAAGCTGCCGCTGATGCGTTGCGGATTCCGGTCCGTCGCCACGGCGGCGACTTCACCGAGGACGCGTTGGCGCTGTTGGTCACGGCGAGCGGTGGTTACCCGTACTTTCTGCAGGAGTACGGCAAAGCGGTCTGGAATCTCGCGCCGGAAGCACCATTTCAGCTCGAGGACGCCGAGCTCGCCGTCGAAGTCGGCCGAAGTCACCTCGATGAGGGGTTCTTCCCTTCCCGCTGGAATCGGTCCACTGACCGTGAGCGTCGATATCTTGTCGCGATAGCTGCTACAGGTGAGGACGCGCCCCGGTCGGGGAAGGTTGCAGAGCTGATGGGATCGACGTCGAGTGGAGTCAGCGATGTCCGTGACTCCGCTATTCGTAAGGGTCTGATCTGGGCGCCGGAACACGGTCGGATCGCCTTCACCGTGCCCGGCATGGCTGACTTCATCCGGCGCCAACCTACAGCGTAGAAATGTTTCCGGCGCTGTGCGATAACGGTGTGTCCTTGCTCTGCTGTGGTCTTATTCGGAAGGACTGAGAGGAGAACTCGGGACCGAAACCGTTACTGCAGTGGCCGATTCGATGTCGCTCGTCTCTCTGAGGTGGAGGGAATGTCGATGGGATGTTATTCGGGTGCGGAGCTGTTCGGTGAGGTCGAGAGTTTTGATGTTGGTGTGTTGTGAGTGCCGGCTGAGGGAGGCGGGCTCAGCCGTAAAACGCCAGCCCGGATCAGTGGACTGTGTGCGGAGGGCGCCGCCGGCAACACAGTATTCATGCCCTAGCGCTCGTTACCGGGCGTGGGCCCGGGGCTCTGGTGGAGCGTTCGATCTGACGGTTGCGCGGGGTGTGTCGCGTTGATTTCCGATTCGATGTTCGCCGGTGCTCGCTCGCATGTGTAGTTCGCTGCGGGCGAGGTGGTGTGCAGCGGCTTCGTCGCCGTTGACCAGGGCCAGTAGTAGTTGCACGGCGGTGGCGGCTTGTTCTTCGGGGAAGAAGTCGAAGGCGGTGATCGGGGGGCCGGAGGTCAGTAGAGCGGGCTCGTCGATGTCCTGGGCTATCAGGACATCGCCCGGGATCGAGAGGCCGAGATCGTGCGCTGCCCGGGTCGCGGCGGGGGCAGCGCCGAGGGCCAACGACAGTATCGCGTCGGGTGGATTTTTCGACGTGAGAGCGTTGCGGGTCGTCGTATATGCTGCGGCGGCAAGGTATTCGAGGGTGTGGGTGCCTGGGAACGATGTCAGGTGGCTGCTGATGCGGGGCTTGATGTTGCGATCGCGGAACCAGTGGATGCAGGCCATGGTCGTGGCGCGTGTCCACTCTGAATTCGTTCCGGGAGTGAGGACGAGAATGTTTCTCGCCCCTTGTTCGGTGAGGTGGTTCATGAGCGTGGCGGTGGTGGTGGCCAGGTCGGGCGTGATGCAACTTGCGAACAGTGCAGCGTTTCCAGGACCCACTGCAACGGACGGGATTCCCCTCGTTGTGAGGATGTCGAGACGAGGATCGTGAGTGCTCGGATCGACGACGAGTACCCCGTCCATCTCGATTCGCCGTAGTCCGTTCGGGTCTTTCATCGCCGGCAACAGAAGCAGCGAATGATCGGCTAGGAACGCAGACTGGGCGGCGGTGGTTGCCACGCGCCCGTACCAATCGAAGTTGAGGTATGCGGCAGAGGACAACCCTTCGCGAGCGGGGAGCACGGGAGTTGGGAGCATCAGAGCGAGAGTTGAAGTCCGGTGTGATCGCAGCGTCTGAGCTGACCGATTGGGGTGGTATCCGAGGCAGTCGGCGATCTGTTGGACGCGTGCGCGGGTCGCCGCGTCGACTCGGCCTTTGCCGTTGAGAGCGTAGGAGGCGGTTGACGCGGCGACTCCTGCAGCGGCCGCGACGTCGCGGAGCGTCGGAGAATGCGGAGATGCCGATGCCACCGGTCCTCGCTCCTGGTCGGCGTGTGGTGTCGGGCTCAGCGTAACGGTCAATCGCTTCGGCACGGTGGTCCTGGGCAGAGAAACTCCTCCATGCTGTGCGCCGCATCGTTTGCGGCAGCTGACCATGTGCAGGACGTTTCGGCAGACGCTGAAGGCGGAGACAGCAGGTGGAGGAGCATCGACGGACTCGACGTGCCACGACTCTCGACTGACACAGTTCGGTCGCCGGAGAACGCTGAGCGAATCGCCGAACACTCATCCAACGTCGGAGCGAGGAATCGTGCTCGAAGGGTCAACCTGTGATCGGAGCCTCACGCACCTCAAGCGCCGAATGACGGGGTCGGGATATCTCCGGCGCCGGGGCGCACGCATCGTTCGCTGTCCAGCGCCCTCGGATGAAGAGCGCGGTTGGGTGAATGTACAGCGGATACGGCGGGCAGCGGCGAGATGTGGTTCCAGTGGGGGAGAGGCGATAAGCCAGGGGCCAGTGGGGCGATCGTTACATCTGTTCGTGAGTGTGTCCGGCTAGGCGAGTAGGGGGCTGCGAGAGTGCCGAGTTGTGTCGGGCGCGGTTTCGGCGGGAGTTGAGACCGCTTCGCGGGCGGTTCCCCGGTGACGCGGTGTTGATCGGTTCGTACGAGGCCGCCGCCGTCGACGGCGGCGACGAGGTGGTGTTCGGGTTGTTGATCCGGTTGGTGGGCCCGTCGGCTCCGGTGTGTGCTGATCCGTTTGTGCTGATCAGTTGACCGTCTGATCGGAAGGCCCGGCCCGCAGCAACCGGGCCGGACCTTTCCAGTTGTGGTCCAGAAAGGCCCCTCACCGTCCGGCGAGGGGCTTCTGTGGGGGTTCAGTTATAGCGGTGAATGCGGGTTGGGAGGGGTGGTGGGACCATTCACCACTATGAAAAGTAGTTAGCAGTATCGCCTCGCGGCTCGGCTTTTGGTGTGTGGTGACGAGATGCGGGGCTCACGGCGCGCCGACTTTTGGGGGTGCGAGTGGAAGGGTCAGGGAGGACGCTGATTCGTTTCCGATCAATACCGATTGGTCGATGGTGCGGAAGCCGTCGAGGGAGACCAGGCCGGGGAGGCCCGCATTACCAGGGTTGCGGTACTGTGATCGCGAAGCTCGACTCTAAAGAAGGACAAGGTATTTCGCCATATAGAGCGGCGAGAACCGTCCTGAAAGCCACCGAGGCCAAACACACACGCCCAGTCTACGCAGTCGGGAGCAATGCGCCCGTTGTGTTCCTGGCACAGCGGATGCTCCCACGCACAGTTATGGAGACATTGACGGCCAGGGCATATGGACTCCCCAGTCGCCGTAGCGAGATAGACCCCAGCTGCGCAACCTACCGGGGCGGCATCCGATTTGAAGGCCGCCTCTGGTTGCTCGGTGCGAAACATGTTGGGACGGTCGCGGTGTCTCGGCTCTGGGCGTCTCAGAATCGCCAGCCTTTCTTCCTGTCGTCGCTCTTCGCGTTGGGCTCGGCTGCCGGTGGTGGTGCGGGGAGTGGAGTGATCGGCGCGAAAGCGCCCGAACACGCGCGTACTGAGCGTCAGCTGTCGGGTGCGGGCGCGGTGAGCGGGCGCCAGTGTTGATGCTTGCTACTGCCTCGAACGGCGTTGTGATGGTGTCCAATTCGACTCGCAGGTCCCGCTGATCGGCGGTGTCCTTTGTCGAGAGCATGTTGTCGGGCTCGTAGTAGAGAGTGGCATTGTGGACAGGCCGGATGCTCCGTCGACTCACTGTGTGAACGAATCGGCGTACGGGTCACGATCACGCCAGCAGTGGCTGAGACGGGTGGCGACGCCGGCAAGCAGAAGCGTGCAGACCGGACGCATCGGTGCAGTCGGGCCGTACACCGGCTGAATGATCAGGTTCGGAGACGCTGCACCTGCGTGAAGGGGTGTCTCAGATAGTCGGCGACCTTGTGTGGGCCCCCGCCTTGGTTGTTGTTGCCGGGTGTTCACGATTATCAAGGTGCGGGTCCTATTTCGTCTCGTTCGGGTGGTTGGTGTGTACCTGTTCGAGATGCACGGTTTTCCCCTCGACGTAGAACCAGATGCGGGCATCTCCCTGCTGTGTGGGTTTGTGCTGCCATCGCTCGTGGGTTTTGCCGTCTCGGGTGATGCTGGCGAGGTCACCGCGCAGCGGATAGTTTTTCGGGCCGACCGCCTGCGGGGTTCGTGTCAGGAAGTCCCAGGCGTCGGCCAACGGATTTCGGATCGCCGCGACGAGCTCTTGCCATCCTTTGCGCGCGTGGGTGGTGGCGAAACGGATTTCGTACTTGGTTCTCTTCGTCGGGCGAGGTACGAGCTCACCGCGCTTTCCTGCCACCGCTACGGACGCTCCACAATCGAGTCGTGGTCTTCGGCGGAGTCGAGCCAGTCGAGGTCTGCCTGGCCGAGGCCAGCGGCGATCGCGGTCGCAGTTTCCCGCCATGAGGTCAGCTCTGCGAGCACCAAGTGCGGTTGGTCGGTGGCAAACGATGCCCGTGCGGCGTCGACGAGGTCTTGAGCGCAGACAGCGCGATCCTGCGGGGCGAGTGCGAGCATCCAGGGGAACGCGCGCGACATCCGCCCGGCGAGCGGGCCGTCGTCGTCGACGGCGACTCCGATCAACTGTGCTGCGAACTCCAGGAGTCGGGCGCGGCCGTCGGCTTCACGCTGAGACATGAGCACGAGATCTTCGCCGTCGCGGCGGGTGACGGTTACGGGATGGTCCTCGGCCTCGGCGAACACTTCGGCCGAGTGTTTGCTCAGGTCGGAGGAGCGGCGCGTGGTGCGGGTCGCGGTCATGTCGCCATACTATTCGGAACGTGTTCGGAAGTCTATGCGAGATGTGATGAGAGGCGGTGTGGTGTGTCGCGCTCGCGTCGGCTTCAAATCCGCGGTCCGTTACTTCTTGTTCGCTGATTCGTCGGTGCCGGTTGTGGGGGTGGCAATTGCTGGGTGCCGCCTCCGTTATCCGGTTGCCTATTTTTACTGATACCGTAAGTTACATTAAATGTTGAGAGGCCGAGTGTGATCGTGCAAGCGGCCCTCGATTCCGCCGAACACTGCGAATGTAGGTGCGGTGACCGAAACGAAGAGGAGGCGCCATGACGCTCGCAGTGCCGCTCGACAAGCGCGCAGAAGCATCCGACGACTCGTACAACGAGACGCTTCGACTCCTGTCCGAGGGGTCGGTGCACAAGCATTTCGACCCGTATCTTGACATCGACTGGGATTCCCCCGAGTTCGCTGTTGTTGCGAACGATCGCCGTTGGATCCTGCCGGCCGAGACAGATCCGCTGGGTGCTCATCCGTGGTACCAGTCGCAGTCCGAGGCCAGGCAGATTGAAATCGGTATGTGGCGTCAGGCGAATATTGCGAAGGTCGGTCTGCAGTTCGAGAACATTCTGATTCGCGGTTTGATGCAGTACGTCTTCTCGTTGCCCAATGATTCGGCCGAGGCGCGTTATTGCACGCACGAGTCGGTCGAAGAGTGCAATCACACGATGATGTTCCAGGAGATGGTGAACCGTATCGGTGTCGATGCTCCGGGTATGAGCCGTCCGATGAAGATGCTTGCTCCTTTCGTGCCTCTCGTTGCGGGTCCGTTTCCGGAGCTGTTCTTCGTCGGTGTCCTTGCCGGTGAGGAGCCGATCGATCACATTCAGAAGAGTGTGTTGCGCGGTGGTGGCCAGATCCATCCGATCATGGAGTCGGTGATGGCGATTCATGTGGCCGAGGAGGCGCGTCATATCTCGTTCGCGCACAAGCTTTTGAGCCGCCGTATTCCGTTGTTGTCACGTCCGAGCCGGTTTGTTCTTTCGCTGCTGTTCCCGATCGTCATGCGCGTTCTCTGTGATGCCATCGTCGTGCCGCCGAAGTCCTTCTGGAAGCAGTTCGACATCCCGAAGTCCGTGAAGAAGGACCTGTTCTGGGATCTGCCCGAGTCGCGTCAGACCCTGCGTAACTACTTCGGTGACGTCCGGATGTTGGCTACCGACACCGGTCTGATGAACCGCGGGCCGCGTGTGGTGTGGAAGGCATGCAAGATGGACGGCCGCGCATCGCGCTTCCGTAGTGAGCCTGACCGCAGTGCGCACAACGCTGCTGCCTAGCATTGGGGGCAGCGCTTCTCCTCGGCCACCCTTACTGGCAGACTTACCTGAATAATTTTGTGCGCCAACAGTTTACGCGGTGTTGCGCTGTGTGCAGGTCCGCCGCAGCGGGAGTCGATTTCAAGGACACGACGTCTTCACCGTGAATGTCGCGGCTCGGAAGGCTTCGCCCGGGCCGAACGCCGCGAGCCGGAGATCCGTGCGGTGTGCCTATGAAGGGAATGCCGGCGGGGACCTGCCGCGCCGTCCAGGGAGCAGGAGTGAATACCGGGTTGTGTTGATCGGTTTGACCGTCTGATCCACCAAAAACGTCCGGCCCGCAGTGACCGGGCCGGGCCTCGTCAGTTTGTATGGTCCGTAAAGGCCCCTCATCGCTTAGCCTCCAGTGGTCGTTGCAACACCTGATGTTCTGGGGCGACAGTACTTCCCGAAGGGAACGGACTTCGCCACCTACGGGCCCGATGAGCCCGAACGCCTCGCTCACGAACTCGATGGGCTACCCCGAAAACATTCGACAGGGACACTCCAACGGAACACCTTGCCAAGATCATCGACGAAGTTGCCTAGTCGCTGCAACGTCCGGTCGCGAATGGACCGACAAACGCGGACCCATCGACCCGGGAGGGGCAGGTCGACGGGGCCTAGAGGCAAGTTGCCCCTCTCAATACCATCCGGCAACTGGCCTCATCATCAACGATACGCGGGGCCCGCCCCGGCTGAAGGACCGTCAAAGGGTGGGCGTTATCGGGCCGAATTGACCACTCAGAGCTGCCGCGGTGGTGAATGGCATCCGAAATGATCGGCTGGCAAACGCTATTTCGAGCGTGAACCCCTTCCCTCACTACTGTGCAGACGGGCGCCGTCAGCCAGTTCGTGATTTGAAGTGGTCCGTCCGTCGCTCGTCGATAGCAACCGGGCGGAATGGTGCCTGGCCAGCGAAATGTGCAGTCCATAGAGGTTCGTCGAGTTGGGTGGATGTCCAGTTGGGGCGGTACGCTGTGGTTCCAAAAATTGCGAGGGCAGGTTCGTCGGTGGGTGATGTGATGGTGAGGTTTGACGGGTCGGGGGTGGTGTCGGCTGAGATTGCCTGTGCGGCATTGCAACCTGTTCTCGACAGTGTGTATCACCGGTATTGCTGGGAGTCGATGCCGGTCGTAGAGGAGGCGCTTCGGTATGTGGGGCGGGGTGCTTTCTCGCGGGACGGGATCGAGAAGTTCGCCAGCTACATTTGCATGGGGGAGAGGCCGGTGTTGACGAGCAAGGGCCTCTCTGGCGATCGGATGCGGCTCGGCAGACGGTCTGGTCTGCGCTGGCGTTGACACGTCGTCGAGCTTGTCGAGGTTGAGGCAACGCGAAAGCGTCTCCTGGACAACACCGCCCACGGGGTGCTCGCATTTCGCGTTCTTCCAGAGGCGTTTCCGTTACCTCGGGTTTAGGCTGTGCTGATGGGAGTGCCGAGCGAAGGTGGAGCGGATCGTCGGGTCGGGAACGTCGGATTTTTTCCAGTGTGGTGCTTCGGTTGCGGATACGTCGGATGATGCTCGACGCGGCTGATCATCGTCGACTGGCTGAGTTCTATCGGCGTCTTCTCGGTGCGCGTTACGAGCCGGGCAGTGAACCCGGCAAGGACGTCAAGCCTCGATTCCTCGATCTGGTCGAGCCGGCTACGGGCGCCCGGTTGGGTTTTCAGGTCAGTGAGAACTATCAGCGTCCGGATTGGCCGGATCATCATCGGGTGCCGACTCAGGGGCATCTCGACATCAGTGTCCAGGCGGGGGAGCTTGATCGGGCGATCGACTTCGCAGTGTCTCTGGGTGCTTGCGTGGTCAGTGTGGTTGAGCGCGATGAGGGGATCGTTGTTCTCCTCGATACTGCGGGTCATCCTTTCTGTTTCCTGACCGCCGCTGTGTCCGACGAGTCCGCCGGCCGTATCGGGGGGTGTTGAGTGCGACCCTGGCGGCATCTGGGGTTCGTGAATGCCCATAGGATTGCAACCATGTGACACTCGATGACGAGGAGGCTGTGTGTCAACGACGCACACGATCGTGATGCGTGACTTGCAACCGTCGCTCTCCAACGTCGCCCTCAGCGCCGAGCGTGTCGAGCACGGACCCCGCCTGGCACTGTCACGTTGTTGAACGCTGGAAACTGGGAGAATGTGGCGTGAGCACCCCAATACTGTCGTACAAGGGCCACCGCTACCCGGTCGAGATCATCAGCCACTACGTGTGGTTGTACTTTCGGTTCCCATTCAGTTTCCGTGAGGTTGAGGAACTCATGCTCGAACGCGGTGTCGTGGTGAGTTGCGAGATGATCTGGCGGTGGTGTGCCAAGTTCGGGCAGGCCTACGCCAACGGGCTGCGCCGACGGCGCTCCCGGCCCGGTGACAGGTGGCACCTCGATGAGGTCTTCATCCGCATCAACGGCGAACTGCATTACCTATGGCGGGCGGTCGACCAAGACGGCAACGTGCTCGACGTGCTGGTCCAATCCCGCTGAAACGCGTTGGCGGCCAAACGGTTCTTCCGCAAGCTGCTCAAAAGGCTGGAGTATGTGCCGCGGGTGATCGTCACCGACAAACTGGCCAGCTATCAGGTGGCGCACCGAGAGATGCTGGCCTCGGTCGAGCATCGCGGGTCGAAGTATTTGAACAATCGAGCCGAGAACTCGCATCAACCCGCCAGGCAGCGAGAGCGGGTGATGAAATACTGGTTGTTTTGGTGGTGCACTAGCGGATTGGGCTGATTGGGGCCCCGATGCCCAGTTCAGCCCGCGGGGTGTCTCTGACGCTGACCCGGCATTCATATGGCCTGCGGATCACACGTGGTGTGTCGCAAACGATGTCGATCCTGACTTCTCAGTGATCGGAGGACCTGTTGAGGCGATCGAACTTCTCATCGCGGATCCCCGTCTCGACGCGGTAGCCGTTGCCCCATTCAACCCCAGTGACCCGGACCGTTTGTATTGAAAACAGTTGGATTGCAGGGGAAACCATCCGTTATGTGCGAACCACGCCTCGATGATTCGCTTCAGCAGACAAAACTGGATGGGCAAGAAGATGTCTGTTCAGATCGAATCTCGCAATGAACCGCGCGGGCCGGCGGATCGAGGTTGGGGGGAGGCTTTCGGCTCGATGGAACGTACCGTGGGGTACGTTTTGGGGATGGCTCCGACGTGGGAACAGATCCGAGGCGCGAATTACGGCACGATGGGACGCACTGTCCGTGGCGTCGTTTCACCGCCCCGATGGGTCGTGGCAGCTGGTGTTGCATGGTCCAGAGGCGAACTGGCGCTACGAAAACGAGTTCGGCGACCCAACCTTTCTGGAGAATGCGACGGATAGATGGTCCCGCGGCGCGGACGATGCAATGGTCCACGCTGTCAAGTCTCCGAACACGATGTACGCGACCATCGGTGTCGGTTCACCGTCGCTGCTTTTGCGCGCTTATGACACGTTCCCTCCTGCGTCGAGTCATATGTTCGACAACCAACGATTTGTCGACCCCAATACACCCCGGGCAGCGATAGTGCGCGGCCGCGAGGGGTGGGAGGTGACCGCTCTCGATCAGTACACCAACGAGACGGTTACTTATGTGTTCGATGCGCAACTAGGTGTCGCGTTGTGGTGGCAGCACGGCGAGGAGTGGATGGAACTCGAAAACCCCGCACTGGACGTGGAATTCGATCCAGGATTGTTTCGATGGACGGGTCCTTCGCGTCCTCCTCAGGACGAGATCGCGAAGCATCAACGTGAGCATCAGGAACGAGAACGCGCTCTGGCCGGGATTCCTCAGGCGGTGCCGACGTGGCTCCCGATGACGATAGTTGCCACGTCGGTATCGGGTGATCCTCGCACCGGCGAACTGAGTCTGTCGATCCACGGACAGTCGCCCCAACGCACGTTGCGCCGCCGGGTCACCGCGATCGGCGAACCTACACTCGAGTGGCCGAACGACTCTACCCCGCAACGCTATCCGCAATCGCTCGGTGACTGGACGTACGAAATTCGTGGTTATCAGGACATTGACCCAACGGACTGCGCTCGCATCCTCGGGCGAGGCCGAGCCGTTCGTGCTGCCACGCAATGTGGTTGTCATCGGCC
>NZ_JASDCV010000023.1:0-90836 GCF_030407755.1 Rhodococcus sp. APC 3903
GGCTCAGGCAGGGGTGGGTCGGACACCCCTGACTCAGACACCCTTGAACTGGGGCGCCCGCTTCTCACCGAAGGCTCGCGGACCCTCCTTGGCGTCGGCGCTCATGAACACCTTCATGCCCAGCTGCGCGTCGATCTGGAAGGCCTCTTCCTCATGCATGCCCTCGGTGTCGCGGATGGTCTTGAGAATCGCCTGCACGGCGAGGGGGCCGTTTGCACTGATCAGGTCCGCGAGCTCCAGCGCCTTGTCGAGGGCCTGACCGTCCGGGACGACGTGGCCGATGAGCCCGATCTCCTTGGCCTCCGGAGCCTTGATGTGACGACCGGTGAGCAGGATGTCGGCTGCGATCGTGTACGGAATCTGTCGAACGAGACGCACCGCGGAACCGCCGAGCGGGAAGAGCCCCCACTTGGCTTCGGAGACGCCGAACTTGGCGCTCTCGCCCGCGACGCGGATGTCGGTGCCCTGCAGGATTTCGGTTCCGCCGGCGATGGCTGCACCCTCGACCGCAGCGATCAGCGGCTTGGTCAACCGGCGACCCTTGAGTAGACCTTCGATCTTGGACATGTCGACGCCGCCGCCCGCGAAGGAATCTCCCGGAGGCTTGGCGGACATGTTCTTGAGGTCGGCGCCGGCGCAGAAGTCGCCGCCAGCTCCGGTGAGGATCGCGACGCGGATTTCGGGGTCGTTGTCGACCTGATCCCAGGCGTCGACCATGATCGCCATCATTTCGCCGGTGATGGCGTTCTTACGCTCGGGGCGATTCATGGTCACGATGAGAACGTGGCCACGCTTCTCCACGAGGCAATGCGGCGCGGTTTCCGAAATGTCTGATTTTTCGGTCGTCGAAGTGGACACTGATGGCTCCTGGCGGGTCTGTGAGCTGGCTCTCAAATTGGGTCTTGCCAGAAACGGTAACACGTTCTACTTTGAACTCGTGGCCCTTAACATCGCAGACTTCGTAGAGCACGCAATCGACCTCGTTCCGGACCGCGTTGCGCTGGTCTCGGACAACCGCGAGATGACTTATGCGCAGTTGGAGGACCGAGCAAACCGCCTCGGTCACTACCTGCGTGAACATGGCGTTCAACCGGGTGACAAGGTCGGCATCTACTGCCGGAACGTCATCGAGGCGATCGAGGCCATGGTCGCCGTTTTCAAAATCCGGGCCGTGATGGTCAACATCAACTACCGGTACGTCGAGAACGAGTTGCAGTACATCTTCGACAACTCCGACATGGTTGCGCTCATTCACGAGCGCCGCTACTCGGACAAGGTCGCGAACGTCTTGCCGAACACTCCCAAGGTCAAGTCCGTCATCGTGGTCGAGGACGGCACCGATCTGGACTTCAGTGCTTTCGGCATCGGCTACGAGGACGCACTCGCGCAGAGTTCGGCTGAGCGTGATTTCGAAGAGCGCAGCAACGACGACATCTTCATGCTCTACACCGGCGGCACCACCGGAAGTCCCAAGGGCGTCATGTGGCGCCACGAGGACTGGTGGCGTGTTCTCGGCGGCGGCATCAACTTCGTCACCGGAGTTCCGGTCGAGGACGAGTACGAGATGGCGAAGGTCGGCGCAGCCAACCCGAGCATGATCCGCTACCCGATTCCCCCGATGATTCACGGTGGTTCGCAGTCTGCGGTGTTCCACAGCCTCTTCGGCGGCGGAACCTGTTTGATGCACCCGGAATTCGACGCCCACGAGGTGTGGCAGAACATCGACAAGCACAAGGTCAACCTGATCTTCATCACGGGTGACGCGATGGGCCGTCCGATGCTCGACGCACTGATCGCCGGCAATCCGAAGACGGGTGAGCCGTACGATCTTTCGACGCTCTACGTGATGGCCAGCAGTGCTGCGCTCTTCTCGCCGAGCATCCAGGAGCAGTTCCTCGAACTGTTGCCCAACCGCCTGCTGACCGACTCCATCGGAGCATCCGAGACCGGCTTCGGCGGACTCGCCGTGCTGAGCAAGGGCCAGAAGCACACTGGCGGTCCGACGGTCAAGATCGACGCCTCCACAACGGTTCTCGACGACGACGGCAACGAGGTCGAACCCGGATCGGGCAAGCGCGGCATGCTCGCGCGCAAGGGCAACATCCCGCTCGGCTACTACAAGGACGAGGTCAAGACGGCCGAAACCTTCCGCACCATCAATGGCGTTCGCTACTCGATCCCCGGCGACTACGCTCAGGTCGAAGCCGACGGCACGGTCACGATGCTCGGCCGCGGTTCGGTGTCCATCAACAGCGGCGGTGAGAAGGTTTACCCGGAAGAGGTCGAGGGCGCGTTGAAGGCGCACCCGGACATCTTCGACGTGCTGGTGGTCGGTATCCCCGACGAGCGCTTCGGTCAGCGGGTTGCCGCAGTGGTTCAGGTACGTGAAGGCACGTCGCCGACGTTGCACGACATCGCCACCGCAGCGCGCAAAGAGATTGCCGGATACAAGGTTCCGCGCAGTGTGTGGTTCGTCGACCAGATCAAGCGCAATCCGGCCGGCAAGCCCGACTACCGCTGGGCGAAGGCCGAAACGGAATCGCGCGAGGCCGATGATCACAACGGAAACGGCGCTCCTGTGTCGTCCGCAAACGAAAGCGTGGAAGCCTGATGCGTTCGGATCTCGCCGACAAGTTCGGCATCGAATACCCGATTTTCGGATTCACTCCTTCCGAGCATGTCGCGGCCGCGATCAGCCGCGCGGGCGGTCTGGGCGTGCTCGGTTGCGTCCGGTTCAACGATCCGGAAGAGCTCGAAGCCGCACTGACGTGGATGGACGAGAACACCGACGGTAAGCCGTACGGCGTCGACATCGTCATGCCGGCAAAGGTGCCGACCGAGGGCGGCGCCGTCGATCTCGACAAGCTGATTCCGGAGGAGCACCGCGCCTTCGTCAACCGCACGCTCGACGAACTGGGTGTGCCGCCGCTTTCCGACGACGTCGAGCATGCGACCGGCGTACTGGGATGGCTTCACTCGGTGGCGCGATCTCACGTCGATGTTGCTCTGGGACACCGGATCGCGTTGATTGCGAATGCACTGGGATCACCGCCGAAGGACGTCATCGATCAAGCGCACGAGAAAGGCGTTCCGGTAGCAGCACTGGCCGGCGCCGTCGAGCACGCACGTCGTCACGTCGAGAACGGTGTCGACATCGTGATCGCGCAGGGCTACGAGGCCGGCGGTCACACCGGCGAAATTGCCTCGATGGTTCTCGTTCCGGAAATCGTTGATGCACTGGGCGATTCAGCTGCTGTACTGGCTGCCGGCGGTATCGGCAGCGGCCGTCAGGTGGCTGCTGCACTTGCACTCGGTGCGTCCGGAGTGTGGATGGGCTCGTACTGGCTCACCACATCCGAATACAAACTCGGCAGTGCGTCGGGCGAAGGCCCTTCCGCTATTCAGCGTGCACTGTTGGGCGCGACGTCGGCCGACACCGTACGTTCGCGCATCTACTCGGGTAAGCCCGCTCGGTTGCTCAAGACCAAGTGGACGGAAGCCTGGTCGAACCCGGGAGCACCGGCGCCCTTGCCGATGCCGCTGCAGAACCTACTGGTCAGCGACGCTCATCAGAGAATCGCTGCATCGGAGAACCCGGAAGTTGTGGCAATGCCCGTCGGTCAGATCGTGGGACGGATGAACGAGATCCGACCGGTCGCCGAGGTCATGGCAGAGCTGGTGTCGGGGTTCGAGGACGCGCGAACCCGACTGGATTCGATGAAGTAGTAGATGACACGTACGTATGCCCTCGGCCGAGTTTCGGCCGAGGGCATACGTCGTTTCAGCCGGCGAGGTCGTCCGGTCCGACGCTGTCCGACAACCATTCTCCGCGGCTGAGGGCGCCGTCGTCGCGGCGACGTGCGATCACGAAAATGACCAGGGCGGCAGCGAGGACAACTGCGAGAACGCGCGAAGGCGTCAGGTTCGGGTTCTTCATACCCGTAATTTTGCCGGAAGAACGGGCGCGATGGTGAGACAGCGGAGCAAAATCACGCGTTTCGAAACTACTGCGCTTCGGAAGCATGAAGGCCGGCGATCCGCTCGCGCAGGCCACCGAAGTGCACATCGAGAGTGTGCGCCGCCTCGACGGCATCACCCGTACGGATCGCGTCGAGAATCGCACGATGCTTCGACGCGATGTCGATCAGTGGTGTATCCGAATGCCCGATAGCCTGCTGGATCTCGCTGTACACCTGCCAGAAGACGTCCATCAACTGAGCGAGGACCTGGTTGTCGAGCGGGGAGTACAGGCGGGAATGGAAGGTC
Source organism: Rhodococcus sp. APC 3903 (assembly GCF_030407755.1). Lineage (NCBI taxonomy): Bacteria > Bacillati > Actinomycetota > Actinomycetes > Mycobacteriales > Nocardiaceae > Rhodococcus > Rhodococcus sp. APC 3903. The sequence continues at coordinate 4,267 of NZ_JASDCV010000023.1, forward strand.
GCGTCGATGTCGGAGAAGTTCTTCCCGGCGGCGGCACGGACCTCCATGCCGGTGACGAGTTCGTCGAGGTCGGCGTGGTCGGCCGACGTCATCTCGGCCATCGCCGCACCGATCAGTCCGGTCTCGAGTGCCTGACGAATGTCGACCAGTTCCATCGCCTCGTGCCCGGTGCCCTGCAACGACAACCGGCCACGGAAGGTCAGGCCGTCGGCGAGAGCGTCGAAGTTGCTCGGGGCGACGAACATTCCGAAACCGTGACGGATCTCGACGACGCCCAAGGCCTGCAGAACCTTGAGTGCCTCGCGGAGGGTGTTCCGGCCGATACCCAATTCCTCGGACAGTTCGGCCTCGGTGGGCATCGGGTCGCCGGGGGAGAGTCTGCGTTCGAGGATCAAGTTCATGATGTCGGTCTGAAGTGCGCGCATGCGGTTTTGCGCGCTGAAACGAGCGCCCTGTGTGCCACTCCGGACAGACATCGATTCCCCTTTTCTGATACGAACGTCCTTCATCCTATGTCCGGTCATCCGCTCCATTGGTCAACCCACGTCAACGGTGCGTTGCAGGAGACTGGGCGCCGCGCCCAGCAGTTTGGCCGTGTACGCATCCGACGGGTTGTCGAATACTTCCTGGGCCGTCCCCTGCTCGACGATCCGCCCGGCGTTCATGACGACGATCGTGTCGGAGACGTACCGCACCGTCTGGATGTCGTGCGAGATGAACACCATGCCGAGCCCCAACCGAGCCTTGATGTCGCTGAGCAGGTTCAGGATCTGCGCTCGCACGGAGACATCGAGAGCCGATGTCGGTTCGTCGGCCACGATGACGTCAGGCTCGAGCGCGAGTGCACGCGCGATCGCGACACGTTGACGCTGACCGCCGGAGATCTGGCTCGGAATGACTTCGAGCGCAGATTGGGGGAGTCCGACCAAACCGACCAGCTCGCGAACTCGGGCGGTTCGGCTCGCGCGGTTGCCGATGCCGTGGACGTCGAGCGGATCGGTAAGGATGTCGGCCACCGTCATTCGCGGATTGAGCGCGGTAGCCGGGTCCTGGAAGACGATCGAGATCGCCCGCCCGAACTCCTTGCGCACGCCCGCCGACCGGGTCAGAGCGCTTCGGCCGCGAAATACCACGTCGCCCGACGTCGGTTTCTGCAATCCGACCATGACTTTGGCCAGAGTGGACTTGCCGCAACCCGACTCGCCCACGATGCCGATCGTCGCCCCTCGTCGTACGGCGATACTGACATCGTTGACCGCGTGAACCGTGCCGGGTTTGAACAGTGATCCCGAACGGGTCTTGTGGACGACGTGAATGTTCTTCAGTTCCAGGATGGGTGCTTCAGCTGTAGTCATCGCACGCTCTCCAATTCCGATTCTGCGTGTGCGGGAGTCGCGGACTGGTTCGCGAAGAAATGCTCGGTCTCGCCGATCCGAACCATCTCGGGCTTTCGGTTTGGATCGGAATCCGGACGCAGGGAACGTTCGGCAAAACGGTCACCGGTGGCGAAGCTGCCGGGCGACGGTACGGTTCCCTGGATCTGGTGGAGCCGCGGAGCCTCGTCCTCGATGGAGAGAACGGCGCCGAGGAGGCCCTGAGTGTATTCGTGACGCGGATCGACGAGTAGATCGCTGGTGGGCGCAGACTCGACGACCTGACCGGCGTACATCACCGTGATCTTGTGAGCGAGTGAAGCAACGAGTGCAAGATCGTGGCTCACGAAAACCATGGCAAAGCCGAGCTTTTCCCGAAGATCGTTGAGCAAGTCCACGACCTGCGCCTGGACGGTGACGTCGAGAGCGGTGGTGGGCTCGTCCGCGACGATCAACCGCGGACTGCGGGTGAGCGACATGGCGATCAGAACGCGCTGACGCTGACCACCGGAAAGCTCGTGTGGGTAGCTGGAGAGAGTGCGCACCGGATCGAGTCCGACGAGTTCGAGCAGTTCCTCGGCTGTGCGGGTACCGCCGCGCTTGGTGAGCTGCTTGAACTGCGCGCGGATCAGCATCGCCGGGTTCAAAGAACTCAGCGCATCCTGGTAGATCATCGCCATGTCGTGTCCGCGCAGCTTGTTTCGCTCCCGGTTGTTCAGTTCGAGGACGTTGACGCCGTCGAACAGGATCTCGCCGGTCACCACTGCTGTCTTGGGCAGTAGACCCATGATCGCCAGCGAAGTGAGCGACTTTCCGCAACCGGACTCGCCGACCAGTGCCATCGTCTCGTTCGGGCGGACGGTGAAGCTCACGTTGTCGACGATCGCCGTGTCTCCGTAGCGTTCGGGGAACCGGATCGTGAGATTGCGGACCTCGAGGAGGGGCGCTGCATCGCCCTCGTACACAAGACGATCGGACCGAGACCGCTCGGTTTCCGCCAGGATCTTCAGGTGAGTTTCGAGAGGAGTTGGCTCGGCCGCCGGCTTCAGGACATCTTTCACGACGCTCGGGTCGGCGAAGTCGTCGATCAACTCCGGAGTGTTGGCGACCGATGCGGCTTCGTCCTCCAGAATGAGCTCGTTGGAGGTCTCCTCCGCTGCGGCAGTCTGCGCTGCTTCCAGTGCGGAGGGCGTCTTCTTGGTTTTCTTCAGACTCGGATCTGCCATCGCGTCGGTCAGGCCCTCGGCGAGCACGTTGAGGGAGAGCACCGTCAGAAGAATCAGCAGACCGGGGAACACCGTTGCCCACCAACCACCGAGAAGGACCATGTTCTTGCCGTCGGCGATCACCGATCCCCACGACGGATCCGGGGGACGGACACCTGCTCCGATGAACGACAGGCTGGCTTCCAGCACGATGGCGTCGGCGACCATGACAGTGCAGAAGACGAGAACGGGCGCAGCACAGTTGGCTACGACGTGCTTGACGACGATGTGTGAAGTTCTTGCGCCGATGACCTTTTCGGCCGCGACGTAGTCCTCACCGTACTGAGCGAGAACATTCGCGCGAACGACGCGGGCGACCATCGGTGTGTAGAGGAACGCGATGGTGACGATCAGAACCGGAATCGAACCACCGAAGGCTGCGACGAGTACGGCAGCGAGCGCGATGCCCGGGAACGCCATGACCACGTCGAGCACTCGCATGATGGTCTCGTCGACGCCTTTTCGGCTCGTTGCGGCGACCGACCCGATGAGAGCACCGGCGCACAATGCGAGGAAGGTGGACCCGAGACCGATGGTCAACGACCAGCGTCCGCCGTAGAGCAAGCGGCTGAACAGATCTCGGCCGAGACTGTCCTGACCGAACCAGTGCTCGGCGCTGGGGCCCGCGGTACCGACCGCCTGTTCGAGTGGGGTGTACTGCGTGATCAGCGGCGCGAAGAGGCAGGCGAGCACGATGATCGCGAGAACCGCCATCGACAGCCAGGCCGAGAGGGGGAAGCGAGAAAAGGTGATACCGGGTCGCGAAAGCTTCTCGGTGAGTTTTCTTCTCATCATGCTGCGCTCCGAAGTCGTGGATTGACGAGCAGGTAGAGGATGTCGACGGCGAGGTTGACGACGACGAAGCCGACCGCGATCACGATGACAACACCCTGAACTACTGCGGGGTCACCGTTGGTGACGCCGTTGATCATGAGCTGACCCATTCCGGGAAGACCGAAGATCTGCTCGATGACCACAGCGCCACCGAGGAGGTATCCGACCCGTAGACCCAGGACGGTGAGCGGGTTGATCAGTGCGTTACGCAAGACATTTCGCCCGATCACCACGTGATAGGGCAGGCCGCTGCCGATCGCGGTACGGACGTAGTCCTTGTCCAACTCCTCGACCATCGACGTGCGGATGATGCGCGTGAGTTGTGCTGCGACGGGCAGTGACAGGGACAGCGCCGGGAGCGCCATGTACCAGAGCCAGTCGGTGACGGAGTCGCTCGGATTGACGTAGCCACCGGTGGGGAACCATCCGAGTTGGACGGCCAGATACTGAATCATCAGCAGTGCCAACCAGAATGACGGTGCTGCCACACCACCGAGGGAGATCACTCGGATGACCTGATCCGGCCAACGATCGCGGAACAGTGCGCTGGTGACACCGAAGATCAGCGAGAGCACGATGGCGATCACCAGTCCGAGAACCGTGAGCTGAATGGTCAGTGGCAGAGCGGTGGAGATCGAGTCCAACACCGGGGTACCGGAAATCAGACTGTCACCCATATTGCCGCTGACCAGATCGGTCACGAAGTGAACGTATTGCAGCGGAAGCGGATCGAGCAGTCCGTTCTCTTCCTTGAACTGCTGCAACTGTTCCGCAGTCGGGTTGCCGCCGTTGAACGCCGCCGTTGCGGGATCGGTGGGCGCGAACTGCATCACGATGAAGACGAACGCGATGATGCCGAGGATCAGGGGGATCAGTATCAGTAATCGCCTGATCAGCATGGGGAGGACTCTTGCCATCGGGGAATCTCTCAGTTGTGGGAAACGGCCGAGCGGGCGGGTATCAGGCCGGCTTCGCCTGAAGCAGGTTGACGCCGGGGTACGGCAGCGGAGTGACGTCGGCGATCTTCTTCGGATCCCACGCAGTCAGGAGTTCCTGATGGAGAACCGGATAGTAGACAGCGTTTTCGGCGATCTGGTTCAGGTACGACTGCACAAGGGTGCTGCGCTTTGCCGGGTCTGTCTCGCGGGTGGCCTCGTCCATGGTGGCGTAGATCTTCTGTGCCTCGGGGGTGTCGTCCCACTTGGCGTAGGTCTTCGTCCACAGGCCGCCCTTGCTGTACGTGTAGCGCACGAGGAGGTCGACGTCGCTGCCGAACGCCTGTGGGTTGGACGTACCCGCAGCGATCTGGAACTTCTGGCCGCTGTTGAGCTTGCTCACCATGGCGCTGGTGTCCTGCGGTTCGAGCGTCGTGTTGAATCCGACTGCGTCCCAAGACTCTTTGATGGTCGGCAAGCAGTCGGCCAACCAGCTGACGTTGGTGGAGAGCAGCGTCAGGTCGAGGCCACTTACACCGGCGGCAGTGAGGAGCGAGCGGGCCTTGTCCGGATCGTACGAGTAGACAGTGGACGCTCGCGCGTAGTCGGGGTTGCGCTCGTACAGGTAGCTCGTGGCCGGTGCTGCCTTGCCGCCGAGGGCGATCTCGATCATCTTCGGGGTGTTGATCGCATAGAACATCGCCTGGCGAACACGAACGTCGTCGAACGGTGCCTGAGTGGTGTCGAAGAGCAGGTACATGAGGTTCATGCCCGGGTTGCCCTCGACGGTGCGCCCACCGGAGGTGAGGGTGGGGACGTTGGCGACGGGGATGTTGTCGGCGAGTTGTGCACCGGCATTGTTGCCCGAGACGCGCGCGATGCGTGAGGAGGTGTCGACGATGGAGAGCCAGTTCATGGTCGCGAAGTTGGCCGGGCGCGGCCCGTTGTACGCCTCGAAGGCCTCGAAAGCTGTGTTGCTCTTGGGGGTGTGGCTCTTGAGCTTGTACGGACCGGAACCGACGACCAGCGCTCCGGACTTGGCCTCGTCCCAGTGGCCGTCGAAGACGTGCTTGGGCATGATCTTGGCGATCGAGAGACGCTGTGCGGCAGCGCTGAACGGGTAGTTGAAGTTCAGGGTCACCGTTTGGTCGTCGACCTTGGTGACGGACTGCAACCAGGAGGAGAAGAAGGAGCGGATCAGTACGTTCTGCTGTGGATCGAGGATGCGATCGAAGGTGAAGACGACGTCGTCCGAGGTGACCGGAGTGCCGTCGTGCCAGGTTGCTCCCTCGCGGATTTTCATGGTCCAGCTCGAGGCGGTGGCGTCGGTCGGGACGGCCTGTGCGAGCGCCGCATACGTCTCACCGGTGCCTGGATCGTTTTCGAGCAGTCCCTCGTAGACGTGGTTGACCGCTGCCATGAGGAAACCGGATGCAGTCTGCATCGGGTCGAAGCTCTGGTCGTTGCCGTATCCGATGGCGGTGGTCAGATCGCCGGTGCTCGCGGAACCGCCGACAACCGAGGTCGACGACGGGCCGCCGCCGCAGGCCGCGAGAGTCGCGGTGATACCTGCTGCAGCTCCCAGTAGCCCGGTGTACCGGAACAGGTCTCGGCGTGTGAACGCGGAGCTCAGCGGTCGTTCGTTCTTCAAGGCGGCCTCCAAGGCGGGGAGCGGGACATCAAGGGAGTGGATAGGGGATGTCCTATGTTCGACGTCCGATGTTGCGTAACTTACATTGTGGATCAGAAAGCGTCTAGAGAATCTTTGGAACTGGCGGTGTTGAACTTCGACGTTTCGTCGGTTTCGAACCAAAAATAGTGCTCTCACCTGCATAGATGAAGACTGTGTTACCGACGTCGAATTGACGACCGATGACGCTGGCCGTATAACATAGGACATCCCTCATCCAATCTTTGGAGACTTCATGACCCGATACAAAGTCGGTGTGGTCGGTTGCGGATTCTTCGGTAGTTCCCTCGCTCGCGAGCTGGCTGCCCATCCACGTTTCGAACTGGCGATGCTGTGCGACCGTGACTTCGAGCGGGCCAAGGACGTCGCCGCAGAGTTCTCGGCAACCCCGACAGACGATCACGACGGGGTGGCCGCTCACCCGGAGTTGGCCCTCGTTGTCGTCGCGACGCCCAATCACGCGCACGCCGAACCTGCCATCGCGGCGCTCGAACACGGCAAGGCAGTTTTTGTCGAGAAGCCACTCGCCGTCGAACTGGTCGATGCGCAGAACATGATCGCGAGCGCCGACGCGAGCGGTTCGCCGTTGATGGTCGGGCACATCATGCGGATGATGCCGGGTGTACGACGTCTGGCGGACCTGCTGGCGTCGGGGGAGCTCGGCGAGGTCGCTGCGATCGAAACGTCTCGCTCACGCTGGATCGACACCGACGGCGCAGATCCACAGTGGTGGAAGCTCGACAAGAGCCGAACGGGTGGAGAACTGACTCACGAGATTCACGAACTGGACCTGATGTGCTGGCTCGGCGGCGAGGTGACTGCCGTGTCGAGCATCGCCACTGCGGACGACGGCTTCCGCAACACAGTGGTGTCGTTCGCCGGCGGCGCGATCGGCAGGCACACCATCTCGACGCGTTCACACACTTCTTCGTGGGAGCTGACGGTCGATGCCGCCGAAGGCTCGGTCCACGCGGACTTCCACACCGGCCGGGTCAGCCGACTGCGCGGGGGACGGGTCGAAGAGTCGTGGCCGATCTTCGACGTCGACGCCGAGAACCAATCGTTGATCGACTCTGCGAGCAGGACGCAGAAGTACAACTCGGGGAACGGAGGATCCCCGCTGTGGATGCAGGCTGCGATTCGCCACGAAATCGACGAGATGGCAGCAGTTCTCGACGGCAAGGCTGACTCCGGCTCACCGTTGACATACGCACGTGAACGCGCACTCGTCGTCGCCGAGCAGGTGCGACTCGGTGGCGGAGAACCGGCGGCGCTGTCGGGAAGTGCGAAGTGACCGTGCGTGTAGCCGTCATCGGCAGCGGCGCAATCGCGCGGGACCACGTCAGCGCTTTGGCGCGCATCCCGTCGGTCGAAGTCGTCTACGTATTCGGCAGTGACTTGGACCGTGCCGCATCGGTTGCGGCATTGGCGCCGGGTGCGAAGGCCAGTACCGATCTGGCAAAGATTCTCGCAGACCCGAGCGTGCACGCGGTCAACGTCGTGGGGGCCACTCCGGACCACGCGCCCGTGACGATAGCCGCAGGCCGCGCGGGAAAGCATGTGCACGTGGAGAAGCCGGCCGCGCTGACAGTCGCGGACTTCGACGCGATGGTCGAGGCCACCGAAGGTGGCGGCGCCTCACTGATGGTCGGACAGACCGTACGATTCCAGCCGTCGATCTCCTCGATCGGAAACTCGGTTGCACAAGGCGCCATCGGCGACCCCCGGCTGATCCACCTCAGTTGGTACACCGGCCACGTCTGGCCAGGGGGCTGGCGAGGCTGGCAACACGACAAGGACCGCTCGGGTGGTCACCCCGTTCACAACGGAACCCACGCTCTCGATCTGGTGACGTGGCTGATCGGTCGTCGTCCGATCCGTGTGTTCGCTCGTAGTTTCCCCACCTTCGCGGCGGGGATGCCCGTGCACGACAGCTTCCATCTGACCGTTCGCTTCGAGGACGGATCGCTGGCGCTCATCGAATTGGCTTACGCACTGCCGCAATCGGGAAAGATGGTGCGCCGGATCGTGGTGTCGGGGACGTCCGGCACGCTCGCGCACGACACCGGCGACGACCCAGGCCTGATGACGGATACGACAAACGCGCCGCCGTCGTCGATCGAAGATGCGATGGCGCATCAGATGCGCCACTGGATCGCCACTCTCGACGGTTCCGCGACCCCGATAGTCGAGAACTGGCAGGTACGTGCAGCTCTCGCGACTGCCATCGCTGCACAACAGTCACTCGACACCGGCCGCGCGATTTCGATCGGAGAACACCGATGACCGGCACCGGTTCGATCCGCGTCGGATTTGTCAGCGGCGTAAGGCATGCCGGCTCCTATGCGGACCTGTTGCGCTCCGATCCTCGAGTGAGCTTGATCGGGGCCTCCGACGAATCCTCGGTCCCCGATTGGATTCGTGAGGACGGAATCGCGATGGCAAAGGCCGCAGACATCGAGTGGATCGACGAACTCGGCGAGCTGCTCGACCCCGAACGGATAGACCTGGCGATCATCTGCAGTGAGCCGACCAGGCATGCACGGCTTGCGATTGCCGCACTGAACGCGGGACTCGACGTCCTGGTGGACAAGCCGGTGGGTATCGACGAGTCGGAGGCCGCGGCGGTCGAGGAAGCGGCACGGTCGAACCGGCGAATCTGTACGGTGGTGAACCGCACTCATTCACCTGCGCTCCGGCGACTGCGCCGCTGGATCGATGCCGGAAACCTCGGACTGCCGCGCCACGTGGACATCGAGTTCCTGGCAAGCGGAACACATTTCGCGACGTCCGTCGAGCGTCCCGAACTGGTGGTGGATCCCGCGCTTTCCGGCGGGGGAGAAGTAGTGAACTTCGCCGGTTACGCCGCCGACTACCTCAGATACCTCACCGGCCTGGACGTCACCGAGGTGTACGCCGAGACGAGCACACTCTACGGTGGGGCCCACCAGCAGTTCGGAGTCGAAGACACGGCGTTGATCTCGCTCGCCCTGGAAAACGGCGTCACCGCGACGGTGACCGTCGGAAGAATCCCCGCAGCACCGGGTTTCGGCGCGAATACCGCGACGGTTCGGGTCCTCGGCTCCCACGGATACGCGAGTTCCGACGACGACAAACCCGCGGTGACCCACTTCGCATCCTCGGGAGACGTGACCGCACTACCCATCGGCGGCTTCGGTTCGGACAACGCGGTGTCGAGCTTTCTCTCTCACGTGCTCGATCGACTTCCCACACGGACCGAACCCGACTACACCGTGGCAGACGCCCGCGCGTCGATGCGCGTGATCGATGCTGCCTATCTGTCCGCCTCGAGCGGTCAGCCGGTCTCCGTCTCTCCCTGATAGCCGCACCCACAACTCAATCCGACAACCAACATATGGAGACCCCATGAGCACGGAAACCACCACCTTCAGCGGAATCGTCCCGCCGATCGTCACACCACTGACGCTCGAGGGCGAGGTCGACACCACGTCGCTCGAACGCCTGCTCTCACTGCAGATCGAAGCCGGAGTCGACGGCTTGTTCGTCCTCGGTTCCTCGGGTGAGGTCGGTTACCTCACCGACGCTCAGCGCGCCCAGGTGGTGCAGACGGCCATCGGTCACGTCGGCGGCCAGGTACCGGTCCTCGTCGGAGTGAACGACATGACCACCAACCGGGTCATCGCCGTCGCCGAGCAGGCGCGCGAGGCTGGTGCGGATGCCATCGTCGCGACGGCGCCGTTCTACGCGATCACCGACGCAGCCGAGACGGCAACGCATTTCCGCTCCATCCACGCCGCAGTGGATCTTCCGTTGTTCGCCTACGACGTCCCGGTTCGTGTCCACAGCAAGCTCAGCCCGGCAATGCTGGTCGAGCTCGGTCGCGAGGGAGTCATCGCCGGCGTGAAGGATTCGAGCGGCGACGACGTCAGTTTCCGTATGTTGCTCCGTCAGTCGGCCGGGCTCGAAAACTTCGCCGCCTTCACCGGGCACGAGGTAGTCGTCGACGGATGCCTGCTGATGGGTGCTTCGGGCGCTGTGCCCGGCCTGGCGAACGTGGACCCGCACGGCTACGTGCGACTGTGGCGCGCTGCGCAGACAGGAGACTGGGCGGCGGCGAAGGCCGAGCAGGATCGACTCACCGATCTGTTCTCCATCGTCGAGGCACCGACACCGGGTCGCGTCAGTGCCGGTGCCGCGGGTCTGGGCGCATTCAAGACGGCTCTGGCCCTGCGCGGCGTCATCACCGGCAACACGATGTGCGCCCCGATGCTCTCGCTCGACGAGTCCGAGACCGCAACGATCAAGGTCGTTCTGGAACAGGCGGGGCTCCTCTGACATGACATCTGGGCAGAAGCGATGGATCGGCATCGACATCGGCGGCACCAAAGTGGCTGCCGCGGTGGTGACGTCCGACGGAGACGTGATCGACACCGTTCGTGCGGCAACACCGACGGCTGGTAGGGAGGCTGTTCTCGAGACCGCCACCGCGTTGGTCGACCGTCTGAGGGCGAATCACCCGGTAGCCGGAATCGGAGTCGGTGCACCGGGAATCATCGATCGGGTGCGTGGCCGCGTCGTCTTCGCCTCCGACATTCTGTCCGGATGGAGTGGCGCCGAGGTTCGCGGAGAACTCGAGGCGCACTCGGGTCTACCGGTGACGGTGGACAACGACGTGCGCGCGATGGCCCACGGCGAGAACATGATCGGCGCCGGTCGCGGTCGAAGCTCTGCACTGTTCGTCTCGATCGGTACTGGAATCGGTGGCGCGTTGACCGTGGGCGGACAGCTGTATCACGGCGCCCACGGAACAGCCGGCGAGCTCGCGCATCTGCTGGTTCCGGTCTCCGGGGCGATAGGTTGCGGATGCGGTAGAACCGATCACCTCGAGGCAGTCGCCTCTGGCCCGGCGATGGCGGCCGAGTACGCAGCGCGGGCGGGTGTGCCCACTCAACCGTTGCAGAAAGTGGTGGCACTCATGCGCTCCGGCGATCCGATCGCCCGTGCCGTGGTCACCGACGCCGGTACTCTGCTCGGCCGAGTCCTGGCCGGCGTCGCCACCGCATTCGATCCCGAGGTGATCGTCATCGGCGGCGGCGCAGCCCAGATCGGAGCCGACCTCTTGTCGCCGCTGACGTCCGCTTTCCGGGTGGAAGCGATGGGTCCCATTGCCGAAACCGCCATTCTTCCTGCCCGTTTGGGCACCGATGCGCCGCTCGTCGGAGCTGCGCTCCTGGCCGCCGCAACACGAATCGAGGTAACACCGTGACTGTCGAAGAACTGCTCACGATCATCAGCGGGAAGCTGATCGTGTCCTGTCAGGCCGGACACGGCCATGCCTTGCGCGACACCGGGACCATCGAGAGGATGGCCCGCGCCGCGGTCGACGGCGGTGCAGTGGCGATCCGCTGCGGCGGTGTGGGCGGAACCCCGGATGTCGCCGCAGTCGTGTCGGCAGTGAAGGTACCGGTGATCGGTTTGACGAAGATCGGCTCGGAGGGCGTGTTCATCACGCCGACAAGGGAATCAGCCCTCGAAGTCGTGGATTCGGGTGCGCAGATCGTGGCTGCCGACGCCACCCTGCGACCTCGTCCGGACGGGCTGACCTTTGCCGACACCGTCGACGCGGTCCATGATCGCGGCGGCCTCGTCATGGCCGACTGCGGAACCCTCGAGGACGGCATCGCTGCCGCCGCGGCGGGCGCCGACATCATCTCCAGCACACTGGCGGGATATACGGAGAGCAGCCGACAGCTGGCAGGTCCGGACCTGGAGCTGATCTCGGAACTGCGGCAGGCACTTCCAGATGTAGTCCTCATCGCCGAGGGGCGATACCACAGCCCGGAGGATGCGGCACGCGCCATCGCCCTGGGTGCGGACTCGGTGGTTGTGGGAACCGCAATCACGGATCCGGCGTTCATCACGTCGAAATTTGCAGCCGCAGTATCGGGCGCCGAAAGGCAGAGGGTGTGACCCCGACGTCGAAGGCTTTGAAGTCCAAGACTGCTGAACGGATTCGACTGGAGACTTTGCTCGTAGACTCGTCGACGCCGATCCGGTGGGTCTTCACCGGCGACAGCATCACTCAGGGATTGACGCACACCGACGGTCATCGAAGTTACGTCGAACACTGCGCCGAGCGCGTCCGTGGTGAACTTTCCTTGTTCAACCACGTCCTTGTCAACACCGGGGTGAGCGGCAATCGATCCTCCGATGTGCGTGCAGGTTTCGCACACCGCATCGAAGTGTTCGAACCCTCGGTGGTGTTGATCATGCTCGGTACGAATGACGCATTGAATGGCGAAGAAGGACTGGAGCGGTTTCGAGACGACCTCTCGGACATGATTTTCCGGACGCGAGCGATCGGTGCGGTGCCGATCCTGCAGACGCCGCCACCGATCGACGTCGAGAATGCGCCCACCAGAGCGGGATTGCTTCAGTACGTCGAGGTCGTGCGACAGGTTGCCGCCTCGACGCGTGTGGTGTTCGTCGACCACTACGCTCAGTGGACGGCCCATTCTCCCGAGGGCCCACCGCCGGCTCTCCTGGCTGACGCGTTCCATCCGAACGAACAAGGGCACTACGTGCTCGCGGACGCCGTGCTCCGTGAGTTGTCGATCGCGGATACCGAAGTTCCCGTTGTACCGCAGGTGATGTCGTGATACTTCGTGGACAAATTCTGCGTGGACAATTGGTGACCGGTGGTCGATTGCTGTCGGACGGGGTTGTCGAGATCGCCGGTGATCGTGTGGTGTGGGCCGGACCCGCGTCGCAGCGAACCGACCCGTTACCCGAACGGGCAGCTGCGGGAACAACGATCATTCCGGGTTTGGTGGACGTTCACTGCCACGGCGCCGGCGGATTCGGTTTCCCCGAGGCAGACGAGTTCGGATCAACCGTGGCTGCCGATCACCATCGGACGAACGGCACGACCTCGGTGATCGGCTCGCTCGTCTCCGCGCCGCCGCAGATCCTGCGCAGTCGCATCGAGCTCCTGGCAGGACTGGTGGACGAGGGCACGCTGGCCGGAATTCACCTGGAAGGTCCATTCCTTTCGGTACTTCGTTGTGGCGCCCAGGATCCCGACAGCATTCTCGACGGCGACCCGGCTCTGCTCGAGTCGCTGCTCGAAGCCGGCCGTGGGCACATTCGCTCGATGACGATCGCTCCGGAGACAGCACACTTCGACGAACTTGCCTCATTGCTGGAGCGTCACGGTGCCGTCGTGAGTATCGGACACACCGATGCGTCCAACCCGATTGCGACACGTTCGATCGCACACTCGGCGCATGCACCGCTCAGTGCCACTCACCTGTTCAACGGTATGGCTCCGATGCATCACCGTGCTCCCGGCGCAGTGGCGGCATGTCTTGCCGCGGCGGCGAAAGGACAGATGGTGGTCGAGTTGGTCGGGGACGGAGTACATCTGGCCGACGAGACGGTAGCGATGGTGTTCGATCTTGTCGGTCCGCATCAGATCGCGTTGGTCTCCGACGCGATGGCTGCCGCCGGAATGCCCGACGGCCGTTACCCACTCGGGCCTCTCGACGTCGACGTGGTCGATGGCGTGGCGCGATTGGCCGGCCAGGGGGAAACGGCCATTGCCGGCGGGACGAGTCGGTTGATGGACATAGTCCGCCGGGCGGTCAATCACGCCGGCGTCGATCTGCTTTCGGCTGTCATCGCGGCGACGGCAACGCCTGCTTCGCTGATGGGGCTGGCCGGAATGGTCGGCGACCTCTTGCCGGGTTGCCGCGCCGATCTGATCGTCACCGGTCCCGAACTCGAAACCCGCGCCGTCATGGCCGCTGGGAACTGGCTCATGAACTACACCGAAAGCTGAGGAATCAACCGATGGAAATTGTCATTGTCGACAGTGCGGAGGCGGCCGGCACCGTTGTTGCCGACATCTTCGAACACGCGGTGCATTCAGGTGCACGGACTTTGGGCCTGGCGACAGGATCTTCACCGCTCTCTGTGTACCGCGAACTCGCGCGCCGTCACCGCGAGGACGGGTTGAGTTTTGCCGGCGTGCAGGCGTTCCTGTTGGACGAATACGTCGGCCTGCCGGAAGGCCACCCGGAGTCGTATGCCCAGGTGATCCGCACCGAACTGGTGAATCACCTGGACCTGGACGCGGCAAGGGTATTCAGCCCCGACGGCACCGCGCCGGATCCATTTGCCGCCGCGGCAGCCTACGACCGGGCGATTGCGTCGAATGGTCCGGTGGACGTACAACTACTGGGCATCGGCGGCAACGGTCACATCGGTTTCAACGAACCGACGTCCTCGCTGAATTCGAGGACCCGGGTCAAGACGCTGACGGAACAGACTCGAACCGACAACGCCCGATTCTTCGAGAGTCCGGACGACGTACCACGGCATGTGATCACCCAGGGCCTCGGAACTATCTGCGAAGCAAAGCATCTGGTGATGATCGCGACCGGCGAGCACAAGGCCGCTGCGATTGCCGCTGCCGTCGAGGGGCCGCTGGCCGCGGTGTGCCCGGCATCGGTCCTCCAACTGCATCCACATGCGACGGTGGTGATCGACGATGCAGCGGCATCACAGCTTCGGCTCACCGAGTTCTACAAAACGGTGTCTGCGCACAAACCGCTTGCTCAGCGCTACTGAGATATCGGACTAGACGGGCTCTCGCGTCTTCTCGAGGCCGAGTGCCATTTCGGGAGTGAGTAATTGGAAGTCGGATTCTCCGCGCCGGCGGATCCACACCGGATCGGATGTGTTCCATCGTTCGGCGCTCTGCGTTCGAGTGACCACCTTGAACGTCGCCGTTCTAGGGAACTCACTGCACACGCGGATCAAGGTCGGCTTCTGCTTCGGCCCGAGTTCCGGCCGGGAATCGATGTATTCGGCTACGGCTGCCGGGTCGAAGTTGTCGACGTCGCCGACCGGAATCACCGACGCCATGACGCGGTCGCCGACATCGCTGTCGGGGACTGCGTACACGGACACCTGCGCGAAGCCCGGGTAACCGACGAGCGAGCGTTCGATGGGTGCGGCGCCGATGTTCTCGCCGTCCACTCGTAGCCAACCGGAACTGCGTCCCGCGAAGTAGACGTAGCCGTCGACGTCGGTGTACGCCAGATCGCCGCTCCAGTACTGGCCGTTGCGCATTCGCTCGGCGTCGGCTTCCGGGTTCTTGTAGTACCCGGCGAATGTGCCTGGGCCGGTGACGTTGACCAGTTCACCGGTTGCCTCGTCGGCATTGGTGATCCGGCCGTCAGCGTCGAAGACTGCAGGCGGGCATGGGGCTCCGGTCTCGGGATCGAGGATCTTGACTCCGTCCGGGAGAAGTCCGAGGGCGCCGGTCCTCGGCACCGGCGCCGCGGAAATCGAAATGCCGCCCTCGGTGGAACCGAACCCGTCGATGACGCGGGCATCGAAGCGCCGGATGAAGGTGGCGACGGCGGGCGCCGAACCCTCGTTGCCGTACATGATCTTCAAGGTGTTGTCCCGCTCGTTCGGCACCTCGGGGGTGGAAGCGATGAAGGACAACGGCTTTCCGACGTAGTTGGAGTACGTGATTCCGTACTTGTGAACGTCGGGCAGAAAGCCCGAAGCGGAGAACTTGCGGCGCATGGCAATTCCCGCACGAGCGTGCAGCGCGACCGTCCACGCCGCCATCATGGCGTTGGAATGGAACATGGGCATCGCCATGTAGACGACGTCGTCGGCGCCGAGCCCGAAACGATCGGCAAGCATGACTCCGGGAGAGGCCAACTTGTGGTGCGTGCACCGAACCGCTTTGGGATCACCGCTTGTTCCGGAAGTGAAAATGAGCATCAACAGATCGTCGGGCTGCGCCGTCGACGCGTAGGCCGGCGTATCGGCGAAGGGCGCCAACAATTGCGTCCAGGCCGGAGAATCCACGTTGATCACCCGGACGTCACCGAGATCGACGTCGTCGAGTAGATGTGCCTGGTTGTTCTCGGTGAAGATGACCTGACAGTCGGAGAGTTGGATGTCTCGCGCCAATGCCGGGCCGCGCCTGGTCGTGTTCAGTCCGGCAGCAACCGAACCCGAGAACGATGCTGCGCCGAGCAGTAGTGAGAATTCGGGGACGTTCTCCATCAGAAGACCGAAATGCCGGGGGCGCGTTCGATCGAGCAGCGTGTCCAGCAGCGCTGCTCGATCGAACGAGCCTTGAATGTGCTCGCGCCAGGTGATGACCTGGTCCTCGAAACGGATACCGCGGTCGTCGATCTCGCTGACTCCGAGGAGTAGATCGGAAACAGTGGGGCTCTGACTCATAGCTGCATCATCATCGATTCGTCTCGGACCAGGTCATGGATTTCCACTCGGTGGGACGCACTCAGGCAGGAACTGCGGCAAGTTCCTTGCCCAGTGCGCGAAGCTGATCTGTTGCGTTGCCGAGCAGGAACTCGTGATGCTTGGCCGCGAGGAAGTAGCGGTGAACCGGATGGTCCTCGTCCAGACCAACACCGCCGTGAACGTGAACAGCGGTGTGCCCGACGCGGTGTCCCGCATCTGCAGCCCAGAACTTGGCCGTCTGCACGGCCCCGTCGGACGGAAGTCCTTCGCTCAGACGCCACGCTGCGGCCCAGAGAGTCAGGCGCACGCCCTTGACGTCGATGTAGCCGTCGGCGAGGCGCTGGGCCACGGCCTGGAAACTACCGATCGGACGGCCGAACTGCACACGCTCGGTGGCGTATTCGGCGGTCAGCTTCAGCGCTTGATCGAGCACCCCGTACTGGTAGGCGCTGGAACCGAGCTGAATTCGTTCGACGATCCACGCCGCGATGTCGGATCCTTGGGCAACCGAGCCGAGTACACGATCGGCCGGGATCTGCACCGAATCGAACTCGACCAGGGCCGCACTCGAGAAATCCGTGGTCGATTGCCTGGTAATGCTCACGCCCGCGTCCGACGGTTCGACGAGGAAGACCGCGACACCGTCCTCGGTGATGGCAGGGACGAGGAACAGATCTGCGAGCGGAGCACTGTCGACGGTGATCTTGGCTCCGTCGATGCGCCAACCATCGGCGGTCTTCTCGGCACGCGTGATCGGGTGTGCCGGGTCGTCGTTGTATTCCTCGGCGAGGGCCGCGGTGAGTATCTTCTCACCGGCAGCGGCAGCGCTTGCCCAGTCGTCGCGCTGCTTGTCCGAGCCGAATTCGGCTATCGCTGCGGCGGACCCGACGATGGACGTCAGGAACGGAACAGCTGCGACGCCGCGGCCGAGTTCGGCCAGGATGCTGCACTGCTCGAGGACACCGAATCCGTCGCCGCCCACCGATTCCGGAAGGGCCGCGCCGAGAACGCCGGCCGAAGCCAGAGCGTTCCACAAGAGGGCGTCGAAACGGTCTTCGGCGGCGTCGAGTTCACGAAGGCGGTCGTTGGTGACCAGTTCGGTGACGACGGATCGTGTCAGTCCGGACAGGTCCTGCTGGGCCTCGGTAAGGGTGAATTCCATGATCGTTGGTCCTTATCGCTTCGATGCGGGAAGCCGCAGAGCTGTCATGCCGATGATGTCGCGTTGCACTTCGTTGGTACCGCCGCCGAACGTCAGGATCAGCGAAGAACGATGCATGCGTTCGATGCGTCCACGTAGAAGAGCGCCGGGGGAGTTCTGCCTGATCGTGGCGGAGGATCCGAGGATCTCCATCAGCAAGCGGTAAGCCTCGGTGGCGAATTCGGTACCGAACACCTTGTTGGCCGACGCCGCTTCGGGACCGGGAGCGTGATCGGTTGCGGAGGCGATTTCCCAGTTCATCAACTTCAGGTACTCGGCCTTGGCATGCACGCGAGCCAGATTGATCTGCACCCATTCCTGGTCGATCATGCGTCGGCCGTCGGGCAGCTTGGTGTTCTGTGCCCACTCGCGGACCTCACGCTGCGCGGTCAGAATCGGTCCGGCCGAGGTGAGGGCAACACGCTCGTGGTTGAGCTGATTGGTGATCAGTGCCCAGCCGCCGTGTTCCTGGCCGACTATCGACGACGCCGGGACCCGTACGTCCTGGTAGTAAGTGGCGCTGGTGTCGGGGCCGGCCATGGTGTGAACCGGGGTGTAGGAGAAGCCTTCTGCGGTGGTCGGGACGATCAGCATGCTGATTCCCTTGTGCTTCTTGGCTTCCGGATCGGTGCGGCACGCCAACCACACGTAGTCGGCGTACTGGATCAGGCTCGTCCACATCTTCTGCCCGTTGATGACGTAATCGTCACCGTCACGGACGGCCGACGTGCGCAGAGACGCCAGGTCGGTGCCGGCCTCGGGCTCGGAGTAACCGATCGCGAAGTGGAGCTCACCGCGGGAGATCTTGGGCAGGAAGAAGGCCTTCTGCTCGTCCGTCCCGAAATGCATGATTGTCGGCGCTACGGAATTGATCGTCAGGAACGGCACGGGCGCACCGGCAATGGCAGCTTCGTCGGTGAAGATCAGCTGGTCCATCGCGGAGCGTTCCTGTCCGCCGTACTCTTTCGGCCAACCCAGCGTGAGCCAGCCGTCCTGGCCCATCTGCGCGACGACTTCGCGGTACACATTGCCTTCGCCGTACTCACCCGTCGTGGCAGCGAGTGCTTCACGCCGCTCGGGAGTCATCAGTTGTGCGAAGTAGGCACGCAACTCCTCCTGGAGCTGTTGCTGCTCAGGGGTGTAGGTGATGTGCATGGTTACCTCTCCATAGAGATACGAATCAAAGCGCCAACCATTCGATTGACACAGGTTCTATCGATGCGTACATCGGCGACAAGGGACGCTCTCGCCGTCTCCGGCGGATCGTTCGACGTCCGTTCTCGGTACTTTTTCGAATCATTGCACACGACTGAAACAGGTTCTAGTGTTATCGCCAGGAACGGTGTGCGGCACAGCCCTGCGGCACTCGTTTCGTATCCGTGTTCGTGCCAGTAGTAGTGAGTAGAGAAGAGGAATCGCCATGGAGGTCAGGGTTGATCTGGACCGTTGCGAGGCAAACGGTGTGTGCGTGGGGATCGCCCCCGATATTTTCGACCTCGATGACAACGAGGAGCTCGTGATCAGTTCCGTGCGTCCGCCGGAGGATCGCTGGGAAGATGTCCGTTCGGCAATCGCTCAGTGCCCGCGTGCGGCGCTGACCGAACATCCGTGACGATGGTTGCCCAAAACAAGAACACGTTCTAAAGTTGCGAACTCGTGGGTCACGGCAATCGAGCCGGGTAACTCGACACACGACCGCAGAGAACCGGGAGAGCGCTTCGATGAATGCTGTGAACAGCCCAGAAACCAGTCTCGAAGGCAAGGTCGCCATCGTGACCGGTGCCGGATCGGGGCTCGGAAAGTTCGAGGCCATCGGTCTGGCGAAGGCCGGTGCGTCGTTGGTCGTCAACGATCTGGCCCCGAACGAGGCCGTCGAAGCAACGCTCGAGGAGATCCGCGGTCTCGGCGCCAAAGTCGAATTCGTGGCAGGCAACGTCGGTGAGCGTTCTACCGCCGACGCACTGATGGAAGCAGCGCAGGGACAGTTCGGCAGCGTCGACATCGTCGTCAACAATGCCGGCGTCGTACGCGACCGGATGCTGTTCAACATGTCCGACGAAGACTGGGATCTGGTCCTCGAAGTTCATCTTCGCGGCCATTTCCTCCTGTGCCGCAACGCCGCTGCCTACTGGCGGGCGAAATCCAAGGAAGCCGGGGCGCCGGTGTACGGGCGCATCGTCAACACTTCTTCGGAGGCGGGCCTTCTCGGACCGGAAGGGCAGCCCAACTACGGCGCTGCAAAAGCCGGAATCACGGCGCTGACGTTGTCGGCCGCACGTGGGCTCTCGCGCTATGGCGTTCGGGCCAACGCGATCTGCCCGCGGGCACGGACGTCGATGACCGAAGGTGTGTTCGGTGACGCGCCGGCCGACGGCATCGATCCGCTCTCGCCCGAGCATGTGGCATCGCTCGTCTCGTACCTGGCGTCACCGGCGGCCGACGCCGTCAACGGTCAGGTATTCGTGGTGTACGGACCGATGGTTGCGCTGATGGCGGCGCCCGTCGTCGAGCAGCGGTTCGACGCCGAGGGAGATTCCTGGTCGCCGGAAACGCTGTCCGCGGTGATGGGTGACTACTTCGCTGACCGTGACCCGGCAAAGATGTTCTCGGCATCGGCGGCCCTGCGCGCGTTGGGCTGATCGACGGGTCTGATTCTCAGGTGCGCGACACGTAGAACCGTTGTTCACACTTAGACGGTCTACGTGTCCACTTCCTGGTAGAAATAGCGTGTTCACGAGTCGGTGGGCGCGGCACTCTGCTTGCGTTCCACAACGAGACCAATGGTCTCGAAAAAACTAGACTGTGTTCCAATTTTGCATTCCTGTGAACGATGCGATATTCGATCGACGTGGCCGGTCAAGGCTGGCGCGGTAGCAGGGTCTCGATCCGGCGCCGATAAGTGCTGATCATTCAAAAGTATTAATTTCCAGTATATTTCGGCGAAATTCGCACCAAAAAGGGATGCTTCCCATGGCCCGAACCTTCGGGTTTCGGATCGTCGCCGTGAGGCTACTTCTTAGAGTTGGACACTTGTTTTTGACAGGTGAACACGTTCTAGTTAATATGACCTGAGTCACAAGCTGTCGGGGGCTGGACTATGAGAACAGACAGTACTGCGGCAACCAAGGACGAGGAGGGCGAATGGTAGACCTCGTCGAGGTGCCATTACGAGCGGTCGGTGGCTTCTTTCAGATGTCCGCCCAAACCTTGAGGGCAGTCTTCTCCCGCCCCTTCCAGCGTCAAGAGTTCATCGATCAGGCCTGGTTCGTGGCGCGAGTCTCGATGGTGCCGACGGTGCTGGTCGCAATCCCGTTCACGGTGCTGGTCAGCTTCACCATCAACATTCTCTTGCGCGAGATCGGTGCAGCCGACCTCAGTGGTGCCGGAGCTGCGCTCGGTACCGTCACACAGGTCGGCCCCATCGTCACCGTGCTGATCGTCGCCGGCGCCGGCGCAACCGCCATCTGCGCGGACCTCTCGGCCAGAACCATTCGCGAAGAGATCGACGCCATGAAGGTGCTCGGTATCAATCCGATCCACCGGTTGGTCGTTCCCCGGGTGCTCGCGTCGACGGGAGTGGCGCTGCTCCTCAACGGACTGGTCTGCACCATCGGCATCCTCGGCGGTTTCGTCTTTTCCGTGTTCATCCAGGACGTGAATCCCGGCGCCTTCGTCAACGGCATCACACTGCTCACCGGATTCGGTGAGCTCATGCTCTCCATGGTCAAAGCAGGACTGTTCGGCATGATCGCCGGCCTGGTTGCGGCCTACCTCGGACTCAACGTCAAGGGCGGCGCCAAGAGCGTCGGTGACGCGGTCAACCAGACCGTCGTGTTCGCGTTCATGGCGCTCTTCGTCGTCAATGTGCTCATCACGACCATCGGTATCAAGTTGACGGCCGGATGAGGCACACGGCAGTCGGAGAGATCGAAGTGAACAGAACGACGAACGACGGACGGGAGGAGATCTGATGGCGTTGGCCGCAGCGGGACGCTTCCCGCGCACACGTCGACAGATCGGCTCGATCTCTCGCAGTATCGACAGCATCGGTGATCAAGCGCTGTTCTTCGCGAAGGCTCTCGGTCACGCTCCCAAGGCGCTGATGCGCTATCCGCGTGAAACTCTGCGACTGATCGCCGAGATCAGCATGGGCACCGGTGCGCTCGCCGTCATCGGTGGCACCGTCGTGATCGTCGGATTCCTGACGCTGTTCACCGGTGGCACCATCGCCGTTCAGGGCTACAGCTCGCTGGGCAACATCGGTGTCGAAGCACTCACGGGCTTCTTCGCCGCCTTCATCAACGTTCGCATCGCAGCGCCGGTCATCGCCGGAATCGGCCTCGCCGCGACCATCGGCGCCGGCTCCACCGCGCAGCTCGGTGCGATGCGCGTCTCCGAAGAGATCGACGCCCTGGAGACGATGGCGATCCCGTCGATTCCGTATCTGGTCAGCACCCGCGTCATGGCCGGCATGATCGCGATCATCCCGCTGTACTCACTGGCGGTGATCGCGTCGTTCGTCGCCAGCCGCTTTGCGACGGTGTTCCTCTACAACCAGTCCGGCGGCGTGTACGACCACTACTTCACGACCTTCCTGATACCCACGGACATACTGTGGTCGTTCGCCCAGGCGATAGTCATGGCGCTGGCCGTCATGCTCATCCACACCTACTACGGCTTCAACGCAACCGGTGGCCCGGTCGGCGTCGGTGTCGCGGTGGGTAACGCAGTGCGCGCCTCGTTGATCGCGGTCGTCACGGTCACCCTGCTCATCTCACTCGCCATCTACGGCGGGTCCGGCAACTTCAACCTGTCGGGATAGGCGGGCAAGCGATGACCGTACCCAGATGGCACAAGAAGTTGGCCGCAGCCGGCCTGGTCCTCGGACTCGTGGCGATCGTCGCCGTTGCTCTCACCATGTTCTCGGGTGGGTTCACCAAGAGCACGCCCATCACCGTGACGTCCGCGCGTGCCGGCCTGGTCATGGAACCGAACGCCAAGGTGAAGCTGCGCGGAGTGCAGGTCGGCCGCGTCGAATCGATCTCCCTCGTCGGCGACCAGGCAAACCTGAAGTTGGCGATGGATCCGGGCCAGATGTCGAAGATTCCGTCGAACGCCCGGGTGGAAATCAAGACCACCACGGTGTTCGGTGCGAAGTACGTCAACATCGTGATTCCCGACGATCCGTCGACCCAGCCGATCCAGGAGGGTGCTGTCATCGCCTCGGACAGCGTCACCGTCGAGTTCAACAGTGTCTTCGAACATCTTTCGGACGTGCTCGCGAAGATCGAACCGGAAAAGCTCAACGCCACACTCGGCGCGATCTCCACTGCGCTCAACGGGCGCGGCGAGTCGCTGGGTGAGGTTCTCGAGCTCGGTGACACCTATCTGAAGAAGATGAATCCGGTTCTGCCGCAGCTTCAGGAAGACTTGGTCGGCGCCGCCGATGTCACCAACCTGTACGCCGATGTGGCACCGGATCTGATGCGCATCCTCGACAATGCCACCGCGACAAGCGGATCGATCGTGGCCGAGCAGGCAAACCTCGACTTGCTGTTGCTCAACGTCACCGGCCTCGCGGACACCGGCAACGCGTTGTTGACCGACAACGAGCAGAACCTGACCACCGCCCTCGACACTCTGACCGCGACGACGACCCTGCTCGACAAGTACTCGTCGGGTCTGACGTGCTTCATCGTCGGGTTGAACGACGGCCGGATCAAGTTCGAGCCGCTGGCAGGCACCGGGGACAAAGCGGCACTGATGCTGAGCGCGAGCTTCATGTACGGCGCCGAGGCGTACCAGAACCCGCAATCTCTCCCCAAGGTCGCGGCCTCCGGTGGACCCAATTGTTATGGTCTGCCCGAATTCGATCCGAAGGTCGACGGGCATGCCCCGTTCGCAGTCACCAACACCGGCAACGTGCCTTTCGTTCCCAACACCGAACTGCGCGTCACCGTGCCGACCATTTTCCAGTATCTCTTCGGTGACTCCTACGAGCAGGAAGACGGGAAGTGATGAGACCGACCACGGTCAAGCTGCTGATTTTCACCGTCGTCATGGCGGTCATCTTCGCCGGACTGGCGATCGTCTTCAGTCAGGTGCGCTTCAGCAGTAGCAACGGATTTCACGCCACCTTCTCGGACGTCTCGGGACTCAAGTCCGGCGACAAGGTACGTATCGCCGGTGTTCCGGTCGGGTCGGTCACCGGAGTGTCCATCGGTGACTCCAACCAGGCCGAGGTCGAGTTCGACGTCGATACCAAGTACTCGCTGATGAAGAGCACTAAAGCGACTGTGCGCTACGAGAACCTGGTGGGCGACCGTTACATGGAACTTCTCGAGGGCGCAGGTTCCACCGAGACGCTTTCGTCAGGTGGATCGATTCCAGTCGACCAGACGTCGCCCGCTCTCGATCTGGATCTGCTGCTCGGCGGATTCAAGCCGCTGCTTCGCTCTCTCGACCCCCAGCAGGTCAACGACCTCTCCGGGGCCCTGCTCCAGGTGCTCCAGGGCCAGGGTGGAACATTGGTTTCGCTTCTGGGAAACACCAGTTCGTTCACCAGCACGTTGGCGGACCGAGATCAGCTGATCGGGGACGTCATCACCAACCTCAACGACGTACTCGGCACGATCAACGACAAGGGTGATCAGTTCTCCACCACGATCGATCAGCTCCAGCAGTTGGTCAGTGGATTGGCGAAGGACAGTGGCCCGATCGGTAATTCGATCACCGAGATCGCCGGCGCCACCGGAGATCTCGCATCGCTGCTGCAGGCGACACGTCCGGACATCCAGACCCTGATCGGGGAGACCAACCGAACGATGACGCAGCTGGACCTGGGCAAGGACGACATCAACACCGCTCTCGGTCGTCTGCCGTCCGACTACCGGAAGCTGATCCGAGTGGGCACGTACGGAGCGTTCTTCCAGTTCTATCTGTGCGCCAACACTTTCAAGTTCTCCGGACCTGACGGAACGACGATCATCTTGCCCACGGCAGTGCAGGACACGGGAAGGTGCGCAAAAGTCTCATGACCCCTACCCGTGAACGCAATCCGGTACAGATCGGTGTCATCGGTCTCGTCCTGGCGGTGGCAACCGTGGGTGCCGCGCTTCAATACGATCAACTCCAGTTCATCAACGGCGGCATTCGCTACTCGGCGTACTTCCAGGATGCCGGCGGCCTGGTCACAGGCGACGACGTCACCATGGCCGGCGTGAAGGTCGGCAAGGTCAGCGACGTCGAACTCGACGACCAGAAGGTGCTGGTCACCTTCACCGTTCAAGACGGTGTCGCCCTGGGCGAGCAGACCGCGGCCGACATCAAGACCAACACGGTTCTCGGCCGAAAGTCGTTGGCTGTGCGGCCGGAAGGATCCGGACTGCTGCGCACGGACACGCCGATTCCGGTGGAACGCACCAACTCCCCGTACTCGCTCAACGACGCTCTGGGTGACCTCGGTACCACGGTGTCCGAACTCGACACGGAACAGATCAACGATTCGCTCAACGCGATCTCGGACACGCTGGCCGATACTCCGCCCGAACTGCGCACCGCGTTGGACGGAATGACGCGGCTTTCGCAGAGCATCAACTCACGCGACGAGAGCCTGCTCCAATTGCTCTCGCGGGCCGAAGATGTCACCAAGATCCTCTCCGACAGAAGTGGTCAGATCGATTCGTTGCTGGTTGACGGCAACAAGCTGTTTGCCGAACTCAGCTTGCGGCGTGACGCGATCAGCGAACTGATCGTCAACACCGGCGCAGTCTCACGTCAACTGTCAGCGCTTGTGCAGGAGAACGAGGCTCAGATGGGGCCGACGCTCGAGAAGCTGAATTCGGTCGCCGAGGTTCTTCAGCAGAACAAGGACAACATCGCCGGGGCGCTCGACGGCCTCGGACCGTACATCACCGCGCTCGGCGAGACCGTGGCCAGCGGCCCGTTCTTCGATGCCTTCATCATCAACATTCTGCCGAGTAACTGGTGGAAGACCTTGGTGGACACCAGCGTCGCGCCCGAGCAGGTTCCGGGCGACCTGGAAGACTTCTTCCCCGGCATTCCACCGACGATCAGGGGGCCGGGAGAATGACCGAGACCATGACTTCACAGGATTCACAGGGCTCCACCAACCCACGCAAGAAGTGGGTGCTGATCGGAGCGGGAGTGCTGGTCGCGCTGCTCGTGGCGGGTGCGGCCTACCTCTTCATCCCTGGCCTGGGCAAGACCAAGATCTCCGCGCACTTCGTCTCGACGACAGGTCTCTACGAGGGCGACGTCGTGCGAGTGCTCGGTGTCAACGTCGGCAAGGTGACGAAGATCGAACCGCGTGATCGGGACACGTACGTCGAGATGAAGATCGACTCGAGCGTCGACGTTCCGGCAGATGCCAAGGCGCTCATCGTTGCTCAAAGCCTCGTGTCCGCACGCTTCGTGCAATTGACCCCCGTGTACTCCGGCGGGGAACAGATGCCCAACGGCGGCGAGATCCCGATCGAGCGCACCGCCGTTCCGGTGGAGTGGGACGAGATCAAGACCGAACTGACCAAACTGTCGGACGCCCTCGGACCGGAGGGTCTGGACGATCAGGGTTCCCTCGGCCGATTCATCGACACCGTCGGAACGAACCTCGACGGTAACGGTGAGTCCATTCGGTCGACGCTGCGCGAACTCTCGGCCACGATGCACACGCTGTCCGAAGGCCGGACCGATTTGTTCTCCACCATTCGGAACCTGCAGGCGTTTGTCACTGCCTTGTCCTCGAGCAACGAGCAGATCGTGCAGTTCAGCGGTCACCTCGCTTCGGTGACAAGCGTTCTCGCAAGCAGCTCCGACGAGTTGGGCACCGCCCTCAGCGATCTCGACCTGGCGGTGGGCGACGTTCAGCGGTTCGTCAAGGACAACAGCGAGGGACTGAGCGAATCGGTCGCGCGTCTGGCCGATGCCACCCAGGTACTGACTGACAAGCGCCCGGAGATCGAGCAGGTTCTGCACTCCGGACCGACGTCGCTTGCCAACTTCTATCAGATCTACAAACCGGCTCAGGGCAGCATGACCGGCGCAATTGCACTGAGTAACTTCAAGAATCCAATCCAGTGGATCTGTGGTTCCATCGAAGGCATCGACAGTGGTAACTCCCAGAACAGTGCCGACCTGTGTAAGCAGTACCTCGGGCCGGTGCTCAGCACGATGATCGGCAACTACCCCGGATTCCTGTTCAACCCGGTCGCGGGCGTGCAGGCTTTCCCGGATCAGATCGTCTACACCGAACCGGGATTGGAAGCGGCAAGTCAGAATCAGCCGGAAACCGTCGCAGGACCGATGTCAGGTGCTCCCATGACGAGTGTTCCCAAGGATCTCGCCGAACTCTTCAACATGGGCGGAGGGAACTGATGCGGGTAGCTCGCAAGACCACGGTTGCCGTGTTGGCCACGGCAGTGGCACTCGGCGCCAGCGGTTGTGAATGGAACGGTCTCAACTCTGTGCCGATGCCAGGAACTCAGGGCCGGGGCGAAGGCGCATACGAGGTCCAGATCGAGATGCCGAACGTGACTACGCTGTCGCAGAATTCGCCCGTCCGGGTGGATGACGTTGCAGTGGGAAGCGTTTCGAACATCGAGGTTCAGGGTTGGCACGCTCTGGTGACGGTGTCGCTGAATCCCGAGGTTCAGTTGCCTGCCAATGCGACGGCAAAAATCGGCCAGACCAGCTTGCTCGGCTCTCAGCACATCGAGTTGGCGCCGCCGGTTGGAGAAGAGCCCGAGGGCCGACTCGAAGCCGGTGACCTGATTCCGATCGAGCGGGCGGGCGCTTACCCGACGACGGAACAGACGCTGTCGTCGCTGTCCGTTGTTCTCAACGGCGGCGGTCTCGCTCAGGTTCAGGACATCACGAAGGAACTCAACGCCGCTCTCGGTGGGCGTGAAGATTCCGTTCGAGACCTCCTACCTCAGCTCGATCAGCTGGTCGGAAGTCTGGACAAGCAACGAGGCGACATCGTTTCGGCGATGGAAGGACTCGATCGACTGTCCTCGACCGTCCAGGCACAGCACGACACCTTGAACAAAGCGCTCGAAGGTATTCCGCCGGCACTCGAGATTCTTGTCGCTCAGCGTCAGGACATCACCAACGCGTTGACCTCCCTCGGTGGTCTCAGCGAGGTGGCGAGCCGTGTCATCCAGGAGAGCGGCGACGATTTCGCGACCAACGTTCGGGCCCTTTCGCCGACTTTGAAGGCCTTGGCGGATTCGGGTAACGCTCTCACTCAGGTTCTCGGAGTCCTCTTGACGTTCCCGTTCCCACAGAACGGAATCGACAACGTCATCCGCGGTGACTACGCCAACTTGGCGATGACCATCGACATCTCGCTGCCCCGACTCGACGCGAACTTCCTCACCGGAACTCCGTTGGCGGGAACGCTCTCCGGACCGGAGGGGGTGTTGGGTAAGCAGGCCGGGCTCGCCGGGCAGACTGGCAATCCGTTGAGCGATCCGCTCAAGCCTGCCGCACCGCCGGCCCAGGCTCCTGCCGGACAGGCTCCCGCTGCGCAGGCCCCGGCAGCGGATCCGAATACCATTCAGATTCCGGGACTTCCGCCGATCAACATTCCAGGACTTCCTCAGGGGGCACCGGCACCATGATGCTCACAAAGTTCGTCCGTATCCAGCTCATCATCTTCGCCGTCTTGACGGTTGTCGGTTTGATCGTGATGGCCACTCAGTACGTGCGTGTTCCGGCGATGGTCGGTATCGGCCGTTACGACGTCACTGTCGAATTGCCCGCCACCGGCGGGCTGTACAAGAACTCGAACGTCACCTACCGCGGTCAGACCATCGGTGTCGTGAACGCGGTGGAGCTCTCGGAGACGGGTGTAAATGCGCGACTGTCTCTCGAGAGTGGCGTCAAGGTTCCGTCGGACGTCGATGCTGCGGTCAAGAGTGTGTCGGCGATCGGCGAGCAGTTCGTCGATCTGATTCCGCACACCGACAGCTCCGGAGCGATCGTGGTCGACGGACATCTGGAAAACGGATCGGTGATTCCCGAAGACCGAACCAGCATTCCGCAGGATGTCGGCGCGATGCTCGATCAGGCAGATCTGTTGCTGCAGAGCATTTCCGACACCAAGCTCAAGACCGTCATCGACGAATCCTTCAAGGCGTTCAACGGTGCCGGCCCGGATCTGCAGAAGCTGATCGACTCGGCTCGGCTGTTCGTCGAGGAGGCGAACAACAACTCCGACGCGACCAAGACGCTGATCGAGCAGGCCGGTCCACTCCTGGACACTCAGGTGGTCAGCAGCGACGCCATCCGTTCCTGGACAAGCAATCTGGTGACGTTCACCGACCAGCTCCGAGCCAGCGACCCTGATCTGCGTGCCGTCATCCAGAAGGGGCCGGCCGCAGCGGCGGAGGCGAATGCTCTTCTGCAAGACATGCAGCCGACATTGCCGATTCTTCTGGCGAACCTCGTGTCCGTCGGACAGGTCGGCGTGATCTACAACAACGCGATCGAGCAGATTCTGGTCATCTACCCGCCGCTGGCCGCAGCGCTGGTCACGGTGGCAGGCTCCGGCCCGGCTGCGGATGGTGCACTGGTGGACTTCCACATGGAGGTCAACGACCCGCCGCCGTGCACTACAGGATTCCTGCCCGCAGAGCAGTGGCGCAGTCCGAAGGACGAATCACCGATCGAGACGCCGTCGGATCTCTTCTGCCAGGTTGCCCAGGATTCGCCGATCGCCGTGCGCGGCGCGAGAAACCTTCCCTGCGAGGAGTATCCGGGACGTCGTGCGCCGACGGTCGAACAGTGCCGTTCCGGCTACGTACCGATGGGCACGAACCCGCAATCCGGGCCTCCGGAACCGATTACCGCGACCCCGAGCTCGTACACGTCGACGCCTTCGGTCTCGGCTCGTCGGTACGATCCGATTACAGGCACGTACATCGGGCCGGACGGAAGGACGTACTCGCAACCGAACCTCGGTGGCGGCGACGTCAGTCTCGAACAGTTCATGAAGGGTCAGCAGGGTTGATGACAGACGAAGATCCACAGGCCGGGCAGCGGGTGCGCCGTCGCGCGTCCCGCAGCGCCGGACCCACGGGTGCGGATGCAGACGCTGCCGCGGTAGTAGTGCCCACCGAAAAGAAGTCGGCCGAACAGAAGCCAGCCGAGCAGAAGGCGACTGAGCAGAGGGTGGCTGAGCAGAAGGCGGCGGCGCCAGTTGCTTTGGGCAAGCCCGATACTCCACCTGAGAAGGTCGTCAGCGGTGATCAGGTCGCGACCAAGGCTGAGCAGGCCGGCACCGCCGAAACCCCCGCAGAAACTGCTGTGGACACCCCTGTTCGTTCGAAGCCCAAGGCCGGGTTGGTAGTCGGGATCGCCGTTGCTTCGGTGATCGCTGTTGCTCTTGCGGCCCTGACGGTGTTTCTTCTCGTCGACCGGAACAAGGCGTCCAATGCCGACGAGGACCGAGCCCGCTACGTGGCCGGTGCCCGGACCACCGCACTGAATCTGACGACACTGCACGCGGATACAGCGGCTGCCGACCTCGACAAGTTCCTCGCCGGCACCACCGACGAGTTCAAGTCGCAGTTCGACGGACGCAAGGATTCGTTTGTCAACGTCCTCGGGCAGGCCGGAGTTCAGACCGACGGCGAGGTACTCGAAGCCGGGTTCGAGAAGTCCGACGGCGATTGCGGGACTTCATTGGTCGCGGTGCGTGCGATGCAGAAGAACGGCGACGAAGCGCCCGCTGAACGCAACTACCGACTCCGAATCACCATGTGCGACGTCGACGGGCAGTTGCTTGCCTCGAATGTGGAGTTTGTGCCATGACCCCAGAAGTAATCCCCGAGACGTCCAAGCCCAAGCGCGTCTCACCGCTCGCCATCGTTCTGTGCGTCATCAGTGCAGTGGCCATCGCGTTGGCGGCAGTGTCGGCGTATCTCTACTTCGGTCCGGGTGGAACGCGTGACATCGCGGCGATCGATCAGACCAGAGACGAAGTGGCACAGGCCTCTTCCGATCAGGCGGTTGCGATGTTCCAGTACGACTACAACAACGTCGACCAGCAGTTGCACGCGGCCACAGACGGTTTGACGGGCGATTTCCAGGGCACGTTCACCAACCTGATCGAATCGGTGATCATTCCGGGAGCCAAGGAAAAGTCGCTGACCGTTCAGGTAGTCGTCCAGGGCGCCGCGGTTCTCGACGCCGAGGCGGACAGCGCGACGACGATGCTGTTCCTCAATCAGATCACCACGTCTTCGGAATCACCCGAAGCCGTCGCCAGTGGTAGTCGCGTCAAGATGAGTCTGGAGAAGCAGGACGGGCGTTGGCTCGTGAACAACGTCCAACCCTTCTGATCGATCACCTGAAACAGGCTGGGGTCGATCACCTGAAACAGGCTGGGGTCGATCACCTGAAACAGGCTGGGGCCGCGGAGATTCACTCTCCGCGGCCCCAGCCTTTTGTGCACTGTCCTCAGTGGTCTTGTGCTTCGGCCGGGGCGATCAGCGCCGGACCTGCGGCACCGCCGTGCGCGAGCGCGTCGAGGAACGAGCGTGCCCAGCGGTCGACGTCGTGGGTCAGGACCTGACGACGTAGCGCACGCATGTGGCGTCGGCCGTCCTCTCGCGGTTGATTGAGGGCCTTCTCCATCGAATCCTTGACGTCGTCGAGGTCGTGGGGATTGCACAGGAAAGCCTGGCGGAGTTCTGCTGCAGCGCCGGTGAATTCGCTGAGCAGCAATGCGCCGCCCAGGTCACTGCGGCAGGCGACGTACTCCTTGGCGACGAGGTTCATACCGTCACGCAGCGGTGTGACCAGCATGAGGTCGGCAGCGACGAAGAACGCGACCAGTTCGTCGCGTGGAATCGGCCGATGGATGTAGTGGACGACGGGGCGACCGACTTCGCTGAACTCGCCGTTGATCCGGGAGACCTTCTGCTCGATGTCTCCGCGCATCTGTACGTAGCTTTCGACGCGTTCGCGGCTCGGGGTCGCCAACTGCACCATGACCGTGTCGGCGGGATCGATGCGCTTCTCCATGAGAAGTTCGTGGAGTGCGGCGAGCCTGACGTCGATGCCCTTGGTGTAGTCGAGGCGGTCCACGCCCAGCATGATGTGCTTGGGGTTTCCGAGTTCTTTGCGAATCTGCTTGGCGCGGTCTCGAATTGCCTTGGTGCGTGATAGCTCGTCGAGCTTGCCGGAGTCGATGGAGATGGGGAATGCGCCGACGCGGACGCTACGGAAACCTACTTGCACCACACCGAGTTTGGAGCGGACGCCGACGGTTCCGCGTGAAGTCTGCTGTCCGGCAAGGCGTCTGGCCAGATAGAGGAAGTTCTGTGCGCCACCCGGAA
The DNA here is from genome assembly GCF_030407755.1 of Rhodococcus sp. APC 3903. Lineage (NCBI taxonomy): Bacteria > Bacillati > Actinomycetota > Actinomycetes > Mycobacteriales > Nocardiaceae > Rhodococcus > Rhodococcus sp. APC 3903. Next base: position 36,203 of record NZ_JASDCV010000023.1, read on the forward strand.
GGTGGAAGCCGATGAGGTCGGCGCCGAGGAGGCCTTCGACGATCTCGGTGCGCCACGGCATCTGCATGAACAGCTCGACCGGGGGAAACGGAATGTGCAGGAAGAATCCGATGGTGAGGTCGGGGCGCAGCATCCGCAGCATCTTCGGTACCAACTGCAGCTGGTAGTCCTGGATCCAGACGGTTGCGCCCTGAGCCGCTGCCTTGGAAGTGGCTTCGGCGAACCGCCGATTCACCTCGACGTAGGCGTTCCACCATTCGCGGTGGTACTCGGGTTTGACGATGACGTCGTGATAGAGCGGCCAGAGGGTGGCGTTGGAGAACCCCTCGTAGTACTCGTTGATCTCCTCGGCGCTCAGCGGCACGGGGTAGAGCTCGAGTCCGTCTTCGACGATGGGGTCGAGATCGGCGTCGGGCACGCCCGCCCAGCCCACCCACGCGCCCTGATTGCTGCGCAGGATCGGCTCGAGAGCGGTGACCAGTCCACCGGGGCTTCGCTTCCAGCGGGTGGTGCCGTCGGGAAGCCGTTCCAAGTCGACGGGCAGGCGGTTCGCTACGACGACGAACTCAGCCTGCCCGGACACGGTGTCACCGGTCGAAGAAGCAAGTGCGCTGTCAGAAAGGGTTGAACTGGTCGAATCCGGACTGACAGGCACGTGGTTCCTTCTCGGTCGGTGAGGGAAAGATTCAGTCGAGCTTGGCGGCGGGAGAGATACCGAGCATCGAGAGCAGCATCCTGCACTCGTCGGCATCCTCCGCGTATGCAGCGACAACGTGCTGCGCCATGCGCGCTGTTTCCTCGGCGACGGTCTCGATTTCCTCGTCCGCGATCTCGGTTTCGACGGTCGTGTTCTCAGCCATCATGTTCCTCTCGTGCTTGCCTGCACGGCGCAAGCAATGTTTCTTACTCGCGACTCTATGAGAACTGGGCGTGTCGACGCTAGTTGCTCATGTATTAGGGTCGACTTACTTATCTCTGTACTCAACTTTATCGCTTCCACCGATGCTTGGAGTTCCATGAGTTCGACCCCCTCGAGTGTGACCGTCGACTCGGACGAGCCCGATAGTGGCAATCACAGTGGTGCTGCGATTTTGCGACGCGTCCTCGTCCGCAACCGTCGCCCGCTCGCTATCGGCACGGTTCTGGTCTGTCTGCACCAACTGACCGAGACGGCGGTGCCGATCTCCATCGGTGTGATCATCGACCGTGCCGTGGAGACTTCGGACACCACGGCCCTGATCGTCTCCATCGTCGGTCTCGCGGCTCTGTTTCTCGTTCTGACGGCCGCGTGGCGCTTCGGTGCACGCTTCATCGTCACCGCGATGCAGCAGGAGGCTCATCGCCTCCGGCTCGAGGTGGCGCACCGCGTCCTCGATCCGCGTGGGGTGCGAACCGATCTGCGTTCAGGTGAACTGCTGACTGTTTCGACATCGGACGCCGAGCAGACTTCGTGGATCGCGGACATCGTCCCGCGCGCGGCTGCGGCCCTGACGGCTGCGGTCGCGTCGGCCGTGGCGTTGGTGTGGATCGACCTCTGGCTGGGATTGGCCGTTCTGATCGGAACGCCGGTCATTCTCGGTCTGCTGCAGTTGGCGGCGCCGCTCATCACGTCGAGGGCCACCGGTCAGCAAGCGTCGATCGCGCGGGCGTCCGCGATGGCTACCGATCTGGTCAGCGGATTGCGTCCACTGCGCGGTATCGGCGGTGAGAAGACCGCGTCGGCACGTTATCGCACAGTCAGCCGTCAGGCGCTTGCGTCGACGATCGGCACGGCCAAGGCGACCGGTATCTACACCGGCGTTGCCGCGACCGTCAGTGCGTTGCTCGCAGTCGGTGTTGCGGGCTTCGCCGGATACTTCGCTTTGCAGGGCCGGATCACGGTCGGTGAACTGATCACCGTGGTGGGGCTTGCGCAGTTCATCATCGAACCGCTCGGATTGCTTGCGTCCATTCCCGGATACTTCGCGGTGGCGCGGGCGTCGTCGGATCGACTCGCATTGGTCTTGGACGCAGAGCCACTGCGGGGCGCGGGGTCGCAGACCGAACTCGAAGGCACCGACCTGACCCTCGACGGCGTCGAGTACAAGTCGCTCAAGGGCATCGACCTGCACCTGCCTGCCGGAGAACTGCTGGGCGTCGTGGCTTACCAGCCGCAGGACGCCGACGCTCTTGTCGCGGTCCTGTCCGGTCAGCTGGCGCAGGACGCGTATCGCGGAGTGGTGAGGGTTGGCGGAATCAGCCTGTCCGACATGGACTTGCGATTGGCGCGTCGGACGGTCTTGGTGGAGCCGCACATCACCGATCTGTTCTCCGGGTCCCTCGCCTCGAACGTCACTGCGGGCGCCGGTGACGCCGCTGCTCTCGACATCCAGAGCGCTCTGGCAGCGTCGGCAGCGGCGGATGTCGTCGACGCACATCCGGACGGTCTCGACCTCGAAGTGACCGATCGAGGCGCCAGTTTGTCGGGAGGTCAGCGACAACGCGTCGCCCTCGCGCGCGCCTTGGTGGCACAGGCACCCGTGATGGTCCTGCACGATCCGACTACGGCAGTGGACGCGGTGACCGAGGCGTCTATCGCCGAAGGAATCGCAGAACTGCGGCACGAGGGTGCCGGTGGCATCCACACGACGGTATTGATCACCAGCAGCCCCGCTTTGCTGGCTGTGACGGATCGAGTGATCGTCTTGAACGACGGAGTGATTGCCTCGATCGGCACACATTCCGAACTCTCTCGCGGCGACGCGAACTACCGAGGAGCGGTGCTGCGGTGACGGCCACGGACATGACTACCGATATGCCGGCCGGGGAGAACGCGGAGAAGGTGACCGAGCGCGAGCTGTTGCCGATCGCGGGTGGTCGACAGACCTGGAAGTGGTTGCGGGCAGCGCTGGCCGAACACCGGATGCAGAGCCTGTTGGTCCTGATCGTCGCGGCTTCGGCGTCGGCGATGGCCTTGGTGCCGATTTACGTATTCGGTGTCCTGGTCGACCGGGTCCGGGACAACGCGCCCACGTCGACGATCGTCGGGGTGGTCGTGATCATCGCCGCCGCCGCAATCGTGGGCGGTGTGTTCACCGGTGTGGCCGCCTATCTGATCAAGCGACTCGGCGAGACGATTCTGGCGGACCTGCGCGAGCGAACCGTGGACCGGGCACTGCGCCTCCCGATCCAGACCGTCGAGAAGGTCGGCAAGGGCGATCTGCTCTCACGAGTCGGCGACGACGTGTCGGTGATCGCCAAGGCCGTGTCCGACGTGGTTCCCGGCATGATCGCAGCAGTTCTGCTCGTGGCTCTGAGCATGGTGACCATGCTCGGACTCGACTGGCGCCTCGGCCTCGCCGGAATGGTCGCGCTGCCGATGTACGCGTTGGCGCTCAAGTGGTACCTGCCACGATCGGCTCCCATTTACGCTGCCGAGCGGGTAGCGATGGGCGCTCGTTCACAAGCGCTCATCAGCAGCCTCCAGGGTGCCAAGACGGTCCGCGCGTACAGCCTCGAGAAGGAACACCTCGGTCAGATAGATGCGGCGTCGGCAAAAGCGCGTGATCTGGCCGTCGGCGTGTTCGGCCTGTTCACGAGGTTCGCCGGTCGCGGTAACCGCGCCGAATTCGTGGGCTTGTCCATGATTCTCGTCGTCGGATTCCTGCTGGTCCGTGAGGACGTCGTGACAGTAGGCCAGACGACGACTGCTGCTCTGCTGTTCCATCGCCTGTTCAACCCGATCGGCTCGCTGCTTTACACCTTCGACGAAGTGCAGTCGGCCGGCGCCAGCCTCGCGCGACTGGTCGGCGTCGTCGAGATCGAGGAAACGGAGCCTTCGACGGATGCAGGTTCCGTTCCGGCCGACGGTTCGCTGCGTCTGGACGACATTCGGCACAGTTACGACGGTGGCCATGAGGTTCTCCACGGAGTGAGCCTCACCCTGCGAGCGGGGGAGCGCGTGGCGCTCGTCGGTTCGACCGGAGCCGGAAAAACGACGCTTGCGGCGATCGCTGCCGGTTCGATCACTCCGACGTCGGGGCGGGTGTCGATCGGTGGTGTCCCGCTTGCCGACCTCGACGACCTACGACGCCACATCGCGATCGTGAGTCAGGAGGTCCATGTTTTTGCCGGGCACCTGATCGAGGATCTGAGGTTGGCCGCGCCCGAATCCTCGGACGAGGACGTAGCCGCGGCACTGCGGACGGTCGGCGCGTACGAGTGGGTGGAGGCTCTCGACGAGGGAATGCTGACCGTCGTGGGCGAAGGCGGGCACGAGATGACGGCGGCACAGGCGCAGCAGTTGGCTTTGGCGCGACTGGTGTTGGCCGACCCGGCCGTCGCGGTACTGGACGAAGCAACAGCGGAGGCGGGCAGCGCCGGAGCACGGGAACTGGAAGCGACTGCCGACGCCGCTACGGAGGGCCGCACCACTCTGGTTGTCGCACACCGGCTTACACAGGCTGCGGGCGCCGACCGAGTGATCGTGCTCGAACACGGACAGATCGTAGAAGAAGGCCCGCACCGCGAACTGGTGTCCGCGGGCGGGCGTTACGCACAACTGTGGGCGGCCTGGGAAGGTCGCGACTGAGGGGTTTGTACTGGGGTTTGTACTGAGGGGGTCTGGTCAGACGATCAGGTGAGGTACCCGCCGCCGTGGGGGAAGAACTCGGCGGCGGTGTACTCGCTGCCGTCGTCGAGTCGGACGCGCTCGATCCGCAGTCCCTTGTTCTTGCCCGACCATGCGTCGGGGCCCGCGACGATCACCATGCCGTCATCTTCTTGAATGAACACTCGGCCGGGGGTTCCTCCGTAGTGCCCGCGTGAGACGGACGCCTTCAGGATGCGGATGCGCCGGCCCTTGAACTCCGCGAAAGCGTTGGGGTACGGATCGGACTGTGCCCGGACGAAACGCTCGATGACCTCGGCCGGCCAGGACCAGTCGACGTGGCTGTCCTGTGGTGCACGCTTGTGGAAGAACGTGGCCTGCGATCGGTCCTGCGGCGTCCAGTCGGTCCGCCCGGACGCGATCAGATCCAGGGCGTCGAGTGTGATGGGGCCGATCATGTCGATCGTGCGGTGGAACAGATCGGTGACGGTGTCGGTCGGGCCGACCGTCGTCGAACGCTGCAGCACGATGTCGCCCGCATCGAGTTCCTCGTCCATCAGGTGCGCCGTGAGGCCGACTTCTTCTTCGCCGTTGATCAGAGCCCAGATGAGCGGGGAGAATCCCGTGTACTTGGGTAGCAGCGAATCGTGGATGTTGAGGGTGCCGTACTTAGGTGCGTCGAAGACCTCCGCCGGCAGCCAGGTACGCCAGTTGTTGGCGACGATGATGTCGGGAGCTGCTTCGGCCAGCGCGGCTTTGAAGGCGTCGTCAGGCTTGTTCGCCACGTGAACGGGTACACCGTTCTCGGCCGCCAGATCTGCAACCGAGTCCGCCCACATCTGTTCGTAGACGTGCTCACTCTTCGGGTGTGTGATTGCCAGCACGACCTCGTGATCGGAGTCGATCAAGGCCTGCAGGGTACGGTGGCCCCAGGTTTGGTATCCGAGCGTAGCGACTCTCAACGGGGGTCCTCCTGGACGAGCATGGGCTGGGGTTGCGGTCACACGACCGCCCATCAGCTTAGGCTATCCAACCAAAATTGTTGATCACACGTACGAGGAGGAAGGCTGACATGACGGTCGCCACAATCAACGGAATCCCCATCAATTACCAGGTCAAGGGTGATGGAGATCTGGTGGTGCTCATCATGGGGACCGGCAGCCCCGGCCGCGTCTGGGATCTGCACCAGACCCCGGCGCTGGTGGCCGCCGGCTACCGAGTCTGCACCTTCGACAACCGCGGAATCGCACCGTCCGGCGAGAGCCTCGGCGGCATCACGATGCCCGACATGGTTGCGGACACCGCCGGACTGATCGAGCACCTCGGTGGCGGCCCCGCCCATGTCATCGGAACCTCGATGGGCGCGCGGGTGGCGCAGGAACTGACGCTCGCCAGGCCCGATCTGGTTCGCAAAGCAGTGTTCCTCGCCGGCCACGCCCGGATGGATCATTTCCAGCAGGTCCTGACCGAGGGTGAGCGCCAGTTGTTCGACAGTGGCGTCGCTCTGCCGGCCAAATACCGTGCCGCAGTGACCGCGGTGATGAACCTTTCGCCGGCCACGCTGGCAGACGATCACTCCGCGCGCGACTGGATGGATATCTTCGAGTTCACCGGCGGCGCAACGTCACCGGGTGTTCGCGCGCAGCTCGGTATGGACCGCGCCTTCGATCGACGGGGCGCGTACAAGTCGATCATGCGCCCCTGCCTGTCCGTCGCTTTCGCCGACGACCGCATGATCCCGCCCTACCTCTCCCGCGAGGTGGCGGACTGCATCGCGACGGCGTCGTTCGAAGAGATTCCCGACGCCGGACACTACGGGTACCTCGAGCGTCCGGAGGCCGTGAACAAGGTGCTGATCGACTTCCTGGCGAAGTAGTTTTCCGCATGCGAGAAAGGGCCTGACCTGCTGACTGCAGGTCAGGCCCTTCTCATGTTTCAGGCCAGTGCCAGGAACAGCTTCTCGAGTTCGGCCTCGGTCATCGGTTCCTGACCTTCCGCGCTGTCACCGCTCAGGCATTCACGCAGCCCGGAAGCGACGATCTTGAACCCTGCTCGGTCCAGCGCCTTCGACACGGCTGCGAGCTGCGTCACGACGTCCTTGCAGTCGCGGCCGTTCTCGATCATCGAGATGACCCCGGCAAGTTGGCCGTGGGCACGCCGCAGTCTGTTCAGTACGAGCGCAATGCTCTCTTCGTCGCCGGTCATGGTGGCCCCTTCTCGAGTGTTCGTGCTGCGACCGAGGGTACCCCTGGGGGCATGTCACTGCTTGATTCAGTGTTTGATCCGGCTGCGGTGTCAGATCAACGAGTCGACGGCTGCCCGCAACTTGACGGCGGCGTCGGCCGCCACGGACTCCAGGCCTGGTTCGCCGGAAACCTGAACCATGAGAGCGGGATTCATCGCTTCGACGAAGAACGAATTCTCGGTAGTCGTATCTTCGCGGACGACAACGTTGCACGGCAGCAGGAGGCCGATCTGACGATCCACCGAAACTGCCCGATGGGCCAACGGCGGGTTACAGGCACCCAGGATCAGGTACTTTTCCATGTCCTCGTCCAGCTTCGCCTTGAGTGTCGCCTGCATGTCGATCTCGGTCAGGATGCCGAAGCCCTGCTCGGCGAGAGCAGCACGAGTTCGGGTGACGACGTCGTCGAAAGTTCCGGTGACCTTGGTTGCGATCGCTATCGGTTCTGTGGGTGTTGTCATTGCCCGCTCCTTGTCGTTGGCTGCGATGTCGTCGGCTTCGGTGCCATTGGCTTCGATGTCGTTGGCTTCGATTTCTCTTGTCTCCATCATACCCCTGGGGGTATCAAGAAGACAGTGATGTCGGGTACACGGTCAGCCATGCGAGAAGCTGATGTTCGGCAGGACGCGTAGTAACCATGCCGGCGCCCACCAGGCTGCCCGGCCGCTGAGGCGCAGGAGAACGGGCAGCAGCACCAAGCGGACGAGCACTGCGTCCAGGAGGACAGCTACACCGAGAATGATGCCCATTTCCTTGGGTGGCAAGGGATCTGCGAGCGCAAAAGTGAAGAAGACCGCAACCATCACCGCTGCTGCCGCCGCAATGACCCGACCCGAATGTGCGAGGCCGTCGATGTGTGCGGTCTCGGGGTCACCTGTGCGTTCGTAGTGCTCCTTGGCGCTCGAGAGCAGGAACACGGTGTAGTCCATCGCGATGGCAAAGATCATGGCGAAGAAGAAGACCGGACCCCACCCGTTGAGAAACCCCTGGGGATCGAAGCCGAGCAGGCCTGCTCCGTGGCCGTCCTGGAAAATCAACTTCGCGATTCCGAATGCGGCCCCAGTGGACAGCAGGCTGACCAGCGTGCCGATCAAGGCGATCAAAGGTGCCTGGAGGGCGATCAGCAGCAACAGGAATCCGAGCGTCAGAATCACGACCACCACGAAGGGAAGGTAGTCGTCGAGCGCCTTCTGAAGGTCGAGATTTTCAGCCGGAGCGCCGCCGACGAGCGCCGATTCCGGCAGTTGCGACCGAAGGTCGGCAAGGATGGTTTCCATCGCAGGATCTGACGGGTCGACGGTGGGAACTGCTTGCAGCATAACCAGATCGGATCCGTCGCCCGCTTGTTGCGCTGGCGTGACCATGGCCACGCCATCCACGCTCATGGCAAGACGCGAGGTGTCGGCTGCATCGTCGGCGGACGTGACGATCTGCAGCATTCCGGGAGCGCCGTCACCGAACTGCTGCTGTACCAGTTCATAACCCTGCCGAATCGGGGCGTCCTCGGGAACCACGGCGATGGAGGGCATTGCAACCTTCAGGCCGAACACCGGAACAACGAGAGCGATAAGGACGATCAATGCGCCGATGCCGAAAGGCCACGGGTGCTTGTGCAGCAGGGATGCCCAAGCTGCGAACATCGGGGAGCGGTGCTGCTGGCGCTTTGCATACGGTAGTGAACCGCCGTTGACCTTGGCGCCGATCCGGCCGAGCACGGCAGGTAGCAGGGTGAGTGTTGCGGCGAGAACGAAGATCACAGCGAGCATGATTCCGACAGCCATCGTGCGTACGGCCGGGGCTGGAACGATGAGCACCGCAGACAAACTGACCAGAACTGTGAGGCCGGAGAGGACAACAGCTTTGCCGGCGGTGTCCATCGTTTGAGCCACGGCGGCCCGCGGATCCGGATCGGTTCGCAGTGCTTCCCGGAACCTGGCGACGAGGAAGAGTGCGTAGTCGATGCCGAGTGCGAGAGCGAACATCATCGCGAAGTTCATGGCCCACACGGAAATCGGCGTGATCTCGTTGAGGATCACAAGCCCGCCCGCCGAGGCGACCAGACCTGCGAGTGTCAGAAGCAGTGGGAGTCCTGCGGCAACCAGGGAGCCGAAGGCCAACACCATGATCGCGAGAGTGACGGGCCACGACATCATTTCGGCCTTGATCATCGCTTCGTGATTGGCCTTGTTGAAATCGCTCCACAAAGCCGACGCGCCGGTGGGGTACACCTCGATGGTGTCCGTGGACAATGCAGTGAGTTCCTTGCCGAGTTCGTCTACCGCACTGACCATCTCGTCGGTACTTGCGTTGGCGCCCGCGATCATGATGCCGGTATGTCCGTCCGGGCTGATGGTCATGCCGGTCTGCGGGGCGACCACTTCGCCGAAACGAGGGTCCGCGGAAAAGATTTCCGTTGCCGCCGCCAGCGTTTGCTGCATCGACGGATCGGTGATGGGCACAGAATCCGAGTGAACGACCACCTGCACTGCAGCGGAAGAGTTTCCACCGAAATGCTGCTCGGCCAACTCGCGAACCTGCACTGATTCGGATCCGTTTGCCTGCCAACCTGCGCCGGCCAGGGAGGTGAAGACGCTGGGTGCTGCGGCGCCGAGTGCGACCAATGCGATCAACCAGACGCCGATGACGAGGCGGGTGTGCGCCGCCATCGATCGACCGAGGCGCGCGAGTATGCCGTCGGATTGGGCGGGTGGGTCCGCGGTGACTGTTCTGGTCGCTGGCATCTTCGCTCCTGATACGGGTGGGGGTATTCCTAACCGTCACCTGTATACCCCTAGGGGTATCCGTCTGTCACATTCGAGGGTTCTCTATGCTGCTCGTTGCACCGTCTGATCGGAGACAGTGAAACTAACCGCGGTGAAACGAACCACGAGGAGCAGTGATCATGGACGCACACGACTGGGACGAGCGATACCGAGCGGTGACGGAGCCGTGGGGAATCGACCCGGCGGGAACCGTCGCAACACGAATTGCCGGCCTGAAGCCGGGCACTGCGATCGATCTGGCCGGCGGCGACGGCCGTCACGCGCGGTGGATGGCCGGGCAAGGGTGGTCGGTGACTGCCGTCGACTACTCGTCGGTGGCGATCGATCTGGCACGGGCGAGTGACTTGGACAAGGCTGTCGACTGGCAGATCGGCGACGCGACTACGTGGCAACCGGAAGGGGTAGTCGACCTGGTGTTGGTCAGCTTTCTTCACCTCGAGGTCGACGAGCTGGCCGACACGCTCAAACGCGTCGGGGAGTGGCTGACGCCAGGCGGGCGCGTCCTCTATTTGGGGCATTCGATCGAGAACTTCCACCGTGGTGTGGGCGGCCCACCCGAACCGACCATTCTGCCCGGTATTTCCGATCTCGCTCGCGCCGCGGAGGGATCGAGGGTCTACGCCCTCGAACATGTCGTTCGGCCGCAGGACGGTAAGACGGCAATCGACGTTTTGCTCGAATTCGGTCCGTGGGAACAGGTCTGACCAGGGCGGGAGCGCACCTTCACGTTCCTGGGTAGCCTACCCTAAACTTGCGAGGGTGTTCGTCGTTCGATGAGCATGAACGACGATGATCGGATTTCTCGATGTCTGACCACTCTCAGGTAGCTCACCCGTCTGTATCGGGCGGTGGCGATCTGGACGCAACGCTCCCGGCGACGGCCGCTCAGCGTGAGGTGTGGGTTGCTCAGAACGTCGATCCGAGCAGTCCGGTCTACAACATCGGACTTGTCGTCGAGGTCGACGGGACGATCGACGTCGAGCGCGCGGCAGCGGCGATCAAGGCCACAGTCGGGCGCGTCGAAGCGCTGTTCGTGCACTTTCGGGTGGATGCTGACAACCAGCTGATCCAGGTGCCGATTCCGGATGCGCGCTGGGACGTGGAAATTCTCGACCTTCGCGCCGAGGCGGATCCCGATTCGACTGCGCAGTCGTGGATGGACACCGATATGGCTCGGGTCTTCGGTGCGGACGATCTGCTGTTCCGCCAGGTGCTTCTGCGAACTGCTGACGACCGAGTCATCTGGTATCAGCGCTATCACCACAGCGTGGTCGACGGGTACGGCATCTCGCTCATCGTCGCCGACGTCGCCGAGCGGTACGACGATCCGAACCTCGAGACTGCGGCGCCGGTGTGGTCGCTCGATGCGGTGGTGGCGGCCGATCTGGAATACCGGAACTCTCCGCGGTTCCAGCTCGACCGTCAGTACTGGGTCGAACGAGTTGAATCAGGACCGGAAGCAACGCGGATTCTGCATGGGCAGGTGGATGATTCGCTGCCGCCGATCGCGGCGATGCTCACGCTCGACGTCGATCGTGCAGCGCAGCTCTATCGCTATGCCGCCGACGCCGGGATTCGGCGAACTCGCCTGCCCATGGCTGCGCTGATCGCGTACATTGCACGAACCACCGGACAGCACGACGTTGTCGTCTCGGTGCCGATGGCCGCTCGGGTGGGTCGCGACATGCGGCGCACTCCCTCGATGGCGTCGACGATTCTGCCGCTCGGTATTCGGGTCGAACGCTCGGAAACCATCGGCCAGTTGGCAACTCGTCTCGATACCGCCTTGATCTCGATACTCAAGCACGGGCGGTACCGGGGAGAGGATCTCGCACGCGACGTGCGAGCAATCGATCCCGACCGCCAGGTCTTCGGTCCCGGCATCAACTCGATGATGTTCGAACACACACTCACCTTCGGCGGCTGCCCGGTGCGCGTGCGTAATTCGGTGACCGGTCGGGTCAGTGACCTGGATCTGAGCGTGCGCGGTGGTCAGGACGGGGAACCGATCGAGATCGACGTCCGCGCCCCGGCCGGATTCGACAGGGAGTTGGCCGATCACACCGCCAGAATCGAACAGTTCCTCGATCGATTCGTGGCCGAGCCGCAGCTTCCGATCTCGGCACTCGACCCCATGTCGCCCGCGGAGCGTGAACTCGTTCTCCATGGGTGGAACGACACCGCAGAACCGCAGCCCGTGACGACGGTGCCGGATTTGTTGCGCAGCAGCTTCTCGGCCGATCGGGGCGCTGTCGCCGTGGTCGACGGCAATGTTCGGCTGACCTACGGCGAGCTCGAAAGTCGGGTATCGCAGCTCGCCGCGCACTTGATCTCTCGCGGTGTCGCACCCGAAACCGTTGTGGCGATCGGCCTTCCGAGATCCGCCGAGATGGTGGTGGGGTTGTTGGCCGTCATGTGCGCCGGCGGCGCCTTCGTGCCACTGGATCCGTCCTGGCCCGCAGAGCGCCGCGAATCGGTACTCACCGATGCCGGTGCCACATTGGTGCTCACCTCGGACGGCGTAGACGACTCCGTATTGGTCGATCTCTCCGCGTGGGCGTACGAGGACGGGCCTTCGGACCTGTCCGAGATAATGACCTCCGGCATTCGTATTCACGGTGCCCAACTCGCATATGTCATTTTCACGTCCGGCTCGACCGGACGTCCGAAGGGCGCCATGATCCGCCACGAGGCAATCTGCGCAAGGTTGCTGTGGCAGCGGGAGCGGATTCTCGGGTTCGGGTCCGGCGATGCCTCTCTGTTCAAAGCCCCACTCTCGTTCGACATCTCGATCAACGAGATCCTGCTCCCGCTCGTCTCCGGCGGTCGATTAGTGATCGCGAAGCCAGAGGGGGAACGCGACCCGCAATACCTGCTCGACCTGATCGCCGGAGAATCGGTCACCTTCGTCTACCTGGTCTCGTCCATGCTCGACATCCTTCTGGACCTGGCGAACGAGACCGATCAGCTCGATTCGTTGAAGCACGTGTGGTGCGGCGGTGAGGTTCTCACGCCTGAACTCTTCGATCGGTTCCGTGCCCAACTGTCTACGACGCTGTATCACGGATACGGGCCCGCCGAAGCGACCATCGGTGTCTCCCATGTGATCTACCGCGAGGACGCGGAACGAATCGCCACATCCATCGGCCGACCGAACCCCAACACTCGTTTGTACGTGTTGGACGGTGACCTGCAGCCGGTTCCGGTCGGCACCGGCGGCGAACTCTACGCAGCGGGCTTCTTACTGGGGCGCGGATATGTGGGCGCGTCGGCGTTGACCGCGTCTCGTTTTCTTGCAGATCCCTTTGTTTCCGGTGATTTGGCCGGATCCCGGATGTATCGCACCGGTGACTTGGCTCGATGGACCGCCGACGGCACCCTCGACTTCCTGGGGCGCACGGACAATCAGGTGAAGATTCGTGGCATGCGCCTAGAACTCGAAGACGTCGAAGCCGCCGTGATCTCACACCCCGGAGTGCGCCACGTGGCAGTTCTGGTGCGTCAAGCACCCACAGGTGCAAAGTATCTCGCCGCGTACGTGAGTGCAGCGTCGGGGACGAACCTTGCGGTCGACTCACAGGACATTCGCGAGTGGGCGGCGAGCAAGCTGCCCGACTACATGGTCCCGACCACCGTCACTGTCCTCGACGAGTTTCCGCTCACGGCCAACGGCAAGCTCGACCGTCGAGCGCTTCCTGAGCCCGATCTCGCCGAACTGAGTGCACACGTCGCCGCGAGAAACGAAGTCGAACAACAATTCTGCACGTTGATCGCGTCGGCGGTAGGTCTCGAATCGGTTGGCGTGACCGACGATTTCTTTGCACTGGGCGGTGACAGCATCGTCGCGATCTCGCTCGTGACCGCGGCTCGTGCAGCCGGTTTGTCGATCAGTCCACGCGAGGTGTTTCAGCTGCGCACCGCCGAGGCGATGGCGCGCGCCCAGTCCGGCCGAACGGCTGAGATCGTCGATCATGCGGACGAACCGATCGGCCACGTAGCCACGACGCCCATCGCTGCCAGGGCCCTCGGGACGCCGGACGCAGCACGAACCTTCCATCAGCGAGCGCTGATTCAGACTCCGTCAGCTTTGACGTCCGAGCATGTCGAGGCGGCGCTCGATGCCCTGGTGGCACGCCACGATGCACTTCGTGCGAAGTTGACTTCCGAAGGAACGCTGCTTGTTCCGGTCACCAACGAATTGGCTGTGGTCTTCGAGACCCGTGCGCTACCGGTGCCGCTCGAAGAATGCGGACCGCTGATCGTCGCCGAGACCGAGCGAGCCGTCAGGCGTCTGAACCCGGCAGACGGCACGATGGTCAGTGCTGTTCTTTTCACCACTGCGACCGGTCCCGGAAGACTGTTGCTTGTCATCCACCACGCGGTCGTCGACGGTGTCTCCTGGCGCATCATCCTCGAAGACCTTGCGCGCGCGGGTATCGCAGCGATACAGGGCGACGAACCCTCACTCGCTCCGGTCGGCACGTCGGTGAGAAGGTACGCCGAACTCGTTTCGGAGGCGGTCGGAGCCGGGCGACTGGACTCGGAGATCGAGTTCTGGGACTCGGTGACTTCCGCACAACAGTCACCTCTCGGCCGTCGGGCACTCGACCCGACAGTTGACCTCGCGCGCACCGCCGCGGCGCGATCGATCACCCTGCCTCCGGAATTCGCCGATCGGTTGTTGGGCAGTGTCCCACGGGCATTCGGGGCCGACGTGAGCGAAGTGCTGATCACCGCATTGGCCGTTGCGCTGAGCAAGTGGAGCGGTGCCGCATCGGTGACGATCGACTTGGAAGGGCACGGACGCGACGAAGACATCGTTCGCGGTGACGGCGCTGCGCACGTCGACCTGACACGTACTGTCGGATGGTTCACCACGGTATTCCCGGTTGCACTCGAAATCGATACAGCCGCTCCGGATCTCGAAGCGAGCGGTGAGTTGGCGGTGGTTCTCAAGAGCGTCAAGGAGCAACTTCGACGCGTCCCGAACGCAGGCTTCGGGTACGGCGCATTGCGATACCTCGGCAGCTCGGATCAGTTGCGCAGCGTCGCAGCACCCGAGGTGGTGCTCAACTATCTGGGGCGCACTGCAGTTGCAGAGGGGGACTGGTTCCCGGTGTCGATGGACGGCGCTGCCGATCCGTCCATGCCGTTGGGTCACGCGTTGTCTGTCGACGTCGTAGCCGAGGAGGCGGCCGGTGGGCCACGACTGAGGGCCACTCTGACCTGGGCGTCGAATATCTTCCTGCGTAGCGATATCGACAGGTTTGCGCGGTTGTGGCTGGACTCGCTCAAGGCCGTGTCCGGGCTCGCAGCCTTCGGCGGCGCGACACCGTCCGACTACCCTCTGGTGGCGCTCACTCAGGCCGATGTGGACGGGTTGCCGAAGGCAGAAGAGATTCTCCCGCTCACTCCGTTGCAGGAAGGGATCTACTTCCATTCGGCTTTTGCCGATCCGGGGGCTGATCAGTATGTCGTGCAACAGGTCGTGGAGCTGACCGGCGCCGTGGACAGCGCGGCTCTGCGCCGTGCGCTGCAATCCGTCGTGGATCGACACGAGGCGCTGCGCACCGGATTCTCGGTCCTGGGCGACGGCCGGGTCGTGCAGGTGGTGCACCCGAGCGTCGTCGTGGAGATGGCAGTAGTCACGGATGCCGGCGCCGACGTGGATGAACTGCTTTCCGCCGACCGCGCGCGCGGGTTCGACCTCGCGCAGCCGCCGCTCGTCCGTTACACACTGCTCCGTGCCTCTTCGGAGAAGTACCTTCTGCTGCAGTCGATTCACCATGCGGTTGCAGACGGATGGTCGGTCCCGGTGATGCTGCGGGAGCTGATGGCGTCGTACACCGTTGGCGATTCCGGCGTGGTGCTTCCGGGTCCGGCGCCGTACCGCAGCTACCTCGAATGGTTGGCCGGCCACGATCACGAGGCTTCGGCAGCGGTGTGGAGAAAAGCACTGAACTCTCCCGGGCCCGCGGTCGAACTTCCCGCGCCGAGCGCGGGCAGCAGCGGTGTCCATGCTACCCGAGTCGGGCTGTCCGCCAGTGATACTCGCGCGCTGTCGACCACCGGACGCTCCCATGGTTTGACGCTGAGCACGCTCGTGCACGGCGCCTGGGGACTGGTGCTCGGCCGAATGACCGGCCGAACAGACGTGCTGTTCGGATCAACCGTATCGGGACGCGGTGGAGACCTGCCCGGCATCGAGTCCATGGTGGGCTTGTTCATCAACACTGTGCCGGCGCGGTTGCGGTTCGACCCGGCAGAGACAGCTGCGCAAGCACTTTCTCGTTGGCAGAGGGAACAATCGGAACTACTCGACCATCAGTACCTGGGGCTACCGGAACTGCGGCGGACCGGCGGACTGGAGCAGAACTTCGAATCACTGGTCGTGTTCGAGAACTATCCACTCGGTGACACGGCAATCGCTGATCCGACGAACTCGGTGCGACTGACGGGAATTCGATTCGACGAGCGACCGGCCTACCCGCTGACCCTGATCGTCGTCCCCGGCGATCAATTGGCGTTGGAATTGAAGTACGACGCTGCTCAGGTGGACGGCGATGCCGCTGCGTCGCTGGCCGAAGCTCTCGCAGTCGCACTCACCGAGCTCTCTCGCGATCTCGACCAGGTCATCGGCCGGATCGCGCTGGCACCCGCACAGCCGGGTAGCATCGGCACGGCCTTGGATCGGCCGCGCGCAACGCTGACCGAGTTGCTGCAGGATCAAGCCGGGCGTACGCCCGAAGCCACCGCAGTGATCTTCCGTGAAGAGTCGTTGACCTACGCCGAACTTCACTCTCGCGCTGATCGTTTTGCGCATCTGCTGCACGAACGTGGCGTCGGACGCGAATCGTTGGTAGCGGTTGGCTTGCCGCGCTCGGTCGATCTGATGGTTGCGATACTCGGCATCGGGAAGGCCGGGGGAGCATACGTTCCGCTCGACACCGGCTATCCGGCGGAGCGGCTGACGTACATGCTCGACGACGCCGATCCGGTGTGCGTCGTGGTGTCGGAAGATTCTTCACTCGATTCGGGTTCGGTTCCGCGGGTGACGGTATCGGAGTCCGCGCAGTTCCCAGCCGAACCGCTGAGTGTCCCAGGATCGCCCGCCGATGCCGCGTACATGATCTACACCTCGGGTTCGACCGGTCGTCCCAAAGGCGTTGTGGTCACCAACGAGGGTGTGGTCAACCGATTGCTCTGGGCACAGCAGATACGTCCGCTGGACTTCTCCGACCGGATGCTGCAGAAGACCCCGTCGAGTTTTGACGTCTCCGTCCCCGAATTCTTCTGGCCGTTCCTGGTGGGGGCAACTCTGGTGATGGCCGAGCCGGACGGGCACAAGGATCCGGGCTATCTGGCCGACGTCATCGTCGAACATTCCGTGACCCGAGTGCATTTTGTTCCGTCGATGCTGGAAGTTTTTCTTGCGGAGCCGAAAGCAGCACTGTGCTCTTCCCTCGAGATCGTCAACTGCAGCGGTGAGGCACTGCCCGTTCACGTTGCACGCAAGGTTGCCGAGATCCTGCCGAACGTTCTGGTGGACAACCTCTACGGCCCCACCGAGGCCGCCGTCGACGTCAGTTGGCAGCCGTCGGTGCAGGAAACTCCGGCAGACGCGGTCAGTGTCCCGATCGGCGCACCCGCCGTCAATACCGGCCTGTTCGTTCTCGATCCGTATCTGCAGAACGTTCCGGCCGGTGCCACCGGTGAGCTGTATCTGGCTGGACCACAACTGGCGCGTGGTTACCACGGACGTGGGGGATTGACTTCCGAAAGATTTGTGGCGAATCCGTACAGCGACGGCGGCTCGCGGATGTACCGGACCGGTGACATCGTGCGGTGGAATGCCGACGGCGTTCTCGAGTACCTCGGCCGTGTCGACGAGCAGGTGAAGGTTCGTGGATTCCGCATCGAGCTCGGTGAAATCGAAGCGCAGTTGGCATTGTGCCCCGGAGTCTCGGCAAGTGCCGTGATCGTCCGAACCGACGGTCCGAGTAACCGCGCACAGGTGGTCGCCTATCTGGTCGGAGATGCTGATGACGCTGCGGTTCGAGGGCAGTTGTTGTCCGTGCTACCGGGGTTCATGGTGCCAAGCGCGTTCGTGCGGCTCGAGTCGCTGCCGCTGAGCCCGAGTGGCAAGCTCGACCGAAAAGCCCTACCGGCACCGGATTTCGCGGCACAGGTGGGCGAAACGACGGGAGTAGTTTCCTCGGGCGTTGCCGACCTCCTCGCCAGGCATTTCGCGACGGTTCTCGGCCTGCCACGCGTCGGGGCACGCGACGACTTCTTCACTCTCGGCGGCGACAGTATCCTGGCGATCCGACTGGTCAACCTGGCTCGTCGTGATTCGGTAGTACTGACCCCGCGTCAGATCTTCGAATTGCGCACTCCCGCTGCGATCGCCGCAGCGGTGGGTGATGTCGCCACGTCGGTTGCCACCGTCACAGCCGACATCGGCGTGGGTGAGCTGGTTCCGCTGCCGGTGGTGCACCGCTTGTCCGAATGGACGGGTGGTACCGATCGCTTCAACCAGGCAGTTCTGATCCACTCTCCGGCAACACCTCTCGATTCGATCACCGGTGCATTGCAGGCCGTGCTCGATCACCACGACGGACTTCGCCAAACCTTGATCCGGCATGACCGCGGAATGTGGTCGGCGCGGATCGAGGAACCCGGCAGTATCCGGGCAGCGAACCTTGTCGTACGCGTTGATGCTCGGGGACTGGATGACGCCGAGTTGCGGACGCTCATCACCGAACGTTCCGAGTGGGCGACCAGTCGATTGGATCCGTCTGCAGGACGGATGGTCTCGGTGGTCTGGTTCGATTGCGGCGCTGAGAATCTGGGCCGACTCGCGATAGTCGCGCACCACCTGGTCGTGGACGGGGTTTCGTGGGGAACCCTGCTCGAGGATCTCGCGATGGCCTGGGTGGCCGTCGAGGCCGGAGAGCCCGCAGCATTGGACGCCGTCGGAACTTCGCTGCGTACCTTCTCCCGCACGGTGGCCGAACACGCAAGCAGTGCTCATCGATTTGCCGAACTCGATCACTGGCTGACCGTGACCGCTCCGGGCGCGGAGTTGATCCCCGGTACCGCGAGCTATGCCGTTGTATCCGGAGGCTCGAGGCGCACGGTCACGGTGGACGGAGCAATCTCCGAGGCGGCACTCGGAACGGTTGCGGCCATGCTGGGTGCTGAGGGAACGGATGTTCTGTTGGCTGCGTTGGCGATGTCGGTCGATCGCTGGCGTCGTTCCACCGGTCGCAGTGAGCGCGAACTGCTGGTCGATCTCGAAAGGCATGGCCGCGAGGAATTGGTACCCGGGACCGATCTGTCGCGAACAGTCGGCTGGTTCACCACGATTGCCCCGATGCGACTGCTCGGCGGAACCGACCCGGTGGACACGCTGCGCGAAGTGAAGGAGAGCCTGCGGGCGGCTCCGGACGGCGGTATCGGCTACGGGATGTTGCGGTACGTGAATGCACGTACGGCATCGAGATTGGCGGGGCGCTCCGAATCTCAGATCCTGTTCAATTATCTCGGACGTACGACGACAGCTGGATCGACAGCATGGTCCCTGGCAGCGGAATCCGAAGCCATGTCCACCGATCCCGACGCAGACATGGGAGGTCCGTATCGGCTGATCGTGAATGTCGTCAGCGTGGATTCGGAACTCCGTGCCGACTTCGCTTGGGCAAGTGAAGATTTGTCCGAGGAGGATGCGCAGTCACTCTCCGACGGCTGGGTTTCGGCGCTCGGCGATCTGGCGGCTGCGGCCGCGGAGCATGACGGGCCTCCCATCCTGACCCCGTCCGATGTGCCGTTGCTCGACCTGAGTCAGGCCGAGATCGACGCGATATCCGATGCGAGCCCGGCGGGTGTCAGCAGCATCCTCCCACTCTCACCGTTGCAGGAAGGCCTGTACTTCCAAGCCGGCTACGCAGGCAGCAGCGACAGCCGCAGTGGTGGAGACATCTACACGGCACAGTTCTCGATGGACTTCGGGCACACCCTCGATGTCGACAAGTTGGCTGCGGCCGCCCGGACACTTCAACGACGAAATCCCACGTTGCGAGCGGGATTCGTGAGCGAAGGACTGAACGAGCCCGTGCAGTTCTTCAGTGTGGGACTCGATGTTCCCGTCGCCGTCCACGATCTCCGTCAACTCGACGACTCGGCTGCTCGTGAGCGCGCCGAGGCCGTCGCCGCCCAAGACAGAGTGACTCCATTCGACCTGACCGCGCCGCCGCTGTGGCGGATGAGCGTGCTGCATCTGCCCGGCGGACATGATCGACTGGTGATCAACCGGCAGTTCCTGTTGTGGGACGGCTGGTCCAACGGCCTTGTCGTCAGCCAGCTTCTGGCGCTGTACGACACCGGCGGGGACGACAGCGCATTCGGCGAACCCGAGGGGTCGTTCGAGGCCTACCTCGCCTGGTTGGCCGACCGCGACGGTGCAGCCGCCGACGCGGGGTGGCGCGGAGCGCTCGCAGGACTCGAGGAGCCGACGCTTGTTGCCGAGCCGACGCCCGGCGTCGAACCTCAGCTTCCGGATCGCCGCGATGCGGTTCTGTCGGAATCGCTTTCGCGTGCATTGCGTGAGCGCGCTGCCGCGTCCGGCGTCACGTTCAACACGGTACTGAACGCAGCGCTGGCTCTGGTGCTGGCGTCGGCCACCGGTCGACAGGACGTCGTCTTCGGCTCCACGGTTGCCGGAAGGCCGCCGGAGGTACCGGGAATCGACACCGTGGTGGGCATGTTCCTCAACACCGTTCCCGTTCGGCTGCAACTGGATCCGAACGAGAGCGTCGAGGAACTTCTTCGTCGCACTCAGGCGGATCGACTTTCGCTGATGCCGTTCGACTATCTCGGATTGGCCTCGATCCAGCGTGTTTCCGAGCATCGTCAACTGTTCGACGTGCTGATGGTCCTGCAGAACTTCGTGGACGAGAAGCAAGTCGACGCACTCAATGCCGCACACGACGTGAGCGGCAGCGACAGTATCGATCACACGCACTATCCGCTGACCGTCGTGGTCACCCCGGGTGCCACCGTCACCGTCAAGTTCGAGTTCCATCCGCACCTGGTGACCGCGCGCCGAGCCGAGGACCTACTGGGTCACTTCGTCGATCTGCTGCAGAGTTGGTCGCACGACATGACGGGATCGGTTGTCGCATCTCCGGTTCCCGCAGTAGGGCGGCTGACACAGATCCGGGATTTGCCGGAGCGCACCATTGCCGACCTGTTCGAAGAGGTGGCGTCGACGCAACCGAACGACACGGCACTCGTGTTCGGGAAGCGTCGGATGACCTACGCCGATCTCGACGGCGAGATCAATCGGATGGCGCGGTTGCTGATCAACTACGGCGCCGGGCCGGAAAAGATCGTGGCTCTTGGCCTACCGCGCTCGGTGGACATGGTCGTCGCGCTCTTCGCGGTACTGCGCACGGGCGCTGCCTACCTACCCCTCGAACTCGACCATCCGGCCGAACGGTTGGCCGTGATGATCGACGACGCAGATCCGGTCGTGTTGCTGACGACACTCGCCGCCGCACCGAAATTCGAAGGCGCGGACGTCCGCACCGCGGACATTCGGACCATCGTGCTCGACGAGCCGGACACTGCGGCAAGGCGACTGACGATCTCGGCGCGGGCACTCTCCGCGGCGGAACTCGGAGCATTCGCCCCGGGAGCACCGCATCGGCTCGACCACCCCGCGTACGTCATCTACACCTCCGGTTCGACCGGCAAGCCCAAGGGCGTGGTCACCGGTTACCGCGGCTTGACGAACATGCAGTTCAACCACCGCGAGGCGATCTTCGAACCGGTGATCGCCGCGACGGGCCGGCGCCTGCGGATCGCGCACACCGTGTCCTTCGCCTTCGACATGTCGTGGGAGGAACTTCTGTGGCTCGTGGAAGGTCACGAGGTCCACATCTGTGACGAGGATCTGCGTCGTGATGCCGAGGCGCTCGTTGCATACTGCGACGCACAGGAAATCGACGTCGTCAACGTGACACCGACCTACGCGACGCACCTGATCGACAGCGGGCTGCTCGACGACGGTGTGGGACAACACCGTCCGCCGCTGGTCCTGCTCGGTGGTGAAGCCGTTCCGGATTCGGTGTGGAACAGGCTGCGCGAGACCGAGGGAACCGTGGGCTACAACCTCTACGGTCCGACGGAATACACGATCAACACTCTCGGCGGCGGAACGACCGACAGTGACACCCCGACGGTGGGCAAGCCGATCTGGAACACCACGGCGCACATTCTCGACGGCTGGCTGCGACCGGTCCCCGATGGAGTTGCCGGCGAACTGTACATTGCCGGAGCCGGTTTGGCTCGCGGCTACCTCGGACGCTTTGCGCTCACGTCCGAGCGCTTCGTCGCAGATCCGGCCGGGACCGGAGAACGTATGTACCGCACCGGGGATCTGGTGCGGCGACGCGCTGACGGCAACCTGGACTTCCTGGGCCGCACCGACGACCAGGTGAAGATCAGAGGTCACCGCATCGAGCCGAGCGAAATCGTCTCCGTTCTCGAATCCGACGAGCACGTGCGGCAAGCAGCGGTCGTGGTCGACGTCGGGGCGGGCGGAGTCAAGAGACTCGTCGGCTACGTGACGCCCGTGCAGCTCGGCGCCGCGCACGACTACCGCGCGCAGGCGCGAGTTCGCCTACCCGACTACATGGTTCCGGCCGTGGTGATCGAGGTGGAGTCTCTACCGATGACCGTCAACGGCAAGCTCGACGTCAAGGCACTGCCCACGGCCGATTCGGTGCTGGGGGAGCGGAGTGGGGAGTCGATTGCACCGCGTAACCACACGGAAGAGGTTCTCTGTGAGCTCTTCTCCGACGTACTCGATGTGGACGACATCGGTGTCGACGACAACTTCTTCGACCTCGGTGGGCACTCGCTTCTGGCCACCAAACTGATCAGTCGAGCTCGGATCGCCATTCCGAACAGTCTGACCATGCGTGATCTCTTCGAAGCGCCGACCGTCGCGGAACTCGCGGAACGCATTGTGGTCGAGCAGGGATCGACGCGACCGATGCTGGTAGCGAAGCCGCGGCCGGACCACCTTCCACTTTCTGCCGCTCAACAGCGTTTGTGGCTGATCGGACAGATGGAAGAGAACTCCGCGGCCTACAACTTCCCGATCGTGCTCCGCTTGGACAGTGCATTGGACGCGGACGTCTTCGCCGCGGCGCTGGGTGACGTCGTTGGACGACACGAATCCTTGCGTACGGTGTTCCGGTTGGTGGACGGAACACCGGAACAGATAATTCTCGAATCGGCGAAGGTTCCGGTCGAGACAGTTCATTCACGGGAATCCGGTGTCGCCGGCGAAGTTGCAGTGGCAGTGGGCCGTCCGTTCGACCTTTCGAACGAGATTCCGATCCGCGCCCGTCTGATCCGAGTAGACGGTGCCGTAATCGTCGTGATCGTCCTGCATCACATCACAACGGACGAATGGTCCGATCGGCCGTTCCTGCGCGATCTGATGTCTGCCTACTCCTCTCGGATTCAGGGCGAGGAGCCAGCTTTCGAACCGCTACCGGTTCAGTACGCGGACTACACCCTGTGGCAACGGGAATTGCTCGGCAGCGCCGACGATCCGTCGAGTGTCCTGAGCACGCAGTTGGACTTCTGGGCGAAGAGTTTGGACGGAGCCCCCGAAGAACTGCTGCTTCCCACCGACCGGAGCCGACCGGCCAGACCGAGTTTCTCCGGTGGCGCAGTGGTAACACGGTTGGGTGTGGACACAACTGCCGCACTGCGAGACCTGGCGCGCGAGAGCCAGAGTTCGATGTTCATGGTCCTGCACGCGGCGTCGGCGGCGTTGCTGACTGCGCTCGGAGCGGGTGAGGACCTTCCCCTCGGCGCTCCCGTGGCCGGACGTAGTGAACAGGGGCTCGACGACTTGGTCGGCTTCTTCGTCAATACGATTGTGCTGCGCACGGATACGTCAGGTAACCCGACGTTCCGAGAGTTGGTGGATCGCGTTCGCGAGGGCGACCTCGAGGCCTTCGCCAACGCCGATGTTCCCTTCGAAACTGTGGTGGAACGCCTCAATCCGTCGCGCACCTTGGCACGCAACCCGCTTTTCCAGGTCATGGTCGGCTATCACAGCCGCGAGGAGATGGGCGGGGATCCGTTCGAACTCGAGGAGTACACAGCCAAGTTCGATCTGGTGTTCAACTTCACCGAGTACCTCGGCGACGAAGGCTGCATCGACGTCCGACTCGAATACGGCAGCGACCTCTTCGATCGCGAAACAGCACAGCGAATTTCGAACCGATTGGAATCGGTGATCGCGGCAGTTGTGGAATCGGCCGACATTGAGATCGGCGACATCGACATCTTCTTGCCCGGCGAACTCGAGCAAGTTGTCACCTCGTTCAACGACACCGCCGTCGACGTGCCGGAGGAAACGTTCTACGACGCCTTCGCGCGTGGGGTCGCTGATACACCCGAGGCGATCGCGGTGCGCGACGAGGCGGGGCAGGCCACGTACCGCGAGCTCTCCGAGCAATGTGATCGGATAGCTGGCGTGCTGTATCGGCGCGGGGTCTCGGTCGAAGACGTGGTGGGACTTGCCGTCCCGCGTTCGGTGGAGATGGTTGCCTCGGTCCTCGCGGTGCTCAAGCTGGGGGCAGCGTATCTACCCCTGGATCTGAGCCACCCGAGCGAGCGCGTCGCCTACATGCTCACCGATTCTCGCACCTCCGTACTACTGTCCACCTCGGAGGAAAGCTCGCGGATCGAGGATGTGGTCGGCGTCGAGCGAATCCTCTTGGACGAGCCGCTGATCCGAGCGGAACTGGACGAGGCAGTGATCGTCGAAACTCCCAGGCCACCAGTTGGCGTCAACCACGCGGCCTATGTCATCTACACTTCGGGATCGACCGGCAAGCCGAAGGGCGCCGTCCTTTCCCATGACGGTATTCCGAGTCTTGTTGCGACAGCCGAGGTTCGGATGCGACTGGTACCGGGTTCGGTGGTGATGCAGTTCGCTTCGGTCGGCTTCGACGTTGCGGTATTCGAATTGGCGATGGCTCTGTGCACGAGCAGCACCCTGGTGATCGTGCCGCAGAGCGCACGAGTGGCCGGCCCGGCGTTGACCGATTTCATGACGAGCAATCGCGTGACTCATGCAATCATCCCTCCCTCGTTGCTGGCCGCCCTGCCGGCGGGATGTGAAGTACCGCAGGGTTGCACGGTGTTGGTCGGAACCGAGACGGTTCCGCCCGAGCTGATCGGGCGATGGGCGGAGCGGCTGAATTTGCTTGCCGCGTACGGACTCACCGAAGCCACGGTGAACAACACACTGTGGCAGGCGGAACCCGGTTGGAACGGTGCTGTGCCCATCGGAGTCCCCGACCCCAACGAACAGGCGTACGTGCTCGACGATCAACTGCGTCCGGTTCCGCCGGGAGTATCCGGCGAGCTGTACATCGCGGGACGCGGCCTGGCGAGAGGCTACCTGGGCCGGTTCGATCTGACGGCACAGAGATTCATCGCCGATCCCTTCACCGCGGGCGATCGCATGTATCGCACCGGCGACCGAGCGCGGTGGCGCTCGGACGGGAACATCGACTTCCTCGGCCGCGTGGACGATCAGGTCAAGATTCGCGGTTTCCGAATCGAATTGGGTGAAATCATCGGAGCTCTCAGTGCCCATCCTTCGGTGAAGCAGGCAACGGTCGTCGCGGATCGGCAGGGCGAAATCACGCGCCTGGTCGGTTACGTGTCACCCGAACCCGGTGCTGTGGTGGATACGACGGCAGTGCGAAATCTCGCTGCAATGTCGTTGCCCGATTACATGGTCCCGACCATGGTTGTCGCTCTCGATGGTCCGCTCCCGTTGACGCCCAACGGAAAGCTCGACCGCAAGGCGTTGCCCGCTCCGGACTGGTCGGAGTTGGCGGGTGATGTTGCTCCTCGCACTGCCGTGGAGTCCACGGTTGCAGCTGCCTTCGCGGAGATATTGCAACTCCCGAGCGTCGGAGTCCACGACAGTTTCTTCGAACTAGGTGGACATTCGATGGCTTCGATGAAACTGGTCGGTCGCATTCGTGAAGCGTTCGGCGTGGACGTCAGTATTCGAGACGTGTTCGACGCACCGAGCGTTGCGGAGTTGGCGGCAGTCGTTGCGCGTTCGGAGGGTGGACGCCCGGTCCTGGCGCCGGCGGCGAGGCGTCCGGAGACCATGGGTCTGTCTGCGCCGCAACGTCGTCAGTGGGAGTTGTTCCGCGCAGCCGGCGAGCACCCGCAAGCAAGCCACGCGCTGGCGCTGACCCTGAATTCGAAGATCGATCCGGAGATTCTCGGGCACGCTTTGGACGATGTGACGTCGCGGCACGAACCCCTGCGGACCACCTTCGTCGAGGTCGACGGCATCGTCGTGGCAAGAGAATCGGTGCGGCCGACTGTCGATGTGGTCGATGTCGGCGCCGGCGATGTGGGTCGAGTGGTGTTCGAACTGGCTCAACTTCCGATGGATCTGCGTGAGCAATCGTCGTTGCGGGTTCATCTGGTGCTCGGTGAAGACGGCTCTCGGACACTGCTTCTCGTCATGCACTACATCGCCGTCGACGAGTGGTCCGTAGTGCCGCTGCTGGGAGATCTGGTCTCTGCTTATGCAGCCAGGTCGCAGGGAGATCAACCGATCTGGGACGAGCTTGCGTTGACCTACGCCGACTACACCGTGTGGTCGGACGAGCTGTTGGGAGACCCCCTGGACGTCGACAGCCGTGCGTCGAAGCAACTTGCGTACTGGCAGGATGCGCTCGACGGAATACCGACCAGTGTGAATCTTCCGTTGCCGGAAGATGACTCGGAACCTCGGGGTGATGTGGTCTCTGTCGACATCGACGCGGATCTGCACGCCAGAATCGACGCGCTGGCTGCGCGCACCGGGACGAGCATGTTCATGGTCCTTCAGGCTGCGCTGGCCGCCGTTCTCACGAAGGCCGGGGCGGGTACCGATCTTCCGATCGGTTCATTGGTTGCGGGCAGGTCGGATCCCCGTCTCGAACCGATGATCGGATCCTTCTTCAATGTTGTTCTCCTGCGCACGGATACGTCCGGTAGTCCGACGTTTGCAGAATTGCTCGGTCGGGTGAGGGAAGGCAACCTGGAAGCGCTGAGCAATCAGGACGTCTCGTATGTGTATGTCGAGCAGGCTCTGGGTAATCCGGCGTCCATGAGACCTCAGGTGATGGTGATCCATCACCAACAGGCGGATTTGGAGGGGCTCGGCGACTTCGGTTCTCTCGTACCGATTCCGGTGGGAGTGCCCGATGCGGATTTGACGTTGAGTTTTTACGAGCCGGTGGGCGAAGGGCCTGTTTTTGCAACGCTCGGGTTCCGTGCCGACCGCGTCGATGCGGGCGCGGTCCGTGAATGGGCAGGTCAGCTGGTCGACGTGATCGAGGCTGCGGCCATCGCCGAAGGGGATGACGTGAGTGAAGGGGCGAAACTATGACATACGTCGCATCGCTCCGCGGGGTCGACCGCTATACGGGGGCTCACAGTATTGATACCCTCACCTCATTAAGGGTAGCCTTTGCTACTTACTTCGGGACATCGATTGGCGACCTCATCAGGTCGTCCCGTCGGGGATGGACTACCTGTAATGAGTGAATCACCGAGAGACTCCAGCGCCGAACCCGCCGTGGTCGACATCGTCGGCGTCGGGTTCGGTCCGGCCAACCTCGCGTTGGCCATCGCTGTCGAAGAACACAATGCAAATTGTGCAGCCGTTGATCGGGTGAATGCGCGGTTCTTCGAAAAGCAGTCTCAGTTCGCGTGGCATCCCGGGATGCTGCTCGACGGTGCCACGATGCAGATCGCGTTTCCGAAGGACCTGGTGACGTTCCGTAACCCACAGAGCGGATACAGCTTCTTCTCGTATCTGTTCGAGCAGGGGCGACTGGTCGACTTCGTCAACCACCAGACCTTCTTTCCCACGCGCCACGAGTTCAACGACTACCTGTGCTGGGCGGCTCGACGAGTCGACGCGGATGTGCAGTTCGGTACAACCGTCGACGGGGTCGAGGGCATCAAGAACTCCGACGGCGTTGTCGATCGCTTTGCGGTCCGCACAGCCGACGGTGAGACGGTGATCGCGCGCAACATCGTCGTCGGAGCCGGACTGAAAGAGCGGATCCCGGAGTGGGCAACGCCGTCGTCCCGGTGCTTCCACAACCACCAGTTCCTCTTCCACCTCGAAGCGATGCCTGAGCCCGTGCACAACAGGTTCGTTGTTCTCGGTGCCGGTCAGAGTGCCGCGGAGATCGTCGACTACCTGCACGCGAACTACCCGAACGCCGAAGTCCACAGTGTTTTTGCCCGCTACGGCTACAGCCCGGCAGACGACAGCCCGTACGCAAATCGCATCTTCGATCCCGAAGCCGTCGATCAACTGCACGGCGCCGACGCCGCGGAACGACGTCGACTTCTCGATCTGCACCGCAGTACCAATTACTCGGTCGTCGACATCGAACTGATCAACA
The DNA here is from genome assembly GCF_030407755.1 of Rhodococcus sp. APC 3903. Taxonomy (NCBI): domain Bacteria; kingdom Bacillati; phylum Actinomycetota; class Actinomycetes; order Mycobacteriales; family Nocardiaceae; genus Rhodococcus; species Rhodococcus sp. APC 3903. The sequence continues at coordinate 64,349 of NZ_JASDCV010000023.1, forward strand.
AGCTCTATGCCACCGAGTATCAGGAGATGGTTCGTGGGCCGCGGCGACTGTTCATGCGTCGGGCCTCGGAGATCACGAGTGCCGTGGAGACCGAATCCGGCATCGAACTGGCCGTCCGCAGCAACCTCGACGGCTTGACCGACACGCTGTCGTGCGACGCACTCATTCTGGCCACGGGTTTCACCCCGGCACCGCTGGACAATTTGTTGGGTGAACTCGTGCCGGATTCGTCCGTTCCGCGTAACGTCAGTCGGGATTATCGACTGGCTGTAACGGAGGACGTGACAGGCGGTATCTATCTGCAGGGTGGGACAGAACAGACTCACGGATTGACGTCGTCGCTGCTGTCGAACGTGGCAGTGCGGGCGGGGGAGATTCTGGCGTCGGTGCTGAGCCACCAGAACCGAACTGGTGCGCTTGCTAGTCTGGGCGCACAAGACACGTACGTAACGAGTGAGGCGAGATGAGCACTAACCCTTTCGATGACGAAGACGGCCGCTTCTACGTGCTGGTGAACGACGAGGACCAGCACTCGCTGTGGCCCACGTTTTCCGAGGTCCCCGCCGGCTGGCGCGTGGTGTTCGGTGAAGACAGCCGCAAGGCGTGCCTCGAATACGTCGAGGCGAACTGGACCGACATGCGTCCGAAGAGCCTGCGCGAGGCAATGGAAGCTGATCAGGCTGCCGGCGGAAAGCACGCAGTCGAGAGCTGATTCTCTCACTGCTCGGAAACCCCCGAGTGAACCGAAAGAGCTGGGCACCGTCAGGTGCCCAGCTCTTTCTGCTTGAATCTCTCTTACTTCTCGGTGACGGGAACGCGGCGTTTGCGCTTGCGGACCATCGGTCGGCGTAGCGAGTCCACGCGCATCAGGATTCGTGGACGACGCAGAGTTCGCGCTCCCCATTCGCCGAGCGTCACGCCCGCGGCCAGGGCGCAGCCGATACCGAATGCCGACAGCAAAGCAGTCAGACCGATCAGTACCTGGTCGTTGAGCAGCGCGTACAGGCCTCGGTACAGCGACAGACCGGGGAGTAGGGGAGTGATGCCTGCGACCGCGACGACCAGCGGAGGCGTCAGGGCGCGGCGAGCCATCAGACCACCGGCAAGACCGACGACGGTCGCCGCGATCGCTGCGGCGATCACGGGGCCGACGTCGAGTGTTTGCACGAAGATCGACACACCGCTGCCGGCGGCGCCGCCCAGGAATGCCGCGGTGAGTGCACGCCGCTCGGCGTAGCAGGCAAGAGCGTAGAAGACCGACGCACACGCGCCGGAGAGCATGAGGATCGGCAACTGCGTGATGGTGGAGACTTCCACGTTGATCGGTGGAAGCGTCGAACCCAACATCCCGGTCATTCGCAACGAGATCGCGACGCCCGCGATGATGCCGCCCGTCATCATCACCACTTCGAAGAATCGCGCGACGGCCGTGATGGGCGCACCCATGATCGCGTCCTGGACCGAGCCCACCAGCGACAGCCCCGACAGCAAGACGACCACGCCGGCCGCGATCACCAGCGACGGCCGGATACTGATCCCCAGCTGATCTTGAAAGGTATAGAGCGTCGCGGCGGGCGCAGCCGCGATGAGACCACCGACAACCTGCTGGAAGAAGAACGGTAATCCGAACCGGTTCAGTACGCGGTTGACCCGATCGATCACCATCGTCGTCAGAAACGCGACTGTGGCAACGAGGAACCCGCCGCCGAGCAGGACGGAGACCGAAGCCGCCATCGCTGCCCAGGCCATGGTTGCGGTCCATCGGTTGTACGGGTGCGGCGCCGTCGTGATGGCTGTGAGTGCGTCGTGCGCTTGGTCCGGTGTGATCGCCTCACGGCGGATACGACGCGTCAGACGGTCGACAGCCGCCAGTCGCGTGAAGTCCATCGAGCGGTAGTGGACGATGCGCATCGTGCTCGCCGGCGGTCGCGTCGGGCCGCGATAGGCAGAGAGCACAATCGAGTTGTAAGTGACGTCGACGTCACACTGAGCAAGGCCGTAGGTGGCGGCGATGAACTGCACCTGCTCCGCCGTGTCCATGGCCGCGGTCCCGGAGGCGAGGAGGACTTCGCCGACCCGAACCGCCAGGTCCAGAACTTCTGCGACGACGGCGTCGTCGGTGAGGTCGATCGGTTGTAGCGGCGCGGGAGCCGACGTGACCGTGTCGACGGTGGCTTGGCGGTTTCCCGTCAGGCGTGTGAGTGCTTCGGTGAATTTCGCCATCAGGGGGCGGAGTGGGAGTTGCGCATGGGGCCCACGCTATCTAACGTGACCCGGGCGCGGCCACCGTGACGGCTTGGATATGATGGCTCCGCAAAGTCAGTCGCGGCAACGCGTCGGTCTTCGCCTCCTTAGCTCAGTGGTAGAGCACTCGCCTTGTAAGCGAAAGGTCGTCGGTTCAATCCCGACAGGAGGCTCCGAAAGTAGAGGCACTCACCAAGATTCTGGTGGGTGCCTCTGTGTTTGCCGACGCACTGTGTTTGCCGAAGCACTGTGGTTGCCGAGATGCAGTGTTTGCCGGGTTCAGTTGGTCTCAGGCTTGTTCGTGACCTGGCGCGGATCGATCGCGCCGTCGATGTACTGCTGGGCGATCACTCGCAGTTTGACGTTGCTGCGCTGTGAGTCCTGGATGAGGATGCGGAAGGCGCGGTCGGCGTCGACGCGGTGGGTGCCCATGATGATGCCCTTGGCTTGTTCGATGACGCCTCTCGATTCGAGTGCACGCTCGAGGTCCATCGCGTGCTTTCTGGCGATGTCGAGGCGCTGCGAGCTGTGCAGTGCGTAGGACGAGGTGACGGCGAACAGTTGGAGCAATGCCACGTCGGCGCCGGTGAAACCTCGGAGGTCGTGGCTGTAGAGGTTGAGGGTTCCCAGCGGGCGATCTCTACCGGGCAATGGCATCGACAGAAAGCTGGCGGCGCCGACTGCTTTTGCCGCGCTTGCGAATTGAGGCCACCGGCTGTGGGCTTCGCTGGCATGCGCACGTACAACCGTGCCCGTGCGTGACGACGTCACACTCGGTCCGTAGTCCAGTCGGAATTGGATCGAGTCGACGGTGCGAACGAGTTGATGGGTGGCGGCTACGGTTCGGAATGTCGAATCCGAACCGCCGATGGTAATTCCGGCCATGTCGGCGTCGGCGATGAGATCGACGGCGTGTTTGCAGACCTGTTCGAGAAATTGCTCGGCCTGGGCATGTGGATCGAGGTGCGCGTACAGCGATTGCAGGGCGTCCGAGGCGGCGTCCAGGCTGTCCTGCGACGCGGAATTCCGGCCCCCGGCAGGGCCGCGGTGTTCTCTGGCAATGCGCGGCGCCGTCATTGTCTCAACCACCCTTCCCCATCACGTCGCAGGCATGTCCGATTCGTCTTATTGTTGCACCGGACTAACTGTTGTGCACTCTGTTTGGGTGGACAAGTGTCTGGTGGGGCAGACGGTTATGCGGGTGGGATACGTATGCCTAATCGTGATGTTTGGTTCAGTCATTTGCGGGTAGTGCGCCGAGTATGGAATTGCGTTGTCCTGCAACAGTTAACGCGGAAACTGCGACCGCGGTACAAGTTTTCTCCGCAATGGCGCGCAGGTCGCGAACTTGGCCTATTGTCAGCGCCAGCGCACAATCTTGTACGCGTAACCCGCAGACAGTGAAGGGGATACGACGATGAACGGACTGATCGCGGCTCTGAACAGCGGAATGACCGTTGGCTTGGCCAACACGATTCTGACTTTCGGCGGAATCATCATCAATCTCAACATCGTGATCAACAACTGACCACGTAATCGGCGAGTAACCGTTTGTTATGCCGATTCGATCGGAAGGTCCGGCCCTGGGCGTTCGCCCTTGCTCTTGAGCCAGCGATTGGGAAGCTTGCCGGCCAGTTCTCCGAGTGGACCGACTGCAGCACTGAGGATTCCGACTGTTTCCTGCAGTACCTCGATGCTGGCGCTCATTCTCTCGAGGTTGGGAGCGAGCGAAGTCAACGTATCGGACAGTGCAACGATCTGGTCAAGCGGGCCGCCTTCGGCGATGAGCCGTTCGAAGGCGCCGTTCTCCGCCAAGAGTGTTTCGAGGATGCCGTTCTCGGCCAGTGCGCGATCGATGACACCGTCCTTGGCAGTCAGGCGTTCGACGGCACCGTCCTGTGCGGTCAGTCGTTCCAGCGGACCGTCCTCCGCCATCATTCGGTCGAGGAGACCGTCCGGGGCGAGCAACCGTTCCAAGGCGCCGTTCTCGGCGAGCACCCGATCCAACGGTCCGCCGGGAGCAAGAAGTCTTTCGAGTGGTCCGCCGGGAGCGAGAAGTCGTTCGAGAGTGCCGTCGGGTGCAGTCAGTTTGTCGACCGGGCCGCCGGGTGAGAGAAGGCGATCGAGCGGCCCACCGGGGGCCAAGGCCTGCCCGATGGGCCGATCGTCTGCAGTAAGCGATGACAACTGCTGGATCATCTGCATGGGTCCGCGAGGGCTGGCCAAGCCTGCAGCACCCGCCGTCACGGCACCGGTATTACCGACGGCGATACGGACGGTAGTCACCGTCAGCTCGGCGATACCCAAACTGATCTCTGCGGCTGCAATGCCCGCGCGTAGGGGAAGCGTGAGCATCTCCAGCAGTTTCATGCGTTAACTGTAACCGGTAACACACAAACACTCATCAGGATCGCCGGTCAGTGAAGGACCTTCAGACCGACCACACAACCGACGATGCCAAGGATCAGCAGAATCTTGACGACCGACGTGGACTCCGCACCGGTGATCATCGCGTATCCGACGGTCAGGGCGGCGCCGATGCCGACCCAGACCGCGTACGCAGTTCCGATGGGAAGGGTGCGCATTGCATACGCGAGGCCGGCCATACTGACGATCAGGCCGAGGATGAAGACAACGGTGGGTGACATCTTGCTGAATCCGTCGGACTTACCCAGCGCGGTAGCCCAGACAGCTTCGAAAAGTCCGGAAATGACGAGCACGATCCATGCCATGGTGAACAACTCCCAAGGCACCGTCTTTTCGCTGGCCGGGTACGGTGCGCTCGTCCGGATGTCGTCGTTGACCACCCAACCATAGCAACAGAATTCTGTGTTCCGACCCGATCAGCTGGCGATTTAGGTCACCACAGCCGTTCGAACTCTCTTCAGATGGATGGTCGGCATGGCCACCACGATCGTCGCCGTCGCAGCGAGAACAGTCAAAGGAATCGGCGTGGTCACGGCGGCCGGTCCGTGTTCCTCGAGCGGAGCGGTCGACCACCCGAATTCCTGCGAGACAGGGTCCAGGAAGGTCGCTGAAACCGAGAACAAGGTAAGAGTGAAGGGAAGTAAGGACCCGCTCGCGACTGCTCCGACGGCAACAGGCATGCATGACGCGACGGCCAGTCCCAGCGCAAGTGGGAGGACGAAGACGTAGGCAACCGTGGTCAGGGCGGCATCCAGCAATCCCGAGAGTGCGGTCACGGCAAGGAGTCCCAGCCCGAGTTGGGGCATCGGTCTTTTCCAGCCGACGGCGACGCCCAGCGCCAGGGCAGCACCCACCGCGGGCACCGCCCAAGTCCAGTCGGATGAAAAGGAAATCGAGCTGATCGAAACCGCGCCGATTGCGAGTCCGGCGAGTATGAAGCGGGCGTCGTGTTGCGGCAAACGCCAAGCCAGTGCGACGGTAACGGCAACCGCGATCACTACCGCCGTCACCCAGGACCCAGGCGCTGTCGACGTCGAGCCCAACCATGCATACAGGGCCGTGAATGCCAGGGGCAGAACAACTCCCAAAGTCACCAGGCGTGTGTCGACGTCGTCCGTCTCTTGACCTGATCGTGCGACCAAGGCGACTCCGGCTACCAGAAGGGTTGCAGCGAGCAGTATCCAGACGGGAACCGTGGACGGCACGGGGTAGGTATCGCCCGGAAGTGTGAGCGACCACCTTGCGACGCGATCGCGCCACAAGTCTGCGGCGCCGAAGTACAGGGTCGTCGCGGTCACCCCGAGTGCGAGAGCAATTTGTGCTGCGCGGTGACTCTTCGTCGGATATGCCGCCGCCGCGAGGAAAGTGCCGGCTCCCATTGCGTTCAGGGTCACCGATATCGAGGCGGAGACAGGGACGAATGCTGGTAGCGCGATGACGAGGGCGCCAACGGCAGCGAAGACACTCGCGAGTCCGCCACGTCCCCAGCGATGTAGTAGCGCAACACCGACCGTCGCAACCACAGCGGCAGTTGCGCCCGCCCACTGCGGCGTGATCACCACCGAGGTGAGGCCGTCGTCGGAGAACGAGAAGTCGTCAACTCGGGACTCGGCCACTGCGTACGCGGCCACCACACCGCCGACCAGCGCGGACGCCACCGAACCGTAGAGCTGTGCGATTTGAACTGGGCTACGTTGCTGCATAATTCGTCGAATTTTTGCACAACTCGCCGATACGACTGATCGTCGCATCGCCGTGCGGATCCATCCACACCGGTTCCCCGTCTCGAAGTCGAGGAACAAGCAGATGGCGCCCTCGGCTCGGCCACTGAACGAAGTCGTAGCCGGCCAATTTGGTCTGAACGATATCGGCGACCCACACCGCAGCGTCCGCGAATGCAGTATCCATCGACAGTGCGTTGAAGTGGCTGAATCCGCCGATGTCACGTGCGCCTTGCCAGCCGATCGTGACGTTGTAGTCGCTGTTGATCGAAAATTCCCAGATCAGACGGTCGACAACAACTTCAGGTCCGAATCGCAGGCAACGCAGATCTTGGGCAACAGCTGCGAGTGCTCGTGCCCAAGACTCCGGTGGCGCGAAGCCGGGATCCTCGCCGGGATCGGAGTTGTTGGTGAACAGAGGAATACGCCAGGTCAAGCATTCCATGTTCCACAGTCATTCCATGTTCCACAGTGGAGGTAGTGACATGCCGCATCCTTCCGGTTCGTGGGCCTGTACCCCAGCTTTTCACCTGCACTCAGCTTTTCACCTGCACTCAGCCGTTCACAGGAAGCTCCCAGGGAACATACAGCGAGAATCCAGTGGCAGGGGAGAAGATGGTTCTCGTGACCGACAAGACCCCCGAAGCCCGCATCCTCGTCGTCGACGACGAACCCACCATCGTGGAGTTGCTCTCCGTGAGCCTCCGATTCCAGGGTTTCGAGGTGGCGACTGCTTCGAGCGGAGCCCAAGGCCTGGACGTCGCGCGGACATTCCGTCCCGACGCGATTGTTCTCGACGTCATGATGCCCGGGATGGACGGCTTCGGTCTGCTTCGACGCCTCCGTGCCGACGGTGTGGACGCACCGGTCCTGTTTCTGACGGCGAAGGATTCGCTCGACGACAAGATCAGCGGCCTGACCCTCGGCGCGGACGACTACGTGACCAAGCCGTTCAGCCTCGAAGAGGTCGTGACGAGGTTGCGGGTCATCCTGCGCCGCGCCGGCCGCGGGGTCGCACCGGAGCAGTCGCCGCGGGTGAAGTTCGCCGACATCGAACTCGACGACGACACCCGCGAGGTCTGGAAGAAGGGCGAGTTGGTTGCACTCTCACCCACCGAGTTCACACTGCTCCGATACTTCATGGTCAATGCCGGGACGGTTCTCAGTAAGCCTCGAATTCTCGACCACGTCTGGAACTACGACTTCGGCGGGGAGGTCGGAGTTGTCGAGTCCTACGTGTCCTACCTGCGGCGCAAGGTGGATACGGGGGAGACACCGCTGATTCACACATTGCGTGGGGTCGGCTACGTGATGCGTGAACCGCGGCAATGATCGCCGCCGCGGAAAACGATCAGCTTCCGAAGCGGGGTCGTTTCCGTCTCCATTCACTGCCGCTGCGCTTCACCCTGGTTGCGGCCTTGCTGGTGTTGGCGGCGCTGGGTCTGTTGGCGTCTGGCGTCGCGGTCACTTCTGCTCTCGAGAATTCACTGACCCAGCGAACCGACAAAACGCTGTACGAGGCGGTCGACGGCTGGGCAAAGCCGCACACCAGAGATTTGCAGCCACCCAGCGATGTCGGTCCGCAAACTCGTCCGCCCAGTCCCTTCTTCGTTCGGACGGTGACCCCGGACGGGAAGGTGTTCACTCTCAACGACAAGTCGACGACAACCGAACCCGACCTGTCGAAAGATTCCACCAACGGCCCGATCACCGTCGGATCGAGCGACGGTTCGGACGTGAACTGGCGAGTTCTCACGACGGTTCGCGAAAACACGACCACGACTATCGGTGTGCGACTGACGGATATCGAACAGACCGTCGACGACCTGGTCGGCCTGCAACTCGGCATCGGCCTGGTTGTCCTGCTGATCCTCGGCGGCGGAGCGTATTTCGTGGTTCGTCGGAGCCTTCGTCCGCTGGTCGAGGTTGAGGAAACTGCCGCTGCCATTGCCGCCGGCGACCTTCATCGACGGGTCCCGGAGCGTGACGACCGCACCGAGGTCGGCCGATTGTCGGTGGCGCTCAACGGAATGCTCGCGCAGATTCAACACGCATTTGCCGCGACCGAGGCTTCGGAGGAATCAGCACGGCGTTCCGAGGAGAAGATGCGTAGGTTTGTCGGCGACGCGAGCCACGAGTTGCGCACACCCTTGACGACTATTCGTGGGTTCGCCGAGTTGTATCGCCAAGGCGCCATGACGGATACGGAAACGCTGATGAACCGGATCGAGGGCGAGGCGTCGAGGATGGGACTTCTGGTCGAAGATCTTCTCATGCTGGCAAGACTCGACGAACAGCGTCCACTCGAGAACAAGCCAGTGGATCTGCTTGCAGTTGCGGCGGATTCGGTACAGGCGGCACGAGCGATCGCACCGGATCGAACTGTCGAACTTCAGATGACCGGCGGCCCAGGCCTGCCCGAAGTGCAGGGTGACGAGGCCAGGCTGCGTCAGGTAGTTGCCAATCTGGTGGGCAACGCGATCAAACACACTCCGCCGGATGCGCAGGTCACCGTTCGTGTCGGTACGACCGAGAACTCCGCGGTGGTCGAGGTTTCGGATACCGGTCAGGGTTTGAGTGACGAGGATGCCGCGCGGATCTTCGAGCGTTTCTACCGCGCCGACACCTCTCGCACCCGTGAGACCGGGGGCGCCGGTCTCGGCCTGTCCATCGTTTCGGCTTTGGTTGCAGCGCACGACGGAACCGTCAGCGTCGAGACCTCCCTCGGGCAGGGGACGACGTTCCGCGTCGAATTGCCGCGTGACCCGAAGGACGACTGACGCCGGATTACCGCAACCGGCCCCTCAGAAGTAGGTGTGCACCGTGCCGACGACGCGGTAATCCGAATCGACCTCGGGAATCAGTGACCACTTGTCGAACGTGGTGCAGGGATGCGAGATTCCGCAACCGAGCAGATCGCCGACCTTCACGTCGAAGTCAGCCGGAACGTCGACGTACGCGTGCTGGTCGTTGAGCGCGGTGATGGTCAGTTCTCGCGCTGGTCGGTTGGATCCGTCGCGTCGGCGCCACAGGACTATGGGAAAGCCTGCGTCGGAACCGACATCGCGGCGGCCGAAGCCCAGGATCACCCGTCCGGGTTCAGGTATTGAGAGCACTACGCCCCAGACCTCTGCGGCTCCCTGCAGAGTTCGTGGTCCGTCTGCCCATGGCGAAGTCTCGGCATAGAGACCGTGATCGTGAGTGATGTAGCAACCGCTGCGCAGCACGACGCGTACACCGTTGTCGAGTGCCCACCGTCCGGCCAGTTCGCGTACAACGAGATCGTGAAATGCACTGCCGCCGAAAGTGACCAGTGGCCGGGGAGCCTTCGCGGAGTTGTTCTCGAACAGGTTCTCGGCAACACAGATTTCCGTGAAAACCCGCGCGGATTTGAGATACGAATCGACGGAGATACGGCGGGCTGCTACCGAGGCTCCGGGCATCATGCCCTCGAACCCCTCGACTCCGGTGAGAATCAACGAAGGTGCCTGCGATGCTGCGCGTGCGACGTCGAGTGCTTGCTCGACAGTGCGAGCGCCCGCGCGTCCGCTGTCGTAGCCGAGTTCGACGAGAACCCGGATACGGCTGGCTGGTGAGACTTTCGCGATCAACTGTTCCATCAGGCGGACGCTCTCGACCGAGTCCACGAGGGTGGTGACGAAGAAATCGGGGTCGGTGGCCTGGGCGTCGCAGATCCACCGAATGCCGGCGGGATCGAGAACCTGGCTGGCGATGATGATGGTGTCCACACCGAACTCACGCAGAATGCGTGCCTGCGCAACGGTTGCCGCCGTCATCGCCCAAGCCCCGGCGTCGAGTTGCCGACGAACCAGTTCGGGGCTCATCGTGGTCTTCGCGTGTGGCGCCAGATCCACATCGTGATCGGAGCAGAACTGCGCCATGAGGTCGACATTGTGCGCGATCGCTGCACGATCGAGTGTCATCACGGGTAGCAGGAGGTTGCCGTCGAGCGCAGAGATCCCCAGTGGCTCCAGGTCGGAGCCGTCGCGGCCTTGGAGGTCGGTGCCGAATGCCTTGTGCTGCCAACCGATCGGGGGGTTCGCGAAATCCGTCATGGCATCGATTGTGCCGTTGATTGCAGACGATGTGTTCATGTGTGGTGACTTTCTGTCAGAACTATGCAGGTCAGAACGAGATCCGGCTATGAGCGGCGTACCGGGCGACCGGGCAACGCGTCCTGGACCACGGCACCGCCTTCGACGACGGGTACGCCGCCGACCAGCACGAGGCTGATTCCGGTGGAGGGACGGGTGCCGTCGATGTAGGTGGCGTTGTCGGTGATTCGCTCGGGGTCGAAAACGAGGATGTCCGCGTCGCTACCGGGGCTGATCCGACCTTTCGTCGCCATCGAGGGAACCGACTCCTCCAGAATCTGCGCGGGGATCAACGAGCAGCGCGCGATGATCTCCGACAGCGACAGCAGTTGACGCTCGCGGTACAGCGTACGAATCGCACGTGCATAGGTGCCGGCGCCGCGGGGATGGCCGAGTGCCTTCTCCGGCAATGGCCACTGCAACGCATCGGCAGCGGTACGGCCTGGCCAGGTCAGCGGCATCGCGTCGCTCGCGATGGCGGCACGGTCGAAGGTCATCGCGCGTTCGAGGAACTCGCGCTGCACGGTGTCGTTCTCGTCGAGGAACTCCACCAACACCAGTCCGCCGGGGTCGGTTGCCCGAAGATGTTCCAGCTGCTTGCGGTCCGCGATACGTTCACCGGTGGGCACGAAAGTCAGCGATCGTGGTGTCAGATTCATCAGATGCAGCTTGTCTGGATCGAGAAACGCAGCTCCGACGGCCGTCGAGCCTGACCCGTACGGATACGCCTCTGTCGTGACGCGAGATCCGGCTGCCTGGACCTGAGCCACCACGGACAGTGCATGGTCGACGTGCATTCCCGAGGTGCTGTTGACGTGGCAGTAGTGCATGTGCGCGCCGGTTTCGGCTGCTGCACGGGCGATTTCGACGGCGCCGTCCACCGGGCTCGACGGATCGGCCGAGATGAGTGGGCGCGCATGGGTGTAGGTGGGAACACCGGCTCGGGCCGCGAGATCCGCCACCTGCAGGTACTCGGCCGGATCGGATTTCGGGGCGTACCCGACCACCACGCCGATGCCGAGAGCACCTGCGGCCAGATCGTTTTCGAGGAGTTCGAGAATGTGGGCGCGCTGGGAGGCGGTGGGTTCGCCCTGCCAGCTCGGGGAACCGACATGGTGCAGGAGAGTCCTGATGTCGCCATCGGGATCGGCGCCCGAGAGTTCGATCATGCGTGCGTGCGCCCACGACGTCGCGTAGCCGTAGTTGATCGGGCGCCCCTCGGCACCGGCACGCGCATATGCCTTCGCAACAGGAATGACGCCTGCCTCCAGTTCGAGGGCCGTCGTCACTCCGTCCAACGCCTGAAGTCGCTGCTCGGCGATTTCCTGTCCGTGGCTGTGCAGGTCGATGAATCCGGGGCAGATCACCTGACCGGTCACGTCGATCGTCTGCCGAGCCTCGATCGCGTCGTGACCCCACGCCGAGACCTTGCCGTCGGTGATCGCGATGCCCCGAACCTCGTCGGTCCCCGATGCGGGATCGACGACGCGGCCGCCGGTGAACACGATGTCGTGGACCTGCATCAGCGCTGCACTCCTGTCGTTGGTCGAACCGCCTGGCCCGGCGAATGTCCCGATGGTTTCACGGCTCGGGTATCGGATTCTGGTGTGAACGTCCCAAATGGAGGCCGACTCACCGTTCGACCGGACAAGAAACGAATGCAGTCGAGTGTGAAGGTGAAAGCGAAGTTATCAATTCAGCCGATTGAGATCGATGGAGGACAGGAATGCACGTCTATATTTCGGTGGACATGGAGGGTATCGCGGGTATCGCGACGCTCGATCAGACGATCCGCGGCGGTGGCGGCTACCACCGTGCGCAGATGCTCATGACTGCCGAGACCAATGCTGCGATCGCCGGTGCGTTCGACGCCGGTGCGACGAGCGTCCTGGTCAACGACAGCCACGGAACGATGGACAACCTGCTTCACGCCGATCTGGATCCACGGGCGCGCCTGATCTTCGGATCACCCAAGATGCAGTGCATGGCCGAAGGAATGACGTCGGATCACGACGTCGCCCTGTTTGTCGGCTATCACGCACCAGCTGGTGGACCCGGCGTCTTGGCGCACACGTTCTCGAGTTTGTTCGCCGACGTCCGCCTCGACGGCAAGTCCGTCTCTGAGACCGACGTCAACACCCTCTACGCTGCCACCCAGGGCGTTCCCGTCGGTCTCGTGACCGGTGACGACATCATCTGTGGTTTGGTGGACGCGGCCTCGCCGACAACCGAGACCGTCGAGGTCAAGAAGGCACACGGATGGTCGGCAACCAATTCGCTGCCGCCGTCGCTGGCGTGCGAGCAGATCCGAGCAGGCGCCGAGCGCGCAGTGCGCAAGGCCGACACACTGAAGCCGGTCGAGCTGCGTGACGAGTGGACCCTCGAGATCGTTCACCCCACCACTACGGGAGCTGAACTCGCCGAGGCTGTTCCCGGCTCACGACGGATTTCGGATCGTACGATTTCGCACACACTCGGCAGCGTCGACGACATTCTCGGCCTGATCACTGTCAATGCTCGGCTTGCAGCCGCAGGCGTCTCGACGATCGTGGCAGTCGCCAATCGCACGTGATGAAGTAGCGACTCTATCGCGAAATGCCGCCGACGCCGTGTGCGTCGGCGGCATTTGTCATCTACTGGGGCAGAACATGTTCCGACCGACCAAACGTTGCTTCAGGTATTGGTGAAACGGACCAATGCGGTAGACGTGTTCGCTGTCACACTTCATCAGTCTTTTCAATGTTCTAGTCCATGCGGCACAAGACAATTCGGGAGGCTTGATGAAGGCGGAACGCGTCACAGTGGAAGAACCATCGCGGGGGACCGGCGGTTCGGTTCGAAACATGGTGGACAACAAGTCGATTCGTCGCACGACCACCGTTACGGTGGGGCTGCTCAGTACTATCTGGTTGATCGACATGGTGGATCGCGTCATGATCGGGCTTGCGCTTCCGATGATCGGCGACGAATTCTCGCTCAGCAGTACGCAGTTGGGTGGTGTGGTTTCGGTCTTCGCGATCTTCTACATGCTCGGGCAGGTTCCCGGCGGAATGTTGGCCGACCGCTTCGGACCCAGGCCACTGTTGATCGTGGCGTTGATCCTGTGGTCGGTGTTCACCGCGTTGACAGGGTTCGCGTGGGGTCTCATCTCGCTGATGGTCATGCGTGCGATGTTCGGTATCAGCCAGGGGCTCTTTCCGGCGGCGTCGTTCAAGGCTTTGGCTGAGCGGACGCGTCCGAAAACCAGAGCGACCGCGATGGGTTTCATGCTCGGCGCCAACAACCTCGGCCCCGGCGTCGCACCGCTGATCATCGCGCCGGTCCTCATGGCCGTGGGGTGGCGTGACGCGTTCTGGCTGGTGGCGATCGTCGGCGCTGTGATCGGCACGGTGGTGTGGTTGGTGCTGCCGGCACCGTTGGACACGGACATCTCGGAAGATCCGGAGGCTGCGCTGCAACCTCTGGCGAGCGAGCACTCTCGCGCCGCGGTGTTCAAGTCCGCGTCGGTGTGGAAGTTCGCAATTCTGTTCTGCCTGGCCAACATGTCCGCGTACGGTCTGATGACCTGGGTGCCGAGTTATCTGCTCAACGACAAGGGACTCTCGCTGATCGACACGGGAATCTTTGCCGCGATCCCTTTCATCGTCACGGCGCTGGCCACGATCGTGGGCGGGCGGTTGGTGGACAAGTACTTCCACGACCGGGCTCGGATTCTTCTGGTTCCGTGTATGGCCACGTCGGCAGTCCTGTTGTTCCTGATGACCACCGCTGACACCGTCGCGATGTTCACGTTCTACGAGACGTTGGCTCTAGGCATCAGCGGTCTGTGTTCGATGTCGATCTTCGCGATGCCGTTGCGGGCACTTCCTTCCGAATTCCTCGGTTCCGGAATGGGTTTGATCAACGGTTGTGGTCAGTTCGCCGGTTTCATCACCCCGCTCGTGATGGGATGGATGGTGGACCAGTTCTCGTACATGGCTGCATTCGGAGTCCTGGTCGGAGCGACGAGCGCTGCCGCATTGGTGGCCATGATCGTTCCGCAGACCCCGGCGAAATTCTGAGAAGGAGACTGAAGATGTCGGCAACGGACGGCACACGAAAGATCGAAGACGACGTCGTCACCGATTTTTCCGAGAAGATGAGTTACGGGGCCTACCTCGGACTCGATACCCTCCTGGATTCGCAGCATCCGGTGAGCGAGCCGGAACACCACGACGAACTCTTGTTCATCATTCAGCACCAGACCAGCGAGTTGTGGCTCAAGCTGTTTCTCCACGAGATACGGGCGGCCAGAGCAGCGATCGCTGCCGACGACATTCGGGTCGCATTCAAGCGGATCGCACGCGTCAAACACATCCAGGCCACTCTGACCGAACAGTGGTCCGTGTTGGCGACACTGACGCCGGCGGAGTATGCGGAGTTCAGGGGCGTTCTCGGCAACTCGTCGGGGTTCCAGTCGTACCAGTACCGCGCCGTGGAATTCGTGCTCGGAAACAAGAACGCCGGCATGCTGAAGGTGTTCGAATCGGATCCGTCCGCCCATCGATTGTTGGAGACCCTGCTCGGAGAGCCGACGCTGTACGACGAGTTCTGGCGGTACCTGTCCCGGCAGGGGTACGACGTTCCGGCGTCGGCTCTCGAACGAGACGTCAGCGCGCCCTACGTGCGAAACGACGAGCTGATTCCGCTGGTCAAGGCAATCTACGAGAACGTCGAACAGCACTGGACGGCGTACGAGGCATTCGAGGAGTTGGTCGACCTCGAGGAGAGCTTTCAGCTGTGGCGGTTCCGGCATCTTCGGACCGTGCTGCGGGTGATCGGCATGAAGAAGGGGACCGGCGGTTCGAGTGGTGGTGCCGGGTTCCTGCAACGTGCGCTGGAGTTGAGCTTCTTTCCCGAGCTGTTTGCCGCCCGAACCGAGATCGGTACCTGACACACCTGCTTGATGACACCCAGTTGCTTGTCACACCCAGCTGTTCGTGACACACGACGAATCCGAGCCCGAAGGACAGGAGTCTTGGACAAGATCCGACAGGGTCGCTTCGGCCAAGCTTGACTGCGAAGTTGCAAGTCGGTGACAGGAGAGCGTCGGAGTGGACAAGAAATCAATGGTGGCGGACCTGGCGGCGCTGGTAACCGCCGAGTCGCCCAGTTCCGACCTCGGCGCAGTCGATGCATGTGCGGACGTGGTGGCCGACATCGGCGAACGCCATCTCGGAAGCGCCCCCGAACGTATCCGTATCGACGGACGCCAGCACTTGCGTTGGTCGTTCGGCGCGGAGCCGAAGGTGATGCTCCTGGGCCATTTCGACACCGTCTGGCCGCTCGGAACGCTCGCGGAGTTGCCCTGGTCGGTCACCGACAACATCGCCACCGGACCCGGAGTCTTCGACATGAAGGCCGGCATCGTCCAGCTCTTCCATGCGCTCGCATCGCTTCTGTCGCTCGACGGGGTGGTCGTGCTCCTCAATTCCGACGAGGAAATCGGCTCCCCGACTTCGCGCGCACTGATCGAGGAGCAAGCCCGTCAGGTCGACGCTGTGCTGGTACTCGAGGCCGCCGCCGACGGCGCGGTGAAGACCGCGCGCAAGGGTATGTCGCTGTACTGCGTCGACATCGAGGGACGCGCTGCACACGCCGGACTGGAACCGGAGCGAGGTGTGAACGCCGTAGTTGAGCTCGCACATCAGATTCAGGCCGTGGTGGAGCTCGCGGACCCGGCGGCGGGAACGTCGGTGGTTCCGTCCGTGATCAGTGGCGGCACGACCACCAATACCGTTGCAGCGCAAGCGCAACTGTGGTGTGACGTTCGCATGTGGTCCGCGAAGGAGCAGGAACGCATCGACCGTTCGATCCGTGCACTGACACCGGCGTTGGCCGAAAGTCGAATTTCGGTGTCCGGAGGCCCCAACCGTGGACCACTGGAATCAGTGTCTTCGGAGAAGCTGTACTTTCTCGCTCACCAGGTCAGCAGTGAGAGCGGCTTGGGGATGCTTCGCGACTGCGCCGTCGGCGGTGCGTCGGACGGAAATTTCACTGCCGCAGTCGGAACTCCCACATTGGACGGCCTCGGTGCCGTCGGCGGTGGTGCCCACGCAGCGACAGAACACGTAGAGATAGATCAGATGATCCCGCGCGCCACCTTGTTGGCCGGTCTGGTGACTCGAATCCTGGAGGGAGGACTGTGACGATGACGTCGCCGAACAATGTCCAACGCAAGACCGTTCAACCATTCGGAGGTGTATCGCCTTCACGGATGCGGCAAGCAATCAGCCAGGCCGAGCAAGCCGCTCTGCTTGCATGTGTGACTATCGAAACCGTCACCGGGCATGCCGAGTTGGAACAGGTATTCGGTCTGTTCGAGAAGGTATGGCAACCGGAGAGCGGCAACCCTCCCGTTCATCGGGACATGATGAAAGCGCTCGCGCACTCCGGTAACTACGTCGCCGGCGCTTTTCGTGGCGGAGATCTGATCGGCGGCTCGGTTGCATTCTTCGAGGAACCGCAACATCGTTCGTTGCATTCACACATCACGGGGATCCTGCCGAACGTGCAGAACGGGCACATCGGCCTCGCGTTGAAACTGTTCCAGCGAGCGTGGGCACTGGAACGAGGAATTCTCCACGTGCGGTGGACTTTCGACCCGCTCGTCGCTCGCAATGCCTACTTCAACGTCTCGAAACTCGGTGCGTTCCCGATCCAGTATCTGCCGCGTTTCTACGCGCCGATGAACGACAGTCTCAACGGCGGCGCAGACAGCGACCGATTGCTGATCGACTGGGAAATCGGTAGCAGCAAGGTTTCCGACGTCGTCGCCGGTTCGGGAGAGGTCCCGACTCCCGAGTCGTTGGGAGCGAGCGAACTGTTGTCGATCTCCGAAGCCGGTCTGCCCGTGTTGAAGTCGACCAAGAATCGATTCGTCACGGTGGCTACACCGAATGACGTGTACACACTGCGTAAGTCGGACCCGGCGGCAGCGAACGACTGGCGCCTGGCAGTCCGCGAGACTCTCGGGGGTGTGCTCGCCGAGAACGGAGTGGTTCTCGCAGTCACCAGGACCGGAAAATATGTACTGGACCGTGCGCCGGGAACACAGGCAGGCAGGACTACAGCGGAGGTTACATCGTGAAGATCGACGGAGTTGAATTACGCCGGGCAGCAATGCCGTTGAAGGCGCCGTTCCGAACCTCGTTCGGCACGGAGACCACCAAGGACGTGTTGTTCGTCAAGGTCGTCGCCTCGGAGTCGGAGGGCTGGGGCGAGTGCGTTGCGATGTCCGAGCCTCGCTACTGCTCCGAATACACGGACGGCGCCGCCGAAGTCCTTCGTAAGTTCCTGATTCCGTCTCTGGGTGAACTCACCGATCCCGACGTGCACGCACTGAGCGCGACGATGGAACAGTTCGCCGGACACCCCATGGCCAAAGCGGCACTGGAAACCGCATTTCTCGACGCCGAGTTACGGGCCGCCGGGACGAGCATGTCTTCGTACCTGGGTGCAGTAGTCGATCGTGTACCCGCGGGTGTTTCGGTGGGTATCAAGAATTCGATCGACGAACTGCTCGAAGAGGTAGCCGGGTTCCTCGACGCCGGATACCTGCGCATCAAACTGAAGATCGAACCGGGCTGGGACATCGAGCCGGTTCGCGCAGTCCGCGAGAGGTTCGGCGACGACGTACTCCTCCAGGTCGATGCGAACACCGCGTACACCCTGGCTGACGCGCGCCATCTCCAGCGGCTCGACGACTTCGACCTCCTGCTGATCGAGCAGCCGCTTCCCGAAGAGGAACTGCGTGGCCACGCCAGGCTGGCCGAGATGATGCGGACGCCGGTCTGCCTCGACGAGTCGATCACCTCCGCGAAGGTCACCGCCGACGCTCTGGCAATCGGTGCGTGCAGCGTGGTGAACATCAAACCGGGACGTGTGGGCGGTTATCTGGAATCGCGTCGTATCCACGACGTCTGCAAGGCCAACGGAATTGCCGTGTGGTGCGGCGGAATGCTCGAGACCGGAATCGGCAGGGCTGCCAACGTCGCCCTCGCCGCGCTCCCCGGATTTGTCCTACCAGGCGATACGTCGGCTTCCGACCGGTACTTCGCCGAAGACATCACCGAGCCGTTCGTACTCGACAACGGTTACGTGAAGGTTCCGGAAGGGCCGGGCATCGGCGTCGAACCGATCCCTGACCTGCTCGAAGCAATCACCACGTCGGTCGAATGGATCGGCATGGATCGGCTTTGACGAATCACTATGACACACTTCGTTCACAGGACGAAGGAGTGATAGACGTGGGCACCGTACGACCTCGCATCAGTTTGGTGCGGCTTCTCGAAGACGTGGGAACTACGGTGCTGAACCCGGTTGTCGGCGACCCGGAGGCGGTCCAGGAGATCGCCTCGGTGGTCATTCACGACCCCGACGACGACTCACCCTCGACACCGGACTCCATGGTGCTGCTCGTCGGCATCACCGGAGGCGAACGTATCGCGGAGTCCGTGGCCGGCCTGGCCGAGCGCGGAGTACGCGTGGTGGTCGCGCGAGTGACCACCGAGGTCAGCGATGCCGACCGTGAATCCATCATCTCCTCCGGCGTTGTCGTATTGACCTTGGCGCGTGGAGTTTCGTGGGTTCAGCTCACAAGCCTGCTTCATTCGGTGCTCTCGGCACGGAACGAAGTCGGGCACATCCACTCCCGCGGAGGTGGACCGGCCGGCGATCTGTTCGCTTTCGCCAACGCCGTCAGCGCACTTCTGGATGCGCCGATCACGATCGAGGACCGAAGCTCACGGGTCATCGCCTTCTCCGGACGTCAGGAAGAAGGTGACGGTCCACGTATCGCGACCGTGCTGGAGCGGCAAGTTCCTGACCAGTACATTCGCGTGCTCGAAGAAGCGGGAGTCTTCGACCGGCTCTATCGCAGCGATGATCCGGTGTGGGTTTCGGCCGAGACCCTCGGTACAAAAATGGGTCGTATCGCCGTGTCCATCAGAGCCGGCGACGAGTTCCTCGGCTCCATGTGGGTGGCAACCGGTGAGCCGATGTCCGAGGACCGGATGCGTGCACTGCGCGATTCGGCTGGGTTGATTGCACTGCAGATGTTGCGGTTGCGCGGCGGCGCCGACGCCGAGCGTCGACTGCGCGCAGACCTGATCGCAACCCTTCTCGACGGTGGATCCGGTGCGGTCGACGCGATGAATCGCCTCGGCCTCGGGACCGGTCCCGCACTCGTGATGGCATTGGGCCGCAGGTCTTTCGAAGGATCGTCGAAGCCGGACGACGCAGCCCATGTGGTGCGGCTGACCGACGCTCTGGCCATGCACCTGGGCGCGGTCCATTCGCAGTCGGCTGCTGCTCTGGTCAACGGAACCGGCTACGCGGTGCTGTCAGTGCGAGGGCATTCCCCGGCAGAAGCCGAGCTACAGGCGTTCCGTGTGGCCTCGGACTTCCTGGACCGAACCGGAGCGTCCGGCGACACGATCATCGGGATCGGCCGGGTCGTGACCAGACCGGCGCAGCTGAGCCGATCGAAGCGCGACGCCGAACATGCCCTCGAAGTGTTGTTGGCGGGACGAGCGTCGGGCAGCGTCGCCACCTTCAGTAGCGTCCACGTCGATGCCATCCTGTTGGAGATCGCGTCGGAAGCTGCAGCCGAAGGGTTCTCGGACCTCGGACCCATCGAGGCGATCGCCAGCCACGACGCAGCTCACGCGACCTCGTTCGTCGACACGCTCGATGCGTGGCTCAACGCCTTCGGTGACGTCGGTGACGCCGCGGCGTCATTGCACGTACACCCCAACACCTTTCGGTATCGTCTCAGCAAGTTGAAGGGTATGGCCGCGTTGGACCTGGACGATCCCAACGTCCGCTTCCGGTTGATGGTGCATCTTCGTCTGCGCGGTCCACGCTAGCTCGAAATCCGAAAAATGCGGGTCGCACTGATTTCTCAGCGCGACCCGCATTCTTTGTCAGTGGGTTCAGATCAGCTGTTGTTGCGAAGTGCTTCGACAGCGATGCGGCCGACGGTTCCGATGGAGGCGTCGATCTTCGGGGCGCGGTGGGTGAGCTCGTGGGACTTGGTGAAGACACCGACGGCGTAACGCTTGCCGTCCGGGTACGCCACGACGCCGGCTTCGTTTCGTACCAATCCCAGCGTTCCGGTCTTGGCGGCGACAGTGACCTCGTCGGGGAAACCGGACGAAAGGCGATGCGGCCAGACCTGCTTGCTCATGATGGTTCGGACTTCTTCACAGGCCGATGCGGGGCCGGCTTCGTCCCTCCAGATTGCAGCCAGCAACATTGTGATCTCACGAGGAGTGCTGGAGTTGGAGCGGGCCGGATCCATGACGGAAATTGTCCGAAGAATTTCGATGGGCGGCATTTCCAGCAAGGTGCCCTTGTCGACACCGAGGTCGTCGTAGACCGATTTGAACAGACCACGGCAGTCACGGACCAAGTTGGTCTTCTCCAAACCGAGCCCGCGCAGCGTTGCGACGATGTTGTCGAGTCCGAGGCGTCCGTACAGGAAATCCGTGGCGGCGTTGTCGCTGAAGCTCATCATGAGCAGAGCGAGATCTCGCCAGCTTGCGGTCACGTCATCGGCGCAGCCGCCGATACCGATGCCGCCGGAGCGGAACTCGGCGGTCACCGTGGCGTGCTCGGTCGGATCGAGGGTGCCGGCCGCAACTTCACGGGCGTACTGCAGTACAACAGGAATCTTGAAAACGGAGGCGAGGATGACACCTTCGTCAGCGCCGTAGCCGAACTCTTCGCCGGAATCGATGTCGCGTGCGTGGACGAACGCATCGGTCTTCGCTTCGGCGAGTACAGCAGCGATCTCCTGCTGTGCGCTCTCAACGTACGTGGCGGTTTCGGTCATTCGAGAAGCCCTTTCGTCGGTATCCGTATATCTGGGTTATTCGTGGATCTGACGATAGTGAGTCGACGCCGGGGGGTCTTGTACGAATCGACGAAGGTTGGCGCACGGTTCGGTGCTGATACGCCGAATCAACCGATTGTCAGGGTGTTCCGGGGGTCAGGGTGTTGCGGGGGTCAGGACGCATAAGTTTCGAGGCGACGCCCGACCAGTTCGGCGACGTCGGTCCGACGCTTGTCCGAGACCACGCCTGCCAACAGGATGGTGAACAATTCGTCGATACGGTCGTTCAAATCGCTTCGTCTGGTGAGCACGTTCGAAACCAGTTGAACGCCGGTGAATGCCGAGATCGCCACGCGACCCACCGATTCCGGCTCCACGTCGTCGCGGATGTCGCCTTCGAGCTTCGCGGCCTCGGCCAGTTTTCGAAGCTCGCGGATCCACACGACGTACGGGCCTTGCGAACCGTCGGCAGAGGCCAATTCGAGGGTAAGTCGGACTCCCGCACGAACAATCGGGTCCGCGACGAGTTGGCGGCCCATCTCGTGGCACACCATGACGAGCTGTTCCAGTGCCGGTGCGCCTGTGGCTGCAACTTCAGTGAAGGCAGTGATCGACATCTGGTGCTGTTCTTCGATGACCGCCTGAGCCAATTCGTCTTTGGACGAGAAGTGGAAATAGACCGCGCCCTTGGTCATCTGCGCCGCGGACACGATGTCATTCATGCTCGTGCTGCCGTACCCCGTGACTTCGAACCGATCAGCAGCGCCTTGAAGAATCTGTCGGCGACTGATCTTGGCACGTTCCTGCATTGCTCCCTTGTCCTCCGACTGTTAACACGTGAACCAGTTTTAGGGCCCTAGGTCCCGGACCAGCGCCCCACGGTAGCAGCGAATCTCGTGCTCGCGCGACAGCGCGAAACGGACTGTTCGGTGTGCAATCGCAGGTCACGGTCGGTAGGAGTGACAAATGCGACCGCCGCAACCTCCGTTGGAGGCTGCGGCGGGGAGTCCAGTTATCGGCCAGCGAAATTCGGTCGAAGGTACGCGATCAACGAGTCGAGACAGTTGACTCGAAGCCGAGGTCGCGTAGCGCCGACTTGAGTTTGGTCTGCGCCTCGTCGAGAGATTCGGGTGACGGCGAAGTATCGGCGCCACTGATGTCGAAGTTCCCCATGTCGTATGCGGGGAAGACGTGAACGTGAAGATGCGGAACTTCCAGACCTGCGATGAGGAGACCCGCCCGAGGCGCGTCGAACGCCTTCCGCACAGCCTGACCCAGGGTGCGGGCAACCGCGGTGACTTTGGCAAAGAGTTCAGGATCCACGTCCTGCCACTGATCGACCTCGGCTCGCGGTACCACGAGTACGTGGCCCTGCGTTACCGGCGCGATGGTCAGGAACGCGACAACGTCGTCGTCCTCCCACACGAAACGTCCTGGTAGATCTCCGTTGATGATGGCGCTGAAGACTGAAGGCATACCCCGAGATTAGCCCGCGTCCGGTTGCCAGGAAACTCCCAGGCTGGACGCAGGTTCGTCGGAGCCGGCCCGACAAATCTAGGACGCATGACGACAGAAGCCATGCAGACCGCGGGCAGCACGGACGCAGGGGAGCTTTCCGCGACGACTGTAGTGCTGGACGTGGTCGT
This sequence comes from Rhodococcus sp. APC 3903, assembly GCF_030407755.1. Lineage (NCBI taxonomy): Bacteria > Bacillati > Actinomycetota > Actinomycetes > Mycobacteriales > Nocardiaceae > Rhodococcus > Rhodococcus sp. APC 3903. Next base: position 87,378 of record NZ_JASDCV010000023.1, read on the forward strand.
CCCGGTATACAACGAAGAGGCAGGCCTGGAGACGTGCGTGCGGCGCCTGCGCCGGCATTTACGCACACAGGTGCCATTCTCTGCACGAATTACCATCGCGGACAACGCCAGTGTCGACGGCACGTTGGCACTCGCACGTTCCCTCGCCGAAGAATTCGACGACGTCCGGGTCGTCCACCTGGATGCGAAGGGCCGTGGTCGAGCACTGCGGCAGGTGTGGAGCGACTCCGATGCCGACGTGGTCGCGTACATGGACGTCGACCTCTCCACCGATCTCAATGCCCTGATGCCGTTGATTGCTCCGCTGCTCTCCGGCCACTCGGACATCGCCATCGGTTCCCGGTTGGCACGTTCGTCGCGCGTGGTACGCGGCCCCAAACGCGAGTTCATCTCACGTAGCTACAACCTCATCCTCCGAAGCGCACTGCATGCTCGCTTCTCCGACGCTCAGTGCGGATTCAAAGCCATGCGAGTCGATGTTGCGCGGCAACTACTTCCGCTGGTGGAGGACACCGGGTGGTTCTTCGATACCGAATTGCTCGTGCTGGCCGAGCGAGCGGGCATGCGGATTCACGAGGTCCCCGTCGACTGGGTGGACGATCCGGACAGTCGGGTGGACATCATTGCCACCGCAGTTGCCGACCTCAAAGGTGTGGTCCGCGTCGGGCGAGCACTGTCGACCGGTTCCCTTCCCTTGGCCGAGCTCAGGGCGAGTTTCGGACGTGAACCACTGGTTCCCGGAGTCCCTCGCGGAATGGTCGGGCAGCTCTCGCGCTTTGCCGTGGTGGGAGTCATTTCGACACTCGCGTACGCACTGCTCTACCTCGCACTGCACTCGGTAATGGGGGCGCAGTGGGCCAACGCCGTCGCATTGCTGGTGACCGCGGTATTCAACACCGCCGCCAATCGAGCCTTCACCTTCGGGATCCGCGGGTCGGAAGGATCCGCCCGTCACCAGATGCAGGGCCTGCTCGTGTTCGGGTTCGGTCTACTGCTCACCAGCGGATCGTTGTTCGTTCTCGACGTCATGGCGCCCGACGCGTCCAAGCACGTGGAGCTTGCCGTACTCGTCATTGCCAATCTTGTTGCCACAGTGAGCCGATTCGTCGCGCTGCGCTGGGTGTTTCGCACTGCACAATCCGTAGGAGCCAATCGATGACCGCCACTGCAGAGACACTCGCCGCGCCGCTGCCGGCGCCGGAACCGCAGCGTCAGGTGCGCTGGGAACCGTGGGCGCTCGGAGTGTTGTTGGTGGGTACCGGAGTCGCCTACATCTGGGGCCTGGGCGCGTCCGGATGGGCCAACTCGTTCTATGCTGCTGCGGTCCAGGCAGGTTCGGTGTCGTGGAAGGCCTTCTTCTTCGGTTCCTCGGATGCTGCCAACTCGATCACCGTCGACAAGCCGCCGATGTCCCTGTGGTTGATGTCGCTGTCGGTTCGTATCTTCGGACTCAATTCCTGGGCGATGTTGGTGCCGCAGGCACTCCTCGGAGTCGGATCGGTTGCGCTGTTGTGGGGAACGGTTCGACGGTATTTCGGTGCGGCCGCCGGCCTCCTCGCCGGCTTGGTACTTGCGCTCACACCCGTAGCGGCGCTGATGTTCCGGTTCAACAACCCGGATGCCCTGCTGGTGCTCCTGATGATCGCAGCAGTGTGGGCGATGATGCGCGCCGTGCAGGACGGTCGCACCCGCTGGCTGGTGTTGGTCGGTATCTTCTGCGGATTCGGTTTCCTGACAAAGCAATTACAGGTCATGTTGGTAGTTCCACCGCTGGCGCTCACCTATCTGATCGCCGGACCGCCGAAACTGGGTAAGCGTGTACTCCAACTGTTCGCGGCACTGGGCGGACTGATCGTCTCCGCCGGATGGTGGTTGGCAATCGTCGAACTGTGGCCGGCCGACTCACGTCCGTGGATCGGTGGTTCGCAGAACAATTCGATTCTCGAACTGACACTCGGCTACAACGGGCTCGGACGCTTGAGCGGCAACGAGACCGGAAGCGTCGGCGGCGGCGGAATGCGCGGTGCTGGTGATGCTGCGGCCGGTGCTGCTGCGGGAGGCTTCCCCGGAATGGGCGAGGCCGCAGGCGGTATGGCAGCGGGAGGCATGGCACCAGGTGGTGGCGCCGGTGGCGGTATGTGGGGGAGTACCGGCATTACCCGACTGTTCGAATCTGCCCAGGGTGGACAGATTGCCTGGTTGATTCCTGCTGCACTGATACTTCTGGTGGCTGGAATCGTGCTGCGAGGCAGGGCTCCCCGCGCTGACACACAGCGCGCGTCATTCATCGTCTGGGGACTGTGGCTGTTGGTGACCGGACTGACCTTCAGTTTCATGGCGGGAATCTTCCACGCTTACTACACCGTTGCGCTGGCGCCGGCGATCGCCGCACTGATCGGTTCAGGATCCGTATTCGCTTGGCGTCATCGTGACGTCCTCTGGGTTCGCCTCGTTCTGGCAGTGTCGTTGGCGGCAACCGTCGCGATGGCGTGGGTACTGCTCGGACGCTCGCCTTCGTTCGTACCGTGGCTTCGCTGGGCGATTCTGGTCGTCGGCATCGTCACTGCCGTGGCAGTGCTGATTCCGGCAGCGACGCGAGGTCGATTGGCTGTGGCAGTGATTCTCGCGGCGATCTTCACCGGTCTGGCGGGTCCGACTGCGTACGCGATCGACACGATCAACACTCCGCATACCGGTTCCATAGTTTCGGCCGGACCGAGCGTCGAAGGTGGAATGGGCGGGCCGGGCGGTGGTCGCGGAGGATTTGGCGGATTCGGCGGCACGGCTGACGGCGGGAACCGTCGGACTGACGGGGCTGGCACCGGAACGCCGGGAACGCCCCCTGCAGGAATGGGTCAGATGCCCGGTGGTGCAACAGCTCCGGGTACCACCACATCGACCACCGACGGAACGCGGGGCGCAATGGGAGGCGGCGCCGCCGGTGGTTTGCTTCAGGGCAGTACACCGGGAACCGCGGTCGTGTCCACACTCGAAGAGAACTCCGACCAGTTCACGTGGGTAGCCGCGGCAATCGGGTCGAACAGCGCATCGGGCTATCAGCTTGCGACGCAGTCACCGGTCATGGCTATCGGAGGGTTCAACGGGAGTGATCCGTCCCCGACACTCGCGCAGTTCCAGCAGTACGTGGCAGAGGGCAAGATTCACTTCTTCATCGCCGGCGGTGGGATGGGTGGCGGTATGAACGCGGAAGGTACCGCTACCGCGATCTCGACGTGGGTGACCGAAAACTTCACCGCCACAACGGTGGACGGGGTGACTCTCTACGACTTGACGGTTGGGGGCTGACCAACATGAACGCACGCCAGGTCCGCATCGGAGGTGCTCCCCCCGATGCGGACCTGGCGTGAAGTTGTATGTCTGAGGTTCGTCCTCAGGTTTTGAAGGTGGTGTTCGCCGGCCGCGGGTGCTGCTGCGGGTCGATCGAGGGTGGTGGGATGA